>DATGVJ010000124.1:0-3438 GCA_035300505.1 Xanthobacteraceae bacterium
CGGTGAACGGCCGCGTCCATACGCTCGGATCATTGATGGTGAACTCGTACATGAGTGTGTCGGCATCGACACGCGTGAATTTCTCGATGAGGCGCAAGTTCGGGCCGGAGTTCGGGAAACTTGTCTCGCGTTTGAAGTTGATCGTTTCAACGACCAGCGTGTCGCCCTCCCAGTGGCCCCGAGAATCACCCCGCCAAAGCGGGACGTTCCCATGTGGACGTCCGTCGAGCGGAACGATCCGCGTATCGTGGATCATCTCGTTGACGATCGCGACAAATCCGGGACCCTGGAACAACTCGACATTGTTGTTGTAGGCGCCCGGGGTCATCGGCGGTCCGGAATTAAAGCCAAGGATGCAGCGCTCCGCCAGCGGCCGGTCTTCATGCGAGTCGGCGTGGGGCCGGCCGAGAATAGTGTCGTTGCGCGACGCCGCAATGGCATCTGCTCGCTTCTGTCCTTCGGGCGTCATGGCGGGATACCGGCCATCGGGCGGGTCGACGATCAGCGACGTTCGTTTCGTTCCGACGACATTGTTGCCGCGGTCCCACCAGAACTCGTTGTAGGCGGCTCTCCCGGCAACTCCCCCGCCCCCGCCAGCCCATCCTGGTGGAGGAGTGCCCGCTTCGGCGTCCTCTGCATCGCGATCTTGCCGGAGGTTTTCAATCTTTTCCCAGGCCGCCGCTTCCTCATCTGAGGCGAAAAATGCCTTCGTTCCCAGTTCGGGTGGGCGCTGCATAGGCGTGATGGTACGGTAGTCCCATACGCCCTGAAGATCTGGACGACCATCGGCCAAACGCGGCACAGAACCGGGCTGGTCGGCAGCGGATGCCGGTGCCAAGAGCGCTACTGCGATCACAATGGAAAGACTTCCCATTGAGGTAACGAGTTGACCTTTCATGGAAACCTCCTTTTCAATTGTCTGGCTATTACTTGTCTGCCTGCTTACGGTATTTCCCGTAAAGAAGCTCTTCGACGAACGGCACGCACCTGAATTCCGAGAGCTGGGCGTTCTTTTCTAACCGGCGATAGAGCGGCATGCTGATCTTCCAGGGCCGCGAAAACACCTTGGGGTCTTCGATAGTGGCTTCGTACATGAGGGCATCGGGGCTCATCGACGTATAGCGCTCAACCACGTGCAGCGCATCGCTGTGAAAATTGCCGGCCCTGTCGAACCAGGTCTGGTCATTCAAACGCGTCACGTCGACGACCAGCGTGTCGCCCTCCCAGTGGCCGACGGAGTGCCCCATCCAGCTGTCGACCGGGTTTGCTGGCACGTTGCCCATATATATCTTGCGCGTGGCCACGGCATATTCGTAGGCGATCAGGATGTCCTTTGATGTCTGAACGATCTGGAACGGATAGGGCATGTACGTCGCCCGCGGGACGCCGGGGAGATAGCACTTGATTTCCGGATCGTCGGAGAGCCGGTTTTCAAAGTTCGCCTTCTTTTTTGCCGCGGCTTCCGGGAGATACGGGATCTCACCGCCCTCCACGACACCGAGCCCCCCGGGTTCGGCGCCGACCGCGCCCAGCGCGACCACGAGTCCGGCGCGCGCCGCATGTTCCTGCAGGTCCCAATTTGCGGTGTTCATCGTCTGCCAGATTCCGTTCAAGTCCACTTTGCCATCCGAGGTCCGCGGCGCCTTGTACGGTTCGGCCGCCTGCGCGGCCGGCGTCGCACCGAGATGCAGTGCAATGGCCAGAACAGCCGCAGCACTCGCAAAAGGTGCGCCTTTCACCCATTTTTTTTGCATTAAGCATCTCCTCTCCAAAACCACCGGTTCGGCTTCTTGTCCGCAGGTAGCTGCTGTGGTCGTGCCAGCAGACTTCCGTCCCCTCGTTTGCATTGGACGACAGCCTTTTCCTCTCAGGCGTGCTTCACCATGGTGGGCACCAGGTGTTTGAGAGACGGCGCGCCGACCTGCTGCATGGCGGCGAGCGTCTCAAGACGCAATAATTCGAGTGCGCGCTCGACACCGGGCTCCCCGAAGGCGCCCAGTCCCCAGAGATAAGGCCGGCCGACGCCGACGGCCTTGGCTCCCATGCAGAGTGCCTTGACCACGTCAGTGCCGCGGCGGAAGCCAGAGTCAACCAGCACCGGCATTGATCCGGCGGCCTCGATGATCTCGCCCAGCGCTTCGATCGTGGAACGACCGTGGTCGTCGGCGCGGCCGCCGTGGTTCGAGACAATGATGGCGTCGATCCCGGCCTCGGCGGCAATCTTGGCGTCTTCCCAGGCCATGATACCCTTGAGCACCATCTTGAGTTTGGTCAGATCGCGCAGCCGCTTGATGGAATCCCAGGTCAGCGCCGACGCATTGATGCTGGTGATCCCGGTCCAATCGACGCCATCATACATCGGCTTGTTTCGATTGCGGGTGGCGAGATTGGTGTCGTCATGGCAGGCCTTGCAGTCACGCGTATCAAGTCTGCGCATACGGATCGCCTGTTCCTGGACTCTTTGGCCGTTGCTGTCGACTGTCACGGCAATCGCGATGGAGCCCTGGGCCTCCATGCTCTGCACATGATGCTTGGCGATCTCGAACTTGTTGGTCGGGTAGAGCTGCGACCAGATCGGCCGCCCGCGGGCGGCGATAACGTCCTTCACCGACGTGGTCGCGCCGGTTGAAAGTATCATCAGGTGGTCACCGGTCTTGGCCGCGTGAGCAACGCCGATCTCGCCGTCGGGGTGATAGCCCCGGTGGTTGCCGGAAGGCGAGAGGAAGATTGGTGAGTTGTACTTCACGCCGAAAATCTCGGTCGACATGTCCACCTTGCTGACATCGACCAGGCGCCGTGGCCGCAGCTGGAATTTAAGGAAACCCTCGCGATTCGCGCGCAGCGTGACGTCGTCATTGACGCCGCCTGCCACGTATCCGAAATGCGCGGGCGGCATGTTTTTTGCCGCCACCGCCTCAAGATCGAAGATGTTGATCGCTTCCTTCGGCGAGGTGATCAGCTTGTCGAGACTGCGCGGCGCCCAGATCATGGGATCGGGCAAACGCGACGGCGTCTCAGCGGCAATGGCAGAAAAATCTGATGCAGCAAGCAGCGGGCTTGCGGCAAGGAATTGCAAAAATCTGCGGCGGCTCGCGGCCCGATCGTCATTTGGCATGGTAGCCCCTCCCTTTATTGATGGAGGGATTATAGTCGCTGAATCAGCCGACCGAAACGTCAATCGCACGCAATGTAGGGCCGAGATTAACCGGCCGAGATTGCCTGCTCTGGCGGCTGGGCGTACGCCGTCTGTCCGACCCCTGGTTCCCTGTATCATAATCAACTATAATTCCGTGGGCCGGTATGAATCTCGCTAGGTGGTGGCTGATATGAAACTCGCTAGATGGCTTGTCGGCATTTCTTGCGCCGTCGGTATTGTTTCGGTCGACTCCAAGGTCTTCTCCCAATCCGCGAATCAGGTCGCGCAGCGTCCGCAATCGC
>DATGVJ010000125.1:0-11606 GCA_035300505.1 Xanthobacteraceae bacterium
TACAAAGCCGCCAACCACGGCTTCCACAATGACACGACACCTCGCTACGACAAAGCCGCAGCCGAGCTCTCCTGGGAGCGCACGCTGGCCTGGTTCAACAAATACCTCAAAGCGACGGCCTGACGTTAAGTCGATTTTGAAGACGATTTTGCTGGCGGGCGGCGTGGTCGATAAGACCGCGCCGCTCGCATTTTTGGGTCGGGATGCGTTTTCAATCATCCACCGGCCGAACTCGGCCAATCCCTTGGCGCAGCTTCAATTACGTATTCATACGGATGGACGCTTTAACCGGGCAGCAGGTCCCGGCACTCTAATCTGAGGATGCTTCCAACCGAAAGAAAAATCGAGCATGATTATCCGTTGATTAATGATTTCTACGATTACTTTTGCCATCATTCTGTTGCCGCAGCGGCCAGCAACCCCCGTTGAGGCAACACGCGGCGCGGCTCCGAGATTCGCCGCGCCATTGCTAAACGGTACACTGAGCGACGGGACACGGGATTTCACATGAAACTTTCGACCCGTTTGGCGATTACGATGGTCGCCCTTGTGCTTTTAGCAGCAACGTCGATCAGCACGTTAATCTATCACAACGTCGCAGCGGTCGCGTTGCCGCGAACATTGGACCGACTCGACGTCCATGCGCGCCTCCTCGCACTCGAGCTTGAATCCTCGCGCCGCGGCGCGCGCTTCTTCGTCCAGGGAATCGTTGCTACGCTCCCGATGAGAAACATGGTCCTCGCGCGGGTTGGAGGCGGTGCCGATCCGGTGGATGGTTTGACTTATTCGGAGTGGCGGGCGCGGATTGCCCAGGATTATCTGTCGGAAATGAGTCCGCGGCCCGACTACCTCGAGATCCGTCTCATCGGGGCTGACGACGGCCGCGAAATCATACGCGTGGAACGTGCAGGGCCGAAAGGCGAGATTCGCATTGTCCCGGATGCGCAATTGGAGAGCCAATCGGAGTGGGACTATTTCCGCCGGACGATCGAATTGCCGGCTGGTGACGTGCACGTCTCGCCGATCGAACTCAGCCCGGAACGCCGGGAAGCGAACACGCCCCGCATCCCGGTGCTTCGGGTGGCTATACCCATACATATGGCGGACGGGCGTGTGTTCGGCGTTATGAGCATCGACATCGGCATGCGGGCGGTTCTCGACCATATCCGGTCCCACCCGGTCCGCGGTGGTCAGGTATTTGTTGTGAATGCGCAGGGGGATTATCTTCTCCACCCCGATCCCGCCAAGGAGTTCGGGTTCCAGTTCGACAAGCCGGTACGCATTCAGGATGATTTTCCGGAATTCGCGCAATTGCTGTCGGCTGACGACACGACGCCGCGTATCGTAATGGATCGGGCCGGAGAACGCTTCGGCCTGGGGTGGAACACAGTAAGGATTGCTGGGGGACCGCGGGTCACGATCGTCGAAACCCTGCCGTATTCGGTTCTCATGGCGGCAGCATATTCCGTTCGCGACATCAGCTTGCTAGGCGGGTTTGCTGCCGTCATCGTCGCAATTTTGTTGTCGATGTTCCTCGCCCGTGACTTGACGAAACCGCTCGTCCAGGTGACCAACGCAGTCGCAGCGTTCGGCCGCGAGGAAACGATGACCGTGCCAACCGACGCAGTCGGTGAGATCGGCGTCCTTGCCCGCGCCTTCGCCGGCATGGCGGCCCGTGTGCGCGACAACACGCTCGCGCTCCGGAAAGAAATCGACGAACGGCAGATCGCGGAAGAAAAGTTCCGGCTGGCGGTCGAGGGGTCGCCAAACGGCCAAATCATGATCGACGGCAACGGTGCGATCGTGCTCGTCAATGCCGAGGTCGAGCGGCTGTTTGGCTATAGCCGCGAGGAGATGATGGGGCGTCCGATCGAAATGCTCGTTCCGGCCGGCCTTGGTGTTGAGCATCGCGAACATCAAATCAAGTTCGCTTTGGAATCAAAGGCGCGCCGCGTGGGGGCGGACTGCGACGTGTTTGGGGTCCGTAAAGACAATACCCAATTTCAGATCGAGATCGGCCTGTACCCCATAAATACACCATACGGACTGTTCGTGCTCGGCCAGGTCGTTGATGTCAGCGAGCGCAAGCGCGGCGAAGCCGAATTGCGACGCTATGCGGAGCGTGAACAGCTTTTCATCGCGGCCATCGAATCGTCAAGCGACGCCATCGTGACTGAGACGCTTGATGGCATCATTACGGGTTGGAATTCCGGCGCCGAGCGCCTGTTCGGATACACGCCCAGTGAAGCAATCAACCAATCGGTCGGCATTATCGTTCCGCTGAACCTTCGCTCCGACGTGCATTCAATCCTGGAGAAGGTCGCAAGGGGAATAAAGATCGAGAATCACGAGACTGTGCGTATCAGTAGAGACGGACGGCGGATCGACGTTTCGCTCAGCATTTCTCCCGTGAAGTCAGTATCGGGAGTGATCATCGGCGTCGCCACGGTCGTTCGCGACATCACCGGAAAAAACGCGGCGCGGCTGGCGCTGCTTGAAAGCGAAGAGATGGCGCGTGGCATCATCGACACGGCGCTGGATGCCTTCCTCCAAATAGATGAATCCGCCACGATTATAGATTGGAGCCCCAAGGCAGAGGCGATGTTTGGTTGGCCGCGCAATGAGGTCGTCAGACGGAAGATTCACGATTTCATCGTCCCACCTGCCAATCGCGCGGAGCATGCCAGGCGCCTCGCGCAGTTCCTCATGGACGCAAAGAGCGGGATCCTCGGGCGCCGCTTTGAAGCGCCAACGCTGCGGCGCGATGGAAAAGTGATCGATACCGAAATTTCCCTCACGGCTCTTCGCCGTGGCAATGGATACGTTATCAATGCATTTCTCCGAGACGTCACCGAAAAAAAGGCGGGGGAAGATCAGCTTCGGCAAGCTCAGAAGATGGAAGCCGTCGGCCAGCTTACCGGCGGCATCGCGCACGACTTCAATAACATGCTCACAGTTATCACCGGCACCATCGACATTTTGGCAGACGAGGTCGCCGACAAACCACAGATTGCGGCAATTGCCAAACTGATCAGCGAGGCCGCGGATCGTGGCGCCGAACTGACGGGCCGTCTCCTGGCCTTCGCCCGCAAGCAGCCGTTACAGCCGAAAGAAACCGACATCAATGCGTTGATGGCGGAAACCGAAAAGCTGCTCCGTCCGACCCTGGGAGCGCAGATCGAGATCGAACAGAGACTGCAGCCGAGCGCGTGGCCCGCTCTGATCGATTCCCCCCAACTCGTCACCGCAATCCTTAATCTCGGCGTCAATGCCCACGATGCCATGCCCAATGGCGGCAAACTGACACTGGAAACCGCCAATGTATTTCTCGACGAGAGCTACGCGGCAACCAACATTGATGTGAGGTCCGGCGAATATGTGATGATTGCCGTGAGCGACACCGGTGTCGGCATCCCGGAAGCCATTCGCGAAAGAGTTTTCGAGCCGTTCTTCTCTACCAAGGAGACCGGAAAGGGAACCGGCCTCGGATTGAGCATGGTGTATGGTTTCGTCAAGCAATCCGGTGGTCACGTCAAAATCTACAGCGAAGTCGGCCATGGGACGTCGATCAAACTCTATCTGCCGCGCTCCGCCACGTCGGCAGCCCTGCCTCCCATCCAAGAGCTTTCCAGGCGCCTCGAGGGAGGACGGGAGACGGTCTTGATCGTGGAGGACGATCGAATGGTGCTCGATTTCGTTACCGCACAGATTGAGGGATTAGGATACACGACTTTATCGGTAGCCAATGCCGCCGAGGCGCTTGCGTTGATCGATGATGGTGTCAAATTCGATCTGTTGTTCACCGACGTGATGATGCCGGGGTTGATGAATGGACGTCAATTGGCGGAAGACGCCGCCAAGCGCCACTCACCCTTGCGGGTACTTTTCACGTCCGGTTATACGGAAAACGCGATGATTCATCACGGGCGTCTCGAACCCGGCGTTCACTTGCTCGCAAAGCCCTATCGCAGATCCGAATTGGCCCGGATGATTCGCGTCGCACTGGATACAGGGTCCGAACTCCTGCGGCCTGGTGTTCAGGACGCTGTGGTGGATCAAATGCGGCAAAGCAAAGCTGACCAACGTTAAATTGAAATCAAGGCGGCCCTGTGTACCGATCGAAGCCTAAACCCGTGGCCTGCCTTCGCTCATAACGATCCGGATGAGGTCGATCGCGTTTTTGGCCCCGAGCTTTTCCATGATCCTTGCACGATGGACTTCGATCGTGCGCGGGCTGATGCCCAGGCGCACTGCCGTGTCTTTGTTGGAGGCTCCCTCAACAATGCAGGCAAGGACGTCCTGCTCACGCCGCGTCAGAGGCTCCCGGCCAGGGAAATTCATCGGCGCGCGTCCTGGAGCGGAGCGACGATGAGTGGCATCGATGGCCTCGCGAACCCGAGCCAGCACCTCGCGGCCGCGGAACGGCTTTTCGATGAAATCCAGCGCCCCGCTTTTGATCGCATCGACCGCCATGGCGATGTCGCCCTTGCCGGACATGATGAAGATTGGTGTCGGGTAGTCCTGAGCATTGAGCTCCTTGAGGATGTCGAGACCCGACTTGCCCGGAATGTGCACGTCCAAAATTATGCAAGCGGGAGTGCGGCTCCGGGCCACCGCCAAAAAGGCACTGCCCTCGGCAAAACAGACGACCTGATATCCTGCCCGCGTGAACACGATGGACAGAGTTTCCCGGACAGCCGAATCATCGTCGACGATGATGACGTCTTCTGGCGGATGCTGAGCCGTCATGTCTGCGTCTCCACTCGCACATGCTCGCCGGACGTGATGATAATTGCAAACATGGCACGATACATCCCAAATCTGGCAAAGACCGTTGGATCCCGGGCTGTCCCACATCCTGAGAATCCTCGCATCCAACGCGGCGCATCTTGCGAGACTCGTTAAGCGAGTCCAAGCGGTCACGATCGTCATGCAAAATTACATATGTTGCTATGCAGCATTTATGAATAGCGATTAAGTTATTGATATATCTCAATAATAAAAGAAGTATAACCGAGTAGCGCAAAATTGTGCCTTGCACAAAACGGTCGGCTTACCGACATTCCCGACACCGCACCCCCATGTGGGCCAGCGATCAAATAGGAGATACGTCGATGTCTAATAAAATTGTTCACATCGCCGCCGTGGCGACCATTCTTCTCAGTACGGCCTCCGCAACTTTGGCGGCTCCCCGCCATCATGTCAGGACGGCCCCCGCAGCTTCTGCAACGGTCCGGAATAATGGCAACTCGGACTACTCGGCGTTTGCAGCTTCCCGGACTTCTGGAACTGTCCGGACCCCTGCATCTGCCCAGCGAATTCCCGAGCCGGCTTACTTCGGGCTGGCGGCTGGCGTACCAGGACAGTCAGGAGACAACTGAACCCGTTTGGCCGGCTGAGCATTTCGGTTCGCTCAGCCGGCCAACCCATCACATATCCGCCGGAACCTCTTCTCCTGCGGCTGGCGGCCGTTCGTAGAACACCGGGTTCATACGGCTCTTGACGCCCTCCCGCGCAACCGTCTGTTCGAATTCCAGGCGGATGGCGGGATCTTCCATGTGATACGGAATGGCATTTCCGCCTTTGTCGATATCGATAGCCCAAATATCGGCCATCTTCTCGCCTGGGCGACCGGGTTTGAGCGCCGGATGATTGTTTGGCCCGTGCCACGCCAATAGGCGAAGGGGTCCGGCGCTGGTGCCGAAATGCTGATGGAACCAGTCTCCGCTCATCGGTGCCGCGGTCACAAGACCAACCGGCTCGTAGTCCTGCCGAAGTATCTTGTCGGATTTGCCGTCGCGCCACGGCGTCGCCCCGAGCGCGTCGGGCCACGTGTACGTGTAACCCTTTCCTTCGATGCAGATGAGAACGGCGGTCGAGTGGTGCTTATGCGCCTTGGCGTAGCGTCCGGTCTCGTGCTGTCCGACAAACATGTAGAAGCGGTTCGATGCCATCCGGGGCTCGACGCGGCGATAGCCGGGCGAGCGGCGGTTGTCGAGCGGCAGGTCGCAATTGATGACATCGGGAATGAGGTTGGTGCGGCACATCGCCAGGCCGCGAACCGGATCAGGCTCGATATCGTCCCGCGGCAGGAAAAAATCATCCGCGCCGGAAAATCGGTCCGTGAAAGAATGATCACAGTTGAAGATGAAATTCGGGTTGTCGATGAGATTCATGATGTTGGGCGCCGAGGTGCCGCACAGCAGCAACGCCGGGCTGCTCGCCGCATTCACGAAACGATGGAAAGCGTTGAGCGGAATCGTAAACAGCGAACCCTTTTGCCATTCGAACGTGTGCTTCTTGCCTCCCTCCTGCCAGACTTCGGTCGAACCACGGCCTTCGACCACCAGCACAAGTTTTTCGTAGAGATGGCGCTCGATATTGAGCGCGCCGGCGCCCGGGACCTCGACGATATAGCAACCCCACAATCCTTCCGTGCCGTAGAGCTGGATATAGCTTCCGCGTCCGCCCAGCCGATGCCACGGATTCATGGGCAGGTCCTGCACCCGCCGCACTCCTATGCCGCGATAGACCGGCACGCCCTCCGCTTCCATGAAGCTGTCGTAGGGCATGGGCTTGCGTGTAAACTTGCCAAACCCCGCGTTCTCGCCGGCCTTGGGTTCATGCCAGTGCGGCTGATCCGTTTTATCGTGCATGTTGTTCCTTGGCGGCGCCGCGGATCGCGTTCGCAATCGCGTTCGCCCGATGATGGTCGATACCTTCCAACGCGTCGAGTGCCGCATCAGAGAGGGCAGGAATATTTCGCGCAACGCGGCCAAGCAGAACGATGCATTCCTCATCGGCGACGGACGATATGGCATCGATCAAATCCTCCGAAGGCTCGTCTCCTAATAAACAGATGAGCATCGGGCGCGCTTCGATCCTTCCCATTTGTCCAAGCGCACACGCCGCCGCTCTTGCCACGGCGTGGTTGAGATCATCGAGAAGATCAATCATCACAGTGATGAGTTCCGGCCGGCGTCGGGCACAGCGGCAGGCGTCAGCGCGGATTAAAGGGTCGGCGTGGAGCAGGAGAGAACGCAATCGGTCGGCCGGCAGGGCGACACGCAGTTGCGCCGCGACCGCAACTGCGTGACCGAGGGTCGGGCCTTGCACCACCCCTCTGGCGATCAACAGCGCCACCGCCTGCGCCGCATCCCGTCCGCCTATTTCACCGAGCGCCCGCAGCGCTACGGATTGCTCCGGCACCACGCGCTCGATTCCAAAGCCTGCGAAACTCCGGCACAGCGCCTCAAGGGCTGGAATGGCGTCGGCAAGTTTCCGGCGCGCGGCTTCAGCGGTCAGCGCCGCGCAGTCACCAAGGCTGGCCGTGGGAATTGCCGCAATCAATGCGTCGTCGTCGAGGTCCGTCACGGCCGGGAAACTTGCCGGCTGCTGCGGCAATACCTGTGCCACCGGAATTCCGGAAGCTGAGAAAAGATCGAGTTGCTGTTCTGGCATGTCGTCAAGATTTGCTGAGCAGGGATATGCCCGCGTCCCGGAGGTTCGATGGAGCAGGCGGTGTATTATAGTCCTTGAGAAAGGCCCTGATGACAGCCCATTGCGATATTTATCCCCAATTTGGGGAAACGCTGCTTGAATCGCTTTTGAGGTCGGAATTCATCAACCGCCGTCACGGTAACTCCGGCATCCGCCGGTGATAATCGGTGGCAGTCTGGAACGCACGGCCGAGGGCGATTGCGGTCTCATCGCAAAATGGCCGGCCGATGAGCTGGAGCCCGATTGGCATCCCGGAATGTCCGGCCGGAACGACAAGCACAGGCAGGCCGAGATAATTGGCGGGCCGCATCAAGCGCGTCATTGCCTGGATCGTGGCGTCTGCGTGCGGACCGGCGCCAACATCGGTTTCCTCAATAGTCGGTGCGGCGGCGCGCGAAGCCGGCGCCACGATGATATCGACATCGCCGATGGCGGCGAGATGGGCAGCGAGCGCCGGGCCTCGCCAGCGCAGGGCTTCGACATACTCGACCGCGCTATAGGCAAGCCCGTTTTGCAGCCGCGCCCGCACCTGGGCGCCATAGTCGCCCGTGCGGGTGCGTAGCCAAGGGGAATGCAGGCTGGTTGCTTCGGCCCCTAACACGATCTGCGCCGCGGCTGTCACCGCGGTTTGATCCGGGAGGTCGACACTGACCACGCGGGCGCCAAACTTGCGGAATGTTGCGACCGCCTCATCGAGGGCCTTTGCTACGTCGGCTTCAAGATCATCGACGTAGTATGCGCGCGGCACTCCGACCGTGATGTCTTTTACCGGGCGTCGCGTTGCGGCCATGTTCCACTCGGGTGCGCCTTGCGTCGTCGGATCAAGCCGATCCGCACCCGCAATGATCGAGCCGATCAATGCGCAATCCTCCGCACTTCGCGCCAGTGCCCCCACCGTATCAAGCGTAAACGACAGCGGCATCGTGTCGGCGCGGCTGATCCGGCCATAGGTCGGCTTGAGGCCGGTGACCCCGCAAAAATGCGCCGGCAGGCGGATCGAGCCGCCGGTATCGGAGCCGAGCGCGGCGTAGGTCAGCCGCGCAGCCACGGCGGCGCCCGAACCGGAGGATGAACCGCCGGTTATCCGCAGCGGATTCCACGGATTGCGTGCGGGCCCGAGGTGCTCGTTATGCCCGGTCGGCCCATAGGCAAATTCCGCCATGTGCAGCGCGCCGAGATGGACGGCACCCGCGCCCTGCAGGCGGGCCGTTGCGGCCGAAGTGGCGGGAGCGACCCAGCCCTTGCGGATCTTCGATCCGCACTCGCTGAGCTTTCCGGCGCGATAGAACATGTCCTTGTGTGCGAGCGGGACACCGTGCAGCGGCCCGAGAGTTGTTCCGCCTCGCAATGCGGCGTCCGCCGCCGCGGCGGCCGACAGCGCCTCCTCGGCCTCGATGCGAACGAATGCATTGAGGACGGGTTGCCAGCGTCCGATGCGGGCGAGCAGCGCGCGTGTGACTTCCACCGAGGAAAGTTTGCGTTCGCGGATGGCGGCGGCGACTTCCACCAGTGACAGGTTTGCGGGATCGGTCACCGTTCGGCCTGTTCGCGAGCGACGACGACAAAGCTAGCCGGTTCAATCTCCATCGGCAGAGCGATTTTCTCCGCGAAAAAGCGGGTGACAGTGGGATTGACCGTGCGTGCCACCCGTTCCGCCGCTGCGGCATCGAGCGGAATTCGCGCGCTCGCCGCGATGGCGGCAACGCGTTCGGCCGTGACTTCATCAGGCATGATGGGCTCCTCTGCTCACCTGGCGATCGGGGCGGTACCCCGGTCGCCGCAACTGTCACTTGGCAACAAGCCGCGGTCGAATTCAAGAACCGCGTTGAGCAAGACCTGAGCACCGGCGGCGCAGTCCGCAAGAGTAGCCGATTCCGCCTCGTTGTGACTGATACCATTGAGGCAGGGGACGAAGATCATGGCGGTGGGAGCAACGCGTGCGACATAGACGGCATCATGCCCGGCGCCGGACACCATATCGCGCGTCGCGTAGCAGGCCTTCTCGGCCGCCCGCCTGATGCATTCGAGCAATCGTGGATCGAAGCGCACGGCTGGCGACGTCCAGATGCGTCTCTCCTCATAGGTGAGTTTCAAGGAGTCGAGAACGGCCGGAAGGAGCGCTTTCAGTTTCACTTCCATCTGTTCAAGCACGTCGTCGTCCGGATGACGCAGATCGACGGTGAAGAAGACCTCGCCGGGAATGACGTTGCGGCTGTTCGGGCGGTTTTCGATGAGGCCAACGGTTGCGACCGCGTGCGGCGCAAACTGGAGGGCAAGCGCATCGATGGCGTCGACCAGGCGCGCCGCGCCGAGGAGGGCGTTCCGGCGCTTGTGCATTGGCGTCGTGCCGGTGTGAGCTGCCTGGCCGAAAACCGTTATCTCGTACCAGCGTATGCCCTGTGCGCCAGTCACCACCCCGATTGTCTTGCCCTCGTCTTCAAGGATGGGTCCCTGCTCGATATGAAGTTCGAACATCGCACCGAGTTTGTGCCCACCTGCCTTCTCGGCGCCGCGGTAGCCGATGCGATCAAGCTCGTCGCCGAAGGTCTTGCCCTCGCGGTCTTCCCGCGCGCAGGCATATTCCGGCGTAAAGACGCCGGCGAAGACGCCCGAGGCGAGCATCGAAGGTGCAAACCGTGATCCCTCCTCATTGGTCCAGTTGACGATCTCAAGGGGAGCATTGGTCTCGAAGCCGGCCTCATGCAAGGTGCGCATCACTTCCAGCGCGCCCATAACACCCAGAACTCCATCGAACTTGCCGCCGGTCGGCTGGGTGTCGAGATGGCTGCCCATGCAGATGGGCGCAAGACCCTCGATCCGACCGGCGCGGCGGGCAAACATGTTGCCCACCTCATCGACCGTAACGGAGCAGCCGATGGCTTCCGCGGCGGCTTTGAACCAATCGCGAACTTGTCTGTCTTCGTTGCTCAGTGTCAGGCGGCATATGCCGCCCTTCGTGGTTCCACCAAATTTAGCGGTTGCGATCAAGGTGTCCCACAGGCGCTGAGCATCGATTCGGAGGTTTTGCATTCGAAGGGTCCAATAGATTCATCGGCGTGCGGATGTTCAAACGAGCCGCCCGCGGCGAAGAAAGCTTACGGGTGGGTGAGCGTTCGCCTTAAAGCTACTTGTTTGTCCGGCGGAATTTCGATCGGTCCTGTGGGTGCCACCACCGGCCCGCAATGACGACGCCTTCGGAGAAGATGCGCTTGTCTCCAATAATGTGCTCGCCGGTGACGTCGACGTAGTCGAATTCGCCCTTGTGAACCGACAAGATGGTCGCGTCGCCGATGCTGCCCGGTTTCAGGGTTCCAAGCTCGGGCCGCTTCAACGCCATCGCGGCGTTCACGGTACTCGCGGCGACGACGTCTTGGAGCGGCATCCCCATGCAAAGAAATTTTGAAAGTGTCGTTACCTGGTCGAACGCGGGGCCGTTGATGCAAAGGGCGTGGACGTCCGAGGAGATCGTGTCGGGATAAAAGCCGTTGGCGAGCATTCCGCGCGCGGTCTTGAACGCGAAGGAGGCCTTGCCGTGGCCGATGTCGAACATGACTCCGCGCTTGCGCGCGCGCTGCACCGCATCCTTGACCTTGCCCTGATGATCAATTGGTGAGTTGGGGAATGGCCGAAACGCATGGGTCAGGACATCACCCGGACGTAGGCGCTCAAGCACATCTTCGTAACTCGGCGGTGGAAAATCGATGTGACACATCAGCGGGATGCCGGCTTCATTGGCGGCTTGCAGGGCAATGTCGAGCGGGGCTACGCCGGACGTTCCGCTCGAGTGCCGCCCGACCCGAACCTTGATCCCCACGATCACATCGCGGTTGGCCTCCGCGACCTCGACCGCCTCGGACGGCGCCATCAGGCGGAGTTCCTCGCTTTCGCCCACCATGACGGTTTTCGAGAACGCAAAGATGCCGGCGAACGAGATATGCAGGTAAGCGAGGATGCGGACTGCACTCGGCTCGATGACATGCTTGCGAAAGCCGGCAAAATTCCCCGGTCCGGCGCTCCCGGTGTCGATGCACGTCGTCACGCCGCTGGTCCGGCAGAATTGCTCGGCGTCGATGCCGAGCGACGTGCCTCCCCAGTAGACATGGGTG
>DATGVJ010000126.1:0-19127 GCA_035300505.1 Xanthobacteraceae bacterium
TCTCAATACCGAAATGACGTTACGGTGCCCTTATCCGGTCCGCTTGTAGAAACGCAGATGGGCGAGCGGTAGAGCGGCGCGATAAATCTCACATTCGGCATTTCATCGCGCAGTTTTGTGAACAGGGGTTCAAGGCCGAGATCGACCCTCGCGCCGAAGCTTGCGTCGTGGTGTGCGGGTAGGAAGAGCTTCGGCTCGAAGAGTTCGATGAAGGGCCAAGTGTAGGATATCTGCGTTTCAGCCACCGCGTGCCCCTGATAGGCGACGATGGCCACGTCAACGGGGCCAAGCTTTCTCGCAAGTTCGCGCACGCCGTCGGTGACCGGCCCCGCGCTGCTGACGAGCACCGCCTTGAAGCCCGATGGCAGCGTGAAACCATAGGCGAGCGTGCCCTCGTCGATCACCTTCGGGTCCAAAGTCCCGCGCGACTGTACCTCGGCGGTTTGTGCCCTCTCTTCCGCCGTGTTCGGCCGCGCGTCCTGGTTGTAGACCTGCCCGTAAAAGTCGATGAGTCCCCGCTGAATCGTCGAGTGACGCGCGAGCGCGACCTCCAGGGTGGCGTCGCCGAATTTCATGGTCTCGCCGCCCTTTGCCACAACGATTTGTTTCTTCGGCACGCCGAGCTTAATCGCGGTTTGAGCCGTAATGGGCGAGCCGACGACAGGCGCCCCGGTCTGTTTTGCGACCGGCCCGATGTCGGAAATGTGATCGAAGTGCGCATGCGACACAAAGATCGCTTCTGCCTTTTTCACGTCGGCGGCCTTGAAGCCAAGTTTGTGATTGCGAGCCTTGCGGTCGAAATAGGAGTCGAACAAATAGACCTTGCCATTGTAGCCGAATTCGAAATTGGTATTGGCGAGCCAACGGATGACCAACGTGTCGGAACCGGATGGCGGCAGCGGGCCGCCCGTGATCGCGGCGTCATGGGAATCGCAGGCAGCCGGCAAACTCCGCGCGGCGGCGCTGGCGGCGCCGGAGACGCCGAGACAAACGGCGAGCATGGACAAGGCAATATTCCGCATGCTTTTTCTCCCTTGGGTGATTTTTAAAAAGACTTGGGCTTGCGAACTTGGGCTTGCGAACTTGGGCTTGCGATACACAGCATTCAGAATATCGCATACGCGGGCTTGGCGGAAGTGCTCAATACTTACTCAATACTAAAGAGGACGAGCCAAATGCGACTGCCATCAGATTTTTACGCCGCCTGCGCCGGGTTCCTGGTGCTTTGCTTCACAACCGCATCGGGCATCGCCCAGAGCAGACCTGAATTCGTTGCGTTCCAAGGCGCGGTCAAAGGCGCGCTCTACAAGCCCGATTCCGGCCCAGCGCCGCATGTCGGTATTTTGGTGATGCACCGAACGTCGAACTATCTCGCGCATCCAGCCTGCACCGAATTGTCGAAACGCGGCTTCATGCTGCTGTGCATGACCACTCGTTTCGAAAACAACGAAACGATGGTCGACTTCGAGAAGCTGCCGCTCGACGTGAAGCGTGGCGTCGAATTCCTGCGCCGGCAACCTGGGATTGCCAAAGTTCTCCTGTTCGGACACAGCGGCGGCGGACCGCTGATGTCGCTCTACCAGGCGGTGGCCGAGAATGGTCCCGCCTACTGCAAGGGCCCAAACAAGCTCAGCGAATGCGGCGACGATCTCGCCGGGCTGCCGCCGGCGGACGGCATCGTGTTCGCCGATCCCAATCCGGGCAACTCGGTCAATACGTTGCGGCGAATCAATCCGGCGGTGGCGAGCGAGAACAATCCGCCCGAAGGGCCGCCCATCGCCGATGTCGACATGTTCGATCCGAAAAACGGCTACAATCCGAATGGTCCGTCGAATTATACCAAAGAATTCCAGGCGCGCTATTTCAAGGCACAGGCCGATCGCATGAATGGTCTGATCGAGATGGCGCGCGCCAAGCTCGACCGCATTAAGCGCCATGACTACCCCTATCCGGACGACGACATCGTCGTCATTCCGCGCAGCGGCAATCCGGGCTCCGGCGCCGGCAACTCGGAGTCCGCCCTGTTCGTCACGCAACCCGACCTGGCGTACTTCAATGGCACGGCTAAGCCCGCGAAGCTCCTGCGCAACGATGGAACGCTGGCGACGCAGGTGGTCAGAAGTGTGCTCGTGCCCAATACGAGAGTTGCGAACATCATTCTGGGGTTCCGCACCGGCACCAAGATTTTCACGCTGCGGTCGTTCCTCAGCGCGCAGGCGATCCGCGCAACGAACTCAAAGGACGGCATCGACTGGTGCTCCAGCAACAATTCGACGGTCTGTGCACTGCAGTCGATCTCGGTCCCGGAACTGTTCATGGCCATGGGCGCGCATTACTACGTCGGCGACGGTGAACGCTATTTCGAGATTGCGAAAAGCAAGGACAAGGACTTCGTGGTGATCGAAGGCGCGACCCACGGTTTCACACCCTGCAGGCCGTGCGAAAAAACGCCGGGCCAATTCTCGAATTCGCAGAAGAACCTTTTCGATTACACGGCGAAGTGGATCAACGAGCGCTTCTGATCGGTTGTTAAGATACGAGGCTTCTCGATGATGAACCGCTGGCGCAGCGTCCGCGTATTCGTGTCCTCCACCTTCCGTGACATGCATGCGGAGCGGGACCATCTGGTCAAAGTCGTGTTTCCGGCGCTGCGAGAGCGGCTGGAGCCGCACCGCGTGCACCTCATCGACATCGACCTGCGCTGGGGTCTTACCCGCGAGCAGGCCGAGAATGATCAGGTACTGGATTTGTGCCTCCGCCAGATCGATGAATGCCGCCCGTTCTTCATTGGTATCCTTGGTCAGCGCTACGGCTGGGTACCGGAAAAATTGACACAGGATGTCGTGAAGGGGAAGTACGGCTGGGTTGCGCATCACACTGGCAAGAGTGTCACCGAGTTGGAAATCCTGCACGGGGTCCTCAATAGTGAGGAGATGCGCTGGCGTGCGTTCTTCTATTTTCGCGATCCGTCCGCGGTCGACGCGATCCCTGAGAACGTCCGCCGGGCGATCTATGTAGAGACCGAACCTGTTTGGATCCAAAAGCTTGCCGCGCTCAAAGATCAAATCCGCTCGGCCGATCTGCCCGTGATGGATCCCTACCCGGCACGATGGGAGCCCAACGCCTACGATCGGGTCGGTCGCGGTTACGGTCGCCTCACCGGTCTGGAAAAATTCGGTGAGCGCGTCAGCGCGCAGCTTTGGGAGGCGATTCGGCAGGAGCTGTCGCTCACTGACATGTCACGCGAAGCGCCGCAGGACGCTGTTGTGGACAGTCTCGCCGAAGAGCGGGACTACCATGACAGGTTCGTGGAGGCGCGGCTGCGGGTCTATGTCGGACGTGACTCCGTCCAGCAGCAATTGATCGATTATGCGCAAAGCGACGACACGCGGCTGCTGCTCGTCACCGGGCTCTCGGGGGCCGGCAAGTCGGCGGTCTTGGCCAAAATGTGTGAAACACTCGCCGCCAAGTTCAGGGTGGTTTCCCACTTCGTCGGTGCTAGCCCTGCGTCGACGAACATTCGCCGGGTATTGAGACGATTTTGCCTCGAATTGTACGACGCTTTTCTCCGCGATGAAATGGAACGCCGGCTGGCGGATGTGGAGCGGACGTCGGCGCAAGGTCAGGAGATCGAGCGCGAATACGACATCCCCGAGGAGACCGCGAAGCTGTCGACGACGTTCCGCGATTTCCTGGCGCGGGTGCCGCAAGATCGAAGAGTGCTGTTCGTCATCGATGCCCTCGACCAGCTCGATGAAGCTGATCGGGCACATGAATTGAGCTGGTTGCCGAGAACCTTGCCGCCGCATGTCAAAATCGTGGTCAGCACAATTGCGGGGCCCGGCGAGCAACCCGGCATCCTGCACAGCTTGCGGCGCGGACCCGTCCAGGAAATCGAAGTAGGACCCATCACGCCGCACGAGCGTGTCGAAATCGTCAAGCGCGTGCCCTCGCTCTCCGCAAAGTCGCTCGACGCCCAGCAGATCGAACTGCTGCTCTCAAACCCTGCCACGTCAAATCCGCTGTATCTCCTCGTCGCGCTGGAGGAACTGCGGGGGTTTGGATCTTTCGAACTCCTCAACAGGCGGATTGGCGAGTTTCCCCGCGAAGGAGACACGGTCGCGGCCATCTTCGACCAGGTCGTCGAGCGCCTGGAGGAGGAATTCGATGCCGAACTCGTGCGCACGATCTTGGCACTGCTGGCAGTCTCCCGCCACGGCCTGAGCGAGCGAGATTTGGAAGAACTCACGGCCGGCCTCGCGGCGGCTGATGATCTTTATCCAGTCCTTCGCCAGCTTCGCGCCTATCTTGAGCATCGCGGCCCGTTGGTGGACTTCTATCACCGCAGTCTCTTCAAGGCGGTGCGGGAGCGTTACCTGGCCGATGAGCCGGTGCGGCGCGCATGGCATCATAGGCTCGCCGAACATTTCGCAACGAAGGGTTTTGCGCACCAGCCGACGTTGGCGGATTTGCCGTGGCAGCTGACACAGGCCGGAGACTGGGACGATCTCGAACACCTGTTGTGCGATCTGACCTTCATCGAGGCCAAGTGTGTAGCCGGCATGACGTATGATCTCCAGGCCGACTATGCTGTGGCATTGGATGCGTGGCCCGGGTACGCCAAATACGATCCGTTTGGCCCGGTGCCCGCGCCGGCGCCTTCCTGGATGCAGGAATGTATCGAAGCCATAATCGCGGGCCAACCCGATCCACATCCGCATGATGGTGCCGGTCCGGTTCTCGCCGCACTGCAAAGATTGCCCGACAGCGAGCGCGAACCGGAACCGCAGTCGCCTGCGTATGGAGACGGCGAACGGATCGCAGACGTGCATTTCGGTCCCGATTGCGGCACGGCGGCGGTCATCGCAGAAATGGATCGCGTCAGAAAGGCCTGGGACGATGGTATAGATCCACATTATGCGGACACGTCCGCCGGGCGCGTCGCTTGCTTTGCCGGCTTCGTCACGACGCACCTCAATCTCATCAACGCGTTGCCGCGCCAAACGATCTTCCTCGCCCATAACCAGGCTAAAGCGGGGCTGGTGGCTGAACATGCAGAGGCGTTGGTCGAGGTATTCGATCGGCCCTGGGTGGTGCGTGATGTTCGTCCGCTCCCCCCGCCGACGCGTCCCACCGCGCTTCGAACGCTTGGTTTACATCCCGATGGGGTAAGTCGGGTGGCGATCACGCCTGACGGCAGAACCGCTGTCGCAGGTACGAATTCCTACGATTACGTTGATGATGCTTTGTGGGCCTGGGATGTTACATCCGGCGAGCATCTACCGGCGCTCAAGGGGCCTTTCGGCGGCTCTACGCTTGGCGTAACAGCCGACGGCACGACGGCCCTGTCAGCAGCGGACGGCACAATCTCCGTTTGGGATCTCGGCTCCGGGGCCTGCCGCAGAAACCTGCATGCCGGGAGACGCCGTGATGACGGGGCATTCACACCGGACGGTCGGATGGCGATTACGGGGCCGCCTCTCCGCGTCTGGGATATCGCTTCCGGGTCGGCTGTGCGAAGTTTTGACGGGGATGTTTCCAGTACGAGCGTCGCGCTGACGCCAGACGGCAAGGTCGCCATCACGAATGGCAACGAGGCACATTTGTATGTGTGGGATGTCGCAGCGGGCAAATGTTTGAGTCGGCTGCGTGCGCAAATGCCTGGCCCGCCTCAGAAAGCGCCTGTGACCACCCGCGTGGCGCTAAGCCACGATGCCAGGATCGCAGTCTCTGTGAGCAGGGACAATGTACTGCTCGTTTGGGACATCGTATCCGGAATTTGTCTGCGCGCGCTCAAGGGCCATCAGGCTCATGTGACCAGCGTGACGCTGGCGCCGGATGGGCAGATGGTCATGGCGGGAAGCCATGACACTACCGCGCGCATCTGGGACGTTGCGTCCGGCGCCTGCCTGCAGGTGCTGCAGCATGACGCATGGGTCAAAGACGTCGCCTTGACCGCCGATTGCAAGACCGCTCTCACGGCAACCGGCAAGACGCTCAAGCTTTGGAACATCAGCTCCGGGGCGCCGGCGCCGGCGTCGGGACCACAACCGGAAGGCCAATTCGTGACGCGCGTGGTTTCGTCGTTGGATGGCCGCAGGGCGCTCGTGTGCGGCGGGGAGGGCATTTCGGTGTGGAATGTCGATTCCGGCGAATGCTTGGCGCTGCTCGAGGCGCCGCGCCTTTCGGTGGAAGATGTTGTTATCACTTCTGACGGCAGCGTGGCGGTCTCGGCGGATCGCGGCCCGCTGCGGGCTTGGGATGTGGAAACGGGGGAATGTCTTTGGGCGCGCTTGGCAGGCACGGGCGTCCATGCCGTCTCCTTGTCTCCTGACGGACGAACGGTCCTCTCGGCGCACGACGACAACGCGCTGCGGCTCTGGGATGTCCATTCGGGAGCCTGCTTGCGGGTCTTGCCCGGACACACCGACAAGGTCCGGCGGATCGTCTTTGCGCCCGATGGGCGCACGGCCCTGTCTGCCAGCGCTGACGGCACGCTGCGCAACTGGGACATCGTCTCCGGCCAATGTCTCAATGTACACAAACGAAATGGCGTGTGGGTTCGCGATGCGGCGTTCACTCCCGATGGCAGGATTGCGATTTCAGGCAATCGACGTGACGGCAAGGACAACGCGCTTTGCGTTTGGGACGTCGGCTCCGGTGCCTTGCTGCGAACGCTTGGCGGGCACACCAACGAAGTCCGGGCCATCGCCGTGACGCCGGATGGCAGGCGGGCCGTGTCTGCAAGCTTCGATCACACGGTGCGGATATGGAGCCTCGCCAGCGGAGCCTGCCTTGCGACGCTCGAGGGGCATCTGGGTCCCGTCACCGGTGTTGCGCTGAGCTGCGACGGCTCCGTGATTGCATCGAGCAGCGACGACTACACGCTTCGTGTCTGGGATGTCGCGTCGGGAGCATCGCTTGCCGTCTATCCGGCCGCCGACTTTGTGAAGCCGGGAGGAGAACGCATTTGGGAAGTGGGCGCGCCGGAACTGCGGGCGATGCATGTCGCCGGCAATATGAATGTATTGGCGGCTTCGGCGGTTACCCCGAACGGCAGGCTCGTGTGCGCGACCAACAACGGCGAGATGCACTTTCTGACCCTGCGCAATCTGCAAAGCATTCCCCTCGTCACTGCCGTGCGCCTGTTTGGATTGATCCTTGGCGAGTTGGGGCCGCCAGTTATGAACGACAAAGCCAATCCGGTTTTCGATGAAACGCGTCCGCTTCCCGGCTCCTACGAAGAGGACGTCACGGCCGGGTGCCCGTGGTGCGGCAACCGCTTCGCCGTTCCGGACTTAGTTCTCGACGCCATCCATGATCTTGGCGAGACCCGATCTCCATCACCCAGCAACGTACCAAGGAGCGTTCCAAGCAACGTACCATGCCTCGATCTTCCCGCTGATGCCTGGAACGAGCCGCGGCTGTCGTCGCAATGTTCGCATTGCGGTGGGGGAGTTCGATTCAATCCGTTTCTCGTGGACCGGAGGTCGGCCGGGTGAGCGACCTTAGCTGGACTTTGGCCAATTTTTTTCGAAAGGATACTCCGATTTTATCGGCATTTCCGATGCTGGTCGAATTTTCTCACTGTCCGGGACGTGGCCACGACAGTGAAGAAATTGGAAAAAAAAGGCCCGATTTTCCTGCCGTTCAGCGAATCTCGCTTTTCAAAAATTGGCCAAAGTCCAGCTTAGGACACTTTCAACAATAGTGCTACGATTTGGGGCGCCGACGTTCGTAGTTCTGCGTTTACGCGGCCTTGAATCATGCCACGAAGAAAGAACCGCCTAAAGGCGGAACTACAAACAAAGTCGCACGATTCGGTTATTGTCGAAAGTGTCCTTAGCGTGTTCCAGTTCCTGGGCACAGGCGCGAGGCGCTTGTTCTGCACGGCGAGACCATCAATTTGCCGTGGTTGTTTGATTACGCGGACTTTCCGTTACCAAGATCCGGAATTATTGGGATTATTGTTATCAGATTTTGCGGCAACGACGTCTTTCGGCGTCGGCGCGCCCAGGAGCGCGCCCGCCGAATCATTGACAAGCTCAACAGCGAAGTAAACACCTCCGTCGCCGACCCCAGGTTGAAGCAGCCATTGAAGCAATTTGTCGAAAAGCGTTATTGCGTCACGACGGACCCTTAGTAGACATCCACTTCGTGCTAGGATTGATTCGAGCTTCAGCGATTCGCTTGTCCGCGTCCTCATCGAGGGTTCGGTGAGCGGTGCTGAGTCGATTGCGATGATCTTGTGTCAACCGATGTAACCATACGCGAACACACCGAATGTCTGCCATTCAATCATCCGTCAGTGCCCCGGCCTCGTCGAATTCTGCGCTTGGTACGCTGAAGTCAGGCCAAAGTCCTGTTCACGCCAAAGCCGTCGAAAAAACAGCCGCCAACTTGGAAAGGCCATCAACGATCGGGCCTTTGGGAATTCTGGTCCTCTTGAGCGGCATATGTATCGCAGTCGGCGGCACCCTGTGGGCCATCGAGCTTGATGTGCCCTACCCGGTCGCCGTCATGGCGGGATATTGCACCTTCATTGCCAGCGCCTGTTTGTGCGTGGCACTCATGGTGCTCCGCAAGACTTCCACGAAAGTCGCGCAGCCCGTTAGTTCCGCCGCCCCTCCTGCCACCAATTCCACGACGCCTGCCGCCGCGCGAGGAAAGCCGAACTACGCGGCTTGGAAACTGGTGAGCAAATTCAGCGTCTCCGACGCATCCCGATTGTGGTGCGACATTGAGCCAGGCTGTCCGGCCACGCAGGAATCGATCGCCTGGGCACATGCCATATTGGATGCCATCAAGCGCAGCGAGTTGATCATCATTCCAAGGTCCGGCCTGTCTGAAGCGATGCGCGGTCCCGAACAAGTCAACCCGAGCTGGACTACGGAAGTCGGTCGCGAGTCGTTGAAAACCTGGGCGCAAGCACACGGCCATGCGCCGCGATTTCTCCAAAGCTGACAATTGCTCAAATTCAATCAAGACAACGAACGATTGTCATCGCATCCCAGCCGCAACGCGCTCGACGCGATTGCCTGGCTACCCAAATACCGCGAACCAGGTGCTGATAAATTGCGATAGTGATGACGAGCCGGAGAAATGGGCGTCTCGTTACATTTCTCGATACGCATCGCTCGCTATGCTGGACAGAGGCCCTGTCCCTGATGATAATGCTGTCATTTGGCGGTATCGGTCCGCGCTATTCGATGGAAACAAGTCCTCTGTCTGGCATGAGCGGCAGGAGGCATGAGATGAGCATCCGACTTCCGATCTCGATGGAAGCATCGATCGTGTCGACGCTTGTGTTGTTCAACCCAGCAGAGTGCACTGTCCGGAATCAAACCCAGTAGAACCAAGACAAGAGGAGGCTCGCATGCGCTATTCCGTTTCAAGTTCAATGATGTCGGTTGCCGTCGTCGCATCCGCTGTCAGCGCTGTCGTTCTGGTGTCCATCTCTCAACCAATGGCTCAGGCGCCGGCGCTCAAGACGCCTGCGTTGCAAACGCCTTGGGGCGAACCCGATCTCCAAGGTATTTGGACCGACGAATCCGATACCCCGATGCAGCGCTCTCCCAGGTTTGCTACCCAAGAATTCTTCACGGATGCACAGCGCGCCGAACTGGATCGGGCGCGATCGGCTCTGATCGGCCGGGACAGGCGCGCGGAGCGCGGGACCGAGGCCGATGTCGCCGGCGCCTACAATGCGGTGTTCACGCCCATGAAGCGCACTGGCGCACGTACGTCACGAATCGTAGATCCGCCCAATGGCCGGCTTCCGCCAATGGCCGCGGAAGCGCAGAAGGTTGCCGCCGCGGAGCGGGAGTACCGCGTTGCCCTGTTGGGGGCGACGGAGACGTGCAAGAACAAGGAGCCGGCATGTAACGGCGGCAAATACGATCCGACGCCCTCGCCGAAATTCGCAGAAAATCCGCCGCGCTACAACCTGGCACGCATGAATCGCCACAATGGTCCGGAGGACGGCACGGGGCCGGACCGCTGCCTGACCGGCGGGCTCCCCGAGTTTGGCAATGTCAGCTTCCGTCGTTTCGTGCAGACGCCCGGCGGCGTCACGATCTTCTACGATGTGGGCCAAGGACAAGGGTGGCAGCGCAACATCGTGATGGATGGACGTCCGCACCTGCCGTCCAATATCCGCCAATGGTACGGCGACTCGCGCGGCCATTGGGAGGGCAATACACTCGTCGTCGACGTAACGAACTTCAGTTCGAAAACCGACTTTATGGGCGCGCGCGAGAACTTGCACCTCATCGAGCGCTGGACACGCACCGGACCAAATGCCCTCGAATACGCCGTAACGATCGAGGATCCGACCGTATGGACGCGGCCTTGGACCGCCAAGCAAGACTTCGTCAAGCAGAACGACCAAGAGAACAGAATTTATTACGAGCCTCGGTGCATCGAAGGCAACTCCGGTCTCCCGGGGCTGCTGCGTGGGCGGCGTGTCGAAGAACTCGCCATGGCGGAAGGACGCGGTCCTGACCCGAGAACCCGAGACAGCATAAAGATTTCGGACGGAGATCCGGATCCGTTGCAGTGACGTCGAGGATCTATCGGCACTGATTGCCTGATCCGGGTTTCGCGACTTCAAGCTTCGCCGGCAGGTCGCCTGCTACCCGAAACCGCTGCGGTTTTGCGCCCGCGCCGGACGGGAAAAGTGTGTCATAGTTGCGCTCCCGGGCACCAGCGATCTCGCGAATAAAGACCGCGGCAACGCGGTCGGGACATGCCTTGACGATTTCCGCATAGACTTCTGGATCCTGTTCGGCGGAATCGCCGACAAAAACCATGGTATTTGGCAGTTGCCGGAGCAAGGCGCGTATCTTTGCAACCTTGTGCCGCAAGAGCACATTCGGATTGGGATGAAGGTCGCGCAGCACGGTAACGGGATTGAACCCGATATCGACCGGCCGCATGTCCCAGGTGAACGGCGGGAAGTTCTCGGCGTCGGTGAACTCCCGCAGTGGCTTGTAGAGCTGCCACGGCCCGGCCGACACGACGTGGAAATGTAATCTCACTCCGGAAGCCGCGTTCCAGCTCCGATAGACTTCCGGCATCCCGGCGACAGGACGGAACTTGTTGACGAATGTATTGAGTTCCGCGCTGCCACGGTCAAGGACGTTGGTGTCCTTGATGGTATCATCCATATCGGTGACGACGAGGATCGCATCGCGCGGCACGACAGTGGCGGTTCCCAGCACAACGTGTCCACCTGTCGTCGCGGCAACGGACTCAAAAGAAATCACGCCATCCTTGGCCGCCTTCAAATCATCGGCGCTGATGGGCACGATGTCATGAAAATAACCTGAAGGGTCCGACGCCGGCAGCCTGATCGTACGCGTGCCGAGCATGATCGATACGCGCGCGTTTCGCCTGCCGTCCGAGTAGAATTGCCGAGCTCGGGAACGGAATGGCTCGTCCGTCCTTTTCACCTGGACGTTTCGCTTGGCCGTCATCCACTGGGCGGTAAGCCGGACCAACGCGGAATGTGCGCCGGTCGCCGGCGTGAAGACGCGCCCCTGCACCGTCATCGCGCCTTGGCCGTTGTCGGAAACATTCGCGATCGAGGGAAAGATAATAACCTGCAGGCTCGTATTCTCAGCGGCAATCGTCCGTGCGCCGCCCAGCAACAGGATCACGGCGGCGAGCCACGTGCGCAGGACGGCTACTGAATTGACGTCCCTCACCTTGTCACCTTGTCACCTTGTGCATCGAGCGCCTGCGTCACCACATCCTCGATCGCCTCAATGACACGATCTCGCGCGACGTGGTGGGGCATGTGGCCGACGCCTTCGAGCATGATCAGTTTGCTGTGTGGCACCGTATCGGCAAGCGCGCGCGAATGGATCCGGGGTGAAACGATCGTGTCACGATCGCCCGTGATGACGGTCGTCGGCATCTTGAGTTCGGAATAGCGCGGCGCCTGCACTGTCACGAATTCCAAAAGACCGGCCACGTCACTGGCGTTCGCAATGAAATTCTTCGGCCGCAAGACGAGCCTGATGGCCGCACGTTGCGCGTAATCCGCCGGCGCAACCTGCGGCGCAAATACGGCAGCAATCGTCGGTCCCAGCAATACCGTTCCGGCCGGTAATGCCAGTGTGTGTGCGAATAGCGAACCGATCACCGGCATTGACGTGAGCGAGTAGTACCAGGCGACGCCGGTCGACCATGGATGCAAAACCGGCGCGATCAACACGAGGCCCGCCACACGTGACGGGTCGTCGAGCGCGAGCGCAGTCGCGACCGCGCCGGCAAGGGAATGCGCCACGATCACCGCGCGCTTGATGCCGAAATAGTCAAGCATCTCGCTGATCATTGCGGCCTGGCGCCCGGGCGAAGAGCCTTCGGGCGAACGTTCGCTCCAGCCATAGCCCGGACGATCCACCAGGATGACACGATGATTGCGTGACAGTGTATCGCCGAGCGCAACCCGCATGTCCTGCAGATTGCCGCTGGCCCCATGCAGCAGCACCACCGGCAAATCTTCGGCACGCTCGGTCGGCGACAAATTGAGCACGTGCATCCGCCCGCCCTTGACATTCACGAACCAGCCCGCCGGCGGATGTCTGCGCTCGATCGAAGAGGTCGCCGCCACGGTTATGCCCGCCATCAATGCGCCGAAAGCGGCTACGATGACGAATACGGCCAATATGAATTTCAAGGATAGCGGCACGTCACTTTCCCCGCACCTTCGGCATATCGATGAAGGCCCAGGGGTTCGGCATATCGCCGCACGGCACTTCAATGAGCGCGGGCTCGTTCTTGGCAAGGCTTGTTTCAAGCGCGCGCCGAAGCGGCTCGGGGCCCGTGACACGATGGCCCGCGATGCCGAAACTCTCCGCCAGCTTAACGAAATCCGGATTGGCGAGATCGGTGCCGATCAGCCGGTTGCCGTGCTGATGCTTTTGCATGTTTCTTACATTGCCGTAAGCGCCGTCATTGAACACGATGAAGACGGCCGGAATCCGATGGCGAACCGCGGTCGCAAGTTCCTGCACATTGAACATGAAACCGCCGTCGCCGTTGATGGAAAGAACCGGCACATCGCCAAGCGAATGTTTGGCGCCGAGCGCTGTGGCAACGCCCCAGCCGAGCGTGCCCTGATAGCCCGATGAAATATAGGTGCGTGGTGCCCGCGCCTGGTAGACCGAGCGCCCCGCATAACCAACCTGGGTGAGTTCATCGATCACCACGCCGTTATCGGGCAGCACGTCGCGGACCGCGCGCAGATAACCGATCTGCGTCGTAAGGACCGAAAGGTCAGCCGCGATGCGCTCCTTGAGCGCGCGGCTGTGCTCCACGCGCGCCGGCCGCATGGGCGTTAGATGCGCAAGATGATCGGTGAGACGTTTGAGCACGGGTTGCGCACGGCCCACGATACTCATCGCCGGCTTGCAGACACGTTCCATTTCGGCTTCGTCGACGTCGATTTTGATAATGGTGAGCTTGTCGTCGACGCCCCAGGCATTGACCGGAATTTGCAGGCGCGTGCCGACGGCGAGCACGACGTCGGCTTGTCCCCAGAGCGCATGTCCGCCCGGCAGCATGTGACTGAGCACATGGCGTTCATCAAGCACGCCCTTGCCGCGACGATAGGCAACGACGGGAGCGGACAAACGCTCCGCCAGCGCGCGCACTTCCGCGGACGCTTCGTTGGCGCCACCACCCACGAAGATCACCGGGCATTCGGCTTTGGCGAGAATGGCCGCTGCCCGCTCGATCGCATCTTCGTCAATGATCACGTCCGGCACGGGCGCCATTTGCACGTCGAGATCGACTTCGGCTTTGGCGCCCAGCATATCGGGCGGCACTTCAAGCCCGACCGGCCGCGGGCGGCCGGAACCCAACTCACGAAATGCGGTAGCGACAAGTGTGGGCGCGTCCTGCGGACGCGTGACGCGGTCGGCCCATTTGGTCAAGGTTCGCAAGATACCGATTTGATTTGGAATCTCATGCAGCAGGCCCGTGCCTTTATCGATGGCGCGGCTGGGGATCTGGCCGATCAGGGCTAATACCTGCGCACCGGTCGAATAAGCAGTCGCCAGTGCCGCCGTGCTGTTGAGGAAACCGGGGCCCGGAACGACCGAATAGACCGACGGCTTGCCGGTTGCGAGCGAGGCTCCGAGCGCCATGTAGGCCGCGCCCTGCTCGTGGCGCGTATGCACCACTTTGAGTGCATCACCGACATCGAACATGGCGTTGAACAGATGGTCGCTCTGCACACCCGGCAGGCAATAGATGGTCGACACACCGTGCGACATGATGGAACGGACAACGGCGTCACCTCCGCTCATCAGCGGCATTGTTTTCTCCCCGACCGCCGTAGCGACCATTTGTTTTCATGTTTTCTTGGCGGTTCCGACATTTCGCATCATGACATCGTGCCGGTCGTCGTCAAGTTCGCCACAAAAAATGCCCCCGTGGCGACACGGGGGCATCAACTCTCGGAACCAATCGGTCGCTTTACGCCGCGATGCGGGCTTCCATGGCGGCGACGTTATTCTTCACCGCCTTCTGAATCTTCTCGAAAGCGCGCACTTCGATCTGTCGCACCCGCTCGCGCGAGACGCCGAACTCGTCGGCGAGTTCTTCCAGCGTGATGGGATCGTCCGCCAGCCGGCGCGCCTCGAAGATGCGCCGCTCGCGCTCATTGAGCACGGTGAGCGCCTTGCCGAGCGCCTGATGGCGATTGTCCGATTCCTCGCTTTCGACCAGCCGCGACTCCTGGCTGGAGCTGTCATCGACCAGCCAATCCTGCCACTCGCCAGAGTCGCCATCTTCGCGGATCGGCGAGTTGAGCGACATGTCGCCACCGAGGCGGCGGTTCATGTCGATCACGTCCTGCTCGGTGACACCGAGGCGTTTTGCGATGAGCTTAACCTGGTCGGGACGAAGATCGCCCTCTTCGAGCGCGGAAATCTTGCTCTTGGCCTTACGGAGATTGAAGAAGAGCTTCTTCTGGTTCGCGGTCGTGCCCATTTTCACGAGCGACCAGGACCGCAGGATGTATTCCTGGATCGCCGCCTTGATCCACCACATCGCGTAGGTGGCGAGCCGGAAGCCCTTCTCGGGCTCGAACCGCTTGACTGCCTGCATCAACCCGACATTGCCTTCCGAGATGACTTCGGAAATCGGCAAGCCGTAGCCGCGATAGCCCATGGAGATCTTGGCGACCAGCCGGAGATGGCTGGTAACGAGCCTGTGCGCCGCTGGGCGATCATCGTGCTCGCGCCAGCGCTTGGCCAGCATATATTCTTCCTGCGGTTCCAGCATCGGGAACCGGCGAATTTCTTCCAAATATCGGGAAAGACCGTTTTCTGCCGTGATAACCGGCATAGTAGCTGCGTGGGCCATGACTGCGCCCTCCTTATGTTTTATGCCCCCGACTAATCGGCGGGCGATTGGTGCCGACGCTTACGAGCCCCCGGCGCCAGATTTGTGCGACCGCGAAAGAACGATCGCAGGTGCAGCATATCCAAAATCGCGGCGAAAGAAAGTTAAATCCCTGTCACGTTGGCGTGACACTCTCTGCCAGACCTATTGAACTATTTGATTCAACATTATATTTTACAAAGAGTTCCGCCTGACGTGAGACTTTGACGCAGACCAGCCATGTCCGCTGGCAGCTCCGATCGGAACTCCAGGGCCTCACCGGTTTCGGGGTGTTCGATCCCCAAAAGATAGGCATGAAGGGCCTGCCGGCCAAGCTTTTCAAGGGCTTGGCGTGATTCGGCCGTCAGCAGGCTGGATTTGGTCTTGAAGCCCGGCCCGTAGGTCTCGTCACCCATCAGCGGATGGCCGATATGGGCCATATGGACCCTGATCTGATGGGTCCGGCCGGTCTCCAGCCGGCATTCCAAAAGGCTTCCCACAGCTTGGGCTGCGGCGCCCTTGCCGGCACCCGCCTTGCCGCCCTCCCCACGATAACGTTCCAGCACCAGCCATTGCGTCACCGCCTCACGTCCTCCCTCGCGCACCGCCATCTTGTCGCGCGCTTGGGGATGGCGGTCGATCGGCCTGTCGATGGTGCCGCGCGGCTGGTCGGGGCCGCCCCAGACAAAGGCCAGATAGCCGCGCCGCAGCGGCCCGGTCCGGCCGTGGTCCGCAAACTGGCGGCTCAACGCCTGGTGGGCGCGATCGGTCTTGGCGACGACCATCAGCCCGGTCGTATCCTTGTCGAGACGATGCACGATGCCAGGACGCCGCACCCCGCCGACGCCTGAAAGGCTTGTCCCGCAATGGGCAATCAAGGCGTTGACCAGCGTGCCGGTCCAATTGCCGGCGGCAGGATGCACGACGAGGCCCTTCGGCTTGTCGATCACGATGAGCGCATCGTCCTCGAACACGACATTGAGCGGTATGGCTTCCGCGGCCGGCTCGGCCGGCTCCGGTGGCGGAATGTTGACGGTCAGGCGGTCGTCGGCGTTGACGCGGTGGTCGGGATCGCTGATCGTGCGGCCGCCAATCGCGACTTCGCCGGCAAGGATCAGGGCCTTGAGCCGGGAACGCGACAGGCCCGGAATGCCGACGGCCAGCACACGGTCGAGACGGCCGCCGGCATCGGCGACGAGCGTCTCGATGCGTGCAGGTTCCTGTCGTTGATCCGTTTCCTCCCTTGAATCATTGGTCATGAGCGATCCCAAAAGCGATCCCAAAAACGATCGAATGGCAGACGAAGAAAAGCCCCTTGATCCGGCCGCGGCGAGCATCGTCGCCAAGGTCCGGTGGCTGATGCTGATTTCGGCCGGGACCACATTTGTCGCCGTCGCCGCCGTTCTGGGCGTCGTCGGCTACCGCGTTTTCAAGGCGGAAGGAAGTGTAACACAAGCCGAAGTGACGACCCTTCTGCCACGCGGCGCCCGCATTGTCTCGACCGCCGTCGCCGAAGACCGCATCGCGGTGACAATCGATGTCGGCGGCGCCATCGAATTGCGGACGTTCGACGTCAAGACGCTGAAACAAACCGGCCGGCTGCGCTTTGCGACGGAGCCGTGAGGCGGCGGCGACCCTCCTGTAGCCCGCAGTGTAGCCCGCATGCAGCCATAGGCGCCTTCATGCACTTGTGGCGCAATGCGGGAACGCACCCCCGACACGCCGTGGCGGTTTGTCGAATTCCGGCCGACGGCCTGAACGTCCGACCAACGCAGATTGGGTTCGTTTTGGCCAAAATGGCCGGGTTCGTGCCAGTGTCGCCGCCCCTACACAACTTACAATTTTGCCATGGTGCGTTAGTTTAACCATTAGCTGTACTCATAGGTCACTCCTGTCGGCGGCACAGATCGCCGACGACACAAAAAAGCGCCCGGCCAGTTAGGGCTGCGGGCGCAATTCGACACAACCATTTCGCCAATAGTCGATCTGCAAATCGCGGTCAAACAAATTTGCTGTGCGGAACTGTGCGATCTTGTGCGATCCTGTGCGACCCGGTGCGCAAGTGGCCGCGGGACGGAGCTTGAACAAAGGGCCGCCTGAAGGCGGAACTCCAAACGGGAAGCATCCGTAGGCCACCGAAGCTCTCTTAGCGCCGTGCCGTGATCTCGATTTCGACCAGCTTGTTGGGCCGCGAATAGCCTTCAACCAACTCGACCTCCGCATTGCCAAGCGGGATCGGCACGAACTTGCCGACGCCGCTGAGCAGCGCGGCAGGGTCCTCCGACTCGTGCAGAAAAAACGACAGCCCGACCACATTACCCCAATCGAAGCCGTTTTCCGTGAGCAGCGCATGCGCGCGGGAAAGAATATCCTTGTATTGCGCTTCCAAAGTCTTTTCCGTCTCGCAGGTCATACCGGCGAGGAACACCATCGGACCCCAGGTGAGAAACCGGATAAAACTCTGCGGCGGCGTATGCTCCGACACTTGCCGCTGGCCGCCGCCGACAGGAGGCGACATCGCGAACACATCGAGCGCCACATCCGCTCCTGATTCAAAATGTTTTGGCGCAATGAAGCTCGACGTGGCGGCGCGCGCAGAGCCGGTGAACGATTTGGTGCGTACCGTACTGATGGCGTCACGGTCGGCCCGCGTACGGCCAAACACGCGCGAGCGCACGACGTTGCGTTCGAGCGACAGGTTCAGTGTCTTGAGTTCGGCATCCGCGCGCGCGAACAGACCCTGTGATTGTTGTTCGGCCGGAGCACCGGGCTTTCCCTCAAGCCCGAGATAGACGAAAGCCTGGCCCTGCCAGTTGAAGATTCTTTTGCGCATGTTGTGCCTTTTTCTTGTCCCAATACCCAATACGTTTTTGCCCGAAGTCTACCCGGGCTGCCCGGCCGGCACCATCGCCATTGGCATCCGCACGGCCGACGATTTCACGCCCCGCGCCAAAAGCTATAGTGGGCCCAGGTTTTCGGATGCGATTTGACGCGGAAACATGTACAATGATGAGATGTAGCATTCCAATATTTTGGTGATAGCATTGCCGATGGGGGGCCGAGCAATACATGATGGATGGGCCTCAGGTCTGGTTGTTGAGCAATGAAGAACGTGATCTTGATTCTGACGACCGTAAATGCGCCGCATGGCGAACAGTTGGACGCGCCGACTCTCGCCCATTGCCTGATTGACCACGCTGCGGCTAAGGCCAAACCAGGTCATATGTCGTCGTTTTTTGGCGAGGTCGATCCCGCGCTCCAAGTGGCCTTTGCTGAACCGTTCAATATTTCCCAGGCCGCCCTTGTGACCGCCGCAAAGGCATTCGCGGGGTATTCGGGCGCATCCTACCCGTTGGCAGAATGAACACGCAGTAACCCGATGTAGCTGGATAAATTAGCAGCACGGGGAAATGTCGGCAAGAAAATCCATCGGTCTTTATAATAGAACCCGAATGACGCTTTCCGACAGAGTGTATGTTGACCCGTCGCGTCAGTCGCCCCCGCTCGGCAAGACATCGCAACACGTCAACTGACGGTATTAAGCGCTTGGGTAGGATGACGCCGAGAGGACTGGTGCGAGTGGAGCAAGTAAAGAAAACTATCCCGACACGTTAATTGGCTCATGGTCGGGGTCCCGTCGGACACTCGTAACGCTTAGGGATGTCACCGTCACAGTTCAGACCAATGAGGCGAGCAGTTCTTCGATTCGACGCGCCTCAAACTCGTTTACG
>DATGVJ010000127.1:0-18765 GCA_035300505.1 Xanthobacteraceae bacterium
GGCGGACCGAATCATGGTCATGACTGCCAGCCCCGGCCGCTCCAAGACAATCATCGACGTCACGCTCGATCGCCCGCGCAATGTGCTCGAATTGCGCAACGACCCGCGCTACGGCCGCATCGTCTACGACATCTGGGGCCATCTCCGGGACGAGGTCGAACGCGCAAGAGTCTGAAATAAAAGGGATTTACGGATCGGAAACTCTGCTGAGCGATTGCACGGATGGTGTCTGGCGGTGGTGCCCCGTTAGGGGTACCCTTATGAGTCCGAACGACACATCACGCCGGCTTGCTCAATAATAAGGCAGTAAGTGCAATAAAATGGCACATGCAATAAAACGGCAATTCCGGTAAAACCACATTGTAAGAGTCGCGGAACGCTCGGACGTCACAAACTCAGTTACACAACAATAAGAGTCATAAGCTTATCAATTGACCGCGTGGCAAAGAGTGGTACGCGCCCTACGAAGGGGGACCCGTCATGCGAAGCAGTTCTGACACTAGGCTAAGTAGTTCCGATACCAGGCTAAGCAGTTCTGATACCAGCCTACCGAGTCTCGGCACGTCAGGCTTAAGGCCAGGCTCTCAACCACCTTGGCTCAAATCAGTACGACGAATGTTGCTGGTCGCCGTCCTAGCTGCTGCATATGGCAGCTTCATGACTTTCGGCGGTTTACTTCCCACTGCCGCACAGGCTGCATCGGGTCAGTCTCTAGAGGACTTGATCGGCGCCGTTGTAAAAATCAAGAGCCACATCAATCCGGATGGGTCCACCATCCGCAATCTCGGCCGCGATCGCGAAGGCACCGGTATCGTCATCGATGCAGACGGCTTGGTTCTCACGATCGGGTATCTCATCGTCGAGGCCTATTCAGCCGAGGTCATCACCAATGACGGCCACACAGTGCCGGCCACGGTGGTGGGATATGATCACGAAACCGGCTTCGGCCTGTTGCGGACCCTCGCGCCTCTCAAGGTCAGGCCGCTGCCCTTAGGCAAATATTCCGACGTCAAAGAAAACGACAATGTGGTGGTCGCGAGCGGCGGAGGATCAGACAATGTCGCGCGCGCGACGATCGTCAGCAAACGCGAATTCGTTGGCAATTGGGAATACGCCCTGAACGAGGCCTATTTCACCTCCCCGCCCCACGCCTCCTGGAGCGGCGCCGCGCTGATCAGCCGCGAGGGCAAACTCCTTGGCGTTGGCTCGCTGATTGTCGGTGACGCCTCCGGCGCCAAGATCCATATGCCGGGAAACATGTTCGTACCAGTTGATCACGTGTTGCCGATACTCGGCGACCTTATCGCTGAAGGCCATCCCGCGGGTCCCGGCCGGCCTTGGCTTGGTCTCACCACCGACGAAGGGAGTGGCCGCCTGGTCGTCAACAGCGTGACGCCAAGTTCACCGGCGGAAAAAGCCGGCATCGAGCGCGGCAACATCATTGTCGGCATCAACGGCGAAACGCCCACGAACCTGACCGACTTCTACAAGAAGCTCTGGTCGAAGGGCGGAGCCGGCGCGACCGTCGCGCTCGATGTAATGCAGAACAATGCGGTGCGCAGGATCGAAGTCAAATCGATCAACCGCTTGCAGCATCTCAAGCTCAATTCGACGTTCTGATACAATACCGCGTGTAGCCCGGATGCACGGCCATGAGCGCTTCTTCAAGCGCTCATGGCGAGCAATCCGGGGAACCGGGAAACCAGGAAATTAACGCGGCTCACGAAGGGCATCGAGAACCGGTATACGCTACAGCGCTTAAGATTGCGGCTTGAGGAACTCCTTGACAACCTGGTTGAATTTTTCCGGGTGCTCGATGAACGGATAGTGTCCGGCTTTATCGATGAGCACCTTGCGCGAGCCCGCGATGGCCGCGTTCAGCTTGTCGGCGTCAGCCGTCGGCGACAGTTTGTCGTTGGCGCCCCACACCAGCAGCGTCGGCGTCTTGATGGCGCGCACCTTGTCTTCCGTCACTTCGCCGAGGCCGCGCGCAGTGGCGGTCTGCGTTGACTCCGCCGTTGAGGCCGAGCGCAGGCGCAAGATCAGGTTGTGCTCGACCAGCGCATCGGTGATGAGAGCGTGGTTGTAGTACATTTTTTCCAGATATTCGCGGCTCTCCGCCAGCGTGCCGGCGTTTGCGATTTGCCGGGCGTGCCAGTCGGGCGCACCCGTGCGCGGCGCCTCATTTGCCGAGCGGAAGCCGCCGCCCGACGTATTGACCAGCACCATGCGGTCGACCAGTTGCGGATAATTCACCGCCATCTGCAGCGCCACGGCCGCGCCCATCGATTGGCCGATGAGCGTCGCCTTGGGAACGCCGATCTCCTTCATGAAGCGCGCCAGGAATTCTGCGAACACGCCGCGGTGATAGATAGTCAGGGGCTTGTCGGAATTGCCCCAACCGATCTGGTCGGGCGCAATAACGCGGAACTCCCCGGCAAGGCCGGCGATTGTCGGCATCCAGCGCGCGCCTTCGCCGCCCGAACCGTGCAGCAGGATCACCGGACTGCCGCGCCCGGCTTCAAGGTAATGAATCTTGTAGCTGAAGACGGTCACCTCTTTCTTCGTTGGTTCGGTCTGTGCCATGACGGCCGTGCAGGACAGAAGCAAGGCAGCAACGAAAACGGATGCTCTTGCCATCGGTCAACCCTCCCTCGTGTTCACATCAAATGCCAAGGGCCTGTCGCCCAGGGCCGCTGAATATCAGGCTAGCACAAAAATTCCGGGATTGCCCCAATCAATTCGGGAGTTAACGAACAACCTTCAAGCGCAACGCCGACCAGTCAGCGTCAATAGCAATTTGTGCAACAGTATCGAGGCCGACCGTAGCCACATATTCGCGAATGCTGTCGCGGTTTATGTCGGTCGCTTTGCTGGACGTGCCTTTGGCGTAGGCGACCCAAAGCGCTCCGCCCACCTCAAGTTTCGCCTTGCAGGCACCCAGCCCCTTGACCAAGGCAGCGCGATCCTTGGCGAACATCAAAATGAGCGGGAACGGTCCGGTGCCCGTCTCCGTGAATTTCGCGCCGTCCGGTGCCGCACCGAGCATTTTGCGGATCGGGGTCGGTGCGTGCGCGACGAACATGGTCTTCCCGGTTTTCAAGCCGAGTTTCTGGACAACTGATTTTTCGCTCATGACGCCAATATCCACTCGGCAATTGGTCCGCGGAAGTTCCGGTGCGCTTGGAGCGATGACACAACCGTCCATTGGCGCCGACATACCTCGCGCCGGCGAGGTTTGCCCGCAGGTTCACGGCCCGCCGCCGAACACCCGTCGAATCCTGTCCCACAACACCTTCGCGATCAGCGCAAGTCCCGAGATCGGCTTGGCGGCCGGCGGCGGAGTAACGGCTCGCACTGAGGAAGGTATCGGCGGCGCCAATCGCATCGTCGCGGCGCCAGCAACTCGTGCCGCCGGAGCCACCGCAGCCGCACTGCTTTGCGCCAAATGCGCTTTGAGATTATTTGCGAACTGCAACATGATCTGCGCGGCGGTCGCCTGGATCATGCCGACGCCGCGGCCATATTGTGCAACTGAGCCAGACAGCGACAGATCCGTGTGCACAAGGACTTTCGATCCACTGGGCGCGGGCTCCAGCCGGAACGCCGCGGTCACATGCGCGCCGCCACGTCCCTTGGCATCGGTGCCCTGTGCCTTGACGCGCGCACGAAAATTCAAATTGTCGAGCTCTTCGAACACGACTGTACCCGCGAACGTCAGCGCCACGGGCCCAAGCCGCACCGCGATCTTGCCCTTGAAGGTCTTATGGTCGACCACTTCGGTGAGTTCCGCTCCCGGCATGCAGGGCGCAATACGCGGGATGTCCATCAGGACCGCCCACGCGTCGGCCGGCGGTAAGGGGACGTCGAAGCTGTTGTCGAATTCCACTGAAAGGACTCCTCGCCGGGCTGACTTTTGCTTGTGCTGTTCAGCGCGATGAGCGATCGGCAAGCTCGGTGGGACTCCCTCTCCCCTCCGGGGAGAGGGCTGGGGTGAGGGGGTACGGTCGACGGGTTCGAGCCCCTCACCCTAACCCTCTCCCCAGAGGGGAGAGGGAATCAAACCGAATTTGTCACGCGGTCATCGAATCACACTCCGACTGCAAATTCATATCAACGATCTGCAATTCCAAACACAAGCCACTTCACTCCGCCGCTTCGCGCTGGGGTGCTTTCGGCGGCAGATCGACGAGTTCGGCCCGATAGACCTCATCCATCCGCGGCGTCATTCCATGCTTGGCGAGGGATTCCGCAAACATATTGCGGATACGCGGTTCCTCGTCGGCATAGTCGAGCTGGTCGCCGCCGACGCGCCGGCTGATCCAGGCCGTGGGCACGCCCTGCGCGTTGCGGATAAGCGCAACCTCATGTTTGAAGGCGAGATAGCGCGCGGGCGTCGGCCCCGTATTGAAATGCTGGTGGAACCATTTGTTGGGTGGCACGATCAGGGTGCCGACTTCCCAATCATAGCGCGTGGGCTCCTCGCCTTCCTGCCACATCAGCGAATAGCCTTCTCCGGTGAGAATGATCACATGCGCGCTCGGTCCATGATTGTGCGCCTTCTTGTAGGTGCCGACCGGAAATTGCGAAATGTGGCTCGACATCGACCCCTTCGCCATGTTGAAGCGGATATGTCCGCCGCCCGCTCCGCGCTCCTTGGCGGAGATCAACGGCAGATTGACCCCATCGGGCACGAAGTTGGTGACGAGAAGGAAGCCTTTCTTCTCAGACTTCGGATTGAAATAGTCGGGCTCACCCGCAAACCGGTTCTTGAAATCATAGGCCGTGTTGAACACGAAGTTCGTGTCGTCATAGAGGTTCATGACTGCAGGCGCATTGGTGACGCCAACGTAACGCGCAGGTTCCTGACCGGACCCATTGAAATGCTGGTGCCAGCAGTTGAGCGGTATTGCAAACATCGCGCCGGCCTTCCACTCGAAGGTGATGCGCTTGCCCTCGTCGTTCCACACGCTGGTCGAGCCGCGCCCGTCGAGCACCAGGATCATTTCCTCGAACATTTGGCGTTGCGGCGCCAGTTTCCGCCCCGGCGGAATGGCGCAGACGTAGCAGTCGTTCGAGGTTCGGGAGGCGTCGTGATTGATGTAGACGCCGCTGCCGCCGCGCCGCGGCCAGGGCTTGAGGCCGACGGTGCGCAGGTTTCGTACATATTGCGCGCTGATGACTTCAAGCTCCTCTTCGCGCACCCAACGCAGGTACGGAGTGTCCTTTTCGGTGGAAAATTTCTTGGCGAGATCGTCGGAGACGGTCGGACTCGTGCCCGAATTCCTGGCCATTCAAGGCTCCCTTTGCGGCTATTTGAGCGCTACATTACCCGCCAAGGGTCGCGGGTCAACGATCGCGTCAGCCGAGGGAGCTATACCATGCGGTTCGGCCTCTACGCCCCGTGGGAGCGATCCACCTATGGCCTACTGTCGGACCGCATCTCAAGCCACCATGGCCCGGCTGGTAAAGAACTCGCCCAATTCGCTGGCTGGCTTGGCCTTGTTGAACAAGTAGCCCTGCATCTCGGTGCCACCCATGTTTTGAAAGGTGTCCCTCGGCCCGCGGGTATCGGCTCCCTTCACGGTCGACCCGACGTCAGTCGACCTGATGTCAGTCGACCCGATGTCAAGACCATTGGAATTGCCCGCGTCCCCTTTCCCGATGGCAAAGGGCTCCGCACCGTTCGCAATTTCCGTGATGAGCGATTGATCAATCTTGATCTTGTCGAACGGAAAGCTGCGGAGATAGCTGAGCGACGAGTAACCCCCACCGGAATTGTCCATCGCGATCTGGACCCCGAGCTTGCGCAATTCGTGCAACATAGCAAGCCTTGCGAATGTATTTTGCATAAGGATGGCTTCAGTGATCTCGATCTGCAACCTCGACGCCATCAGCCCTGAATCCGAAAGGGCAGACTTGACGGCATCCAACATCTTGCGATCCTTCAATTGGACGGGGGAGAGATTGACGGCAACTTTGATGTGCTCCGGCCAATTGACCGCTTCCTTGCATGCCGTCCTGAGGATCCATTCGCCGATCTGAATCATGACGCCAGTCTCCTCCGCGAGCGGTATGAAATCAGCCGGCGGTACCAAACCGCGCACCGGATGATTCCATCGCAGAAGCGCTTCAAATGCGTGGATCTGGTTGGTCTCGAGGTTCCCCAGCGGTTGATAGTAGATCTCCAATTCGTTGTTCGGCAATGCCTTGCGCAGATCCATCTCCAATTCCCGGAGCGCGCTCATGCGCTGATCCATTTCCCATTGAAAGAATCGATAGGTTCCGCGCCCGTCGCTCTTGGCTCCGTACAACGCGATGTCGGCATTCTTCAATAATCGATCTGGATCCGATCCATCCAGCGGAGCGAGGCTGATCCCGCAGCTGAAATCCACGACGATTTGATGTGCGTCGATCCCGAACGGTTTAGCGATCTCATCGCGGATGCGCCGCGCCGGATCGACCACGTCGCCGGGCTGCTCGATCTGGGTTAGGATAATCGCAAAATGGTTGCCGCCCAGGCGCGCTATTGTGTCAATCTCCCGGACGCAACCGCGCAACCGATCCGCCACGGATTTCAAGAGCATATCGCCGACGTGGTACCCGAGCGTATCGTTGATGCTCTTGAAATGGTCGAGATCGAGGCAAAAAACCGCCAAACCGCCGCCGCGCCGCACGCGCTGGAGTTCGCACTCGAGACGCTCGCGCATCAACGCGCGATTGGGCAGGTCGGTCAACGCATCGTGGCGCTCCATGTGGGCGATTTGCGCTAGGGTGCGCTGTCGTTCGGTGACGTCCTCGTGGATGGACAACCACCCGCCCCCAGGAAACGCCTTATCCAAGACCGAGAAAACGCGACCGTCGCTTGCGTTCAACGTGCTGCTGAGCGACTGCCCTTCGGCGAGATCCTCCTCGAGCCCGGTGAGGTAATCCTCAACGTCGGTGGCGACAAGGATCCCCGCCCGCAGACAGTGATCGAGAACGTCGCGCAGGGTGCATCCGGCTTTGGCAAAATCCCGCGGCAACCGATACATTGCCGCATAATGGTCATTGTAGAATACCAGCCGCCGGTCGGCGTCAAACATCAACACCCCTTGTTCCACATTGCTTAATACGGTGTCGAGCAAGTGTTGGTCGGTCCGCGCCCGCTCAAGCGGATCATGGGTTTGCGACACGGGAAGAAATGGTGGGAATCCATCATTCGACAACTGGGATGCGTTCGACAGCATAGAGTAACCTCTCACTGATCGAGGCGGATTCCTCGCACATGTCCTAATTGCTACCAAAGGTTTGTTCTGTATTCTTCAACTCCCATTGATGGATTTGATAATATTACTCCTCAAATCGCACAAAACTGCCTGTGCACCAATTCGTGAGTTCACGTCAATACGCTGTCCATCCATCTGCAAGATTCGGAACTATGGCGCACTAGCAAATCATTGATCCTGATGTTACTTTTTGAATTCAAGGTTTGTGTTCGTATTTGCTGCAAACGACAGAAACTTCAATTCGTCGCACGAGGAGACTACGTATTCTTACGTATCCTCTGATAATTTCGCCATCTCGATGCACAGGACCGGGCAATGAATTTTTTCCGTCTTGGGCGGCGCCCAAAAACTAGACCAAGAACCAGACTTAAGCGCGGTGCCGAGGCCGTGCTCAAGAAAATTGGACTCACCTCGAGTGAGGCGATTACTTTGTTTCTTACTCAGGTCAAACTCACGAAGGGCTTGCCTTTCCCGCTTCGCGTGCCGAACAAGGACACCAGACGCGCCATCAAGGAGGCACACGCACGTAAGAATGTCGAGACTTTCGTCTCGGTCTCTGAATGGGCAAAGCAGGTACGTTCGCTGTAACATCGCCATATTTGGCCTTGAGTAAAGATTCACTGGCCAAGCGTCCTCGCCAACCGGAAGCCGATGACGTTGGTCCGATCGTCTGCGGTGTCAAAACCGCGGCTGGCGGCGCGGAGGAAGCCCGGATTGAGGTTCCAGGAACCACCGCGAAGGACACGGTACTTGCACTCTCCAGCCGCCCAGGCCGAGCCGTCGGACGGCGCATCGTTGTAATTGTAGTGCCAACAATCCGCCGCCCATTCCCACACGTTGCCGTGCATCTGGTAGAGGCCCCACGGGTTGGCATGGAAAAAGTCGACCGGCACGGTTTCTTTCCGATACTCTTCTTTCGATCCGCCGCCATACCCGTAATTACCATCGTAATTCGCCTGCCGCGTCGAGATCGAATGCCCCCACCAGAACGGTGTGTTCGTGCCGGCCCGCGTCACATATTCTCGTTCCGCCTCGCTCAACAGGCGATAGCTCTTGCCGGTCTTGGCCGACAGCCAGGCCACGTATGTTTGGGCATCTTCCCACGATACATTGATCACAGGACGGCGCACCCGGCCCCAGCCTTCATCTTTCGGACGGTAACCGCCGCACCCGCCGTCCGCCACACAGGCATCCCATTCATCGAAGGTTACTGCGAATTTCCCCACCGCAAACTGGCGCGCGAACGTCACCATGTGTTGCCGGCTTTCGTCGGCTGTTCGCTCGGGCTCGCTCGCCGGCGAACCCATCATGAATCGACCCGCCGGCACCACCACCATGTCGGGGCACGCATCGCATTCCTTGAACACATCCTGAGGCTTGAGCCCGCGCTCCTTCTCCTGCGTCAGCGGATAGATGCCGCGCGCATCCGGGACCGTCCCGCCTCCGATCTGGCTTGACTTCAACGTGTCGAGCTTATCACGCGCCAAAGCATCGTTGATCGTATCGCCGCCATGGGTGCCAATCACTAACGCCGATCGATTGTCGGCGCCGGCCGAAATGGGCCCGGGTACAAGCGACAATGCCCACCACACGAGGATCGTCAGCAGCCGCATGACCGATGCTCCGCATTCGGCGCTGCAATGGGTTGCCCTACCACACAACCCTTGCAGTGGCCGTGCCGCCCAATGTATGCGAGCCGCTCGCGATTTCACTGTCGAACTTCGCACCGACCGATAGCGCCGGCAACACTCGCCATTCGACTGCACTCGAAGCAAGCAAGGAATCCTTTGCGGCAGCAGCTCCATTGACGACGAATCCTGAGCCAGGAAGTGTCTGGAATGTCGCCGCCAACACAGGATCACTGACCCAGTCATGAGCCCAGGCGATACGCCCCCGCAGCATCACAGGCATTCCCGCCAATGTCGATCGGTTGTCCAGGCGCAGCCCAAGTTCACTTCGGGTATCATTGGCATTGCGCGAATTGAAGGACGCCGCAAACCCACCGCCACTCACATCGGTCTCACTATAGGCTGGCGTGTGGAACGATTGCACCTGGACGGCGGCGTATGGGGTAAGCCCCGCTGTCGCAAATGAATACCGATAGCCGGCCTCCAGCCGCCCACCGTAGCTCTGCGCGTTGAAGCGTGAGGTCAGATGATCGGCCGCAAAAGCCGTGCGGTCAGTCGTCATCCAGTGATTGGTAAAGGCCAAGGCGGCGGCCACATAGGCATTTCCAAAACGGGCCTTACCGTAAAGACCTGCTTGCAACGCCTCGCTCTGCCCAGTACCGAGACCCTGCGGCAGACCCCAGCTAAGCGCGCCACCCGCCAGGGCAAATCCCGCAACCAGGTCGGGCGAGAATCGATAGTCCATGCCGCCGGCAATTCCGTATGTCCGGGCGATGAAATCGTGCGAACCGAATGTTGAATCTCCAAGGGTCTTGTTATAGCCCCCATAGGCCGCACCCCATGAATTCCAGCGGTGTTCCAACATTTGCATGGGCTGTGCCTTGACCGGCATTGCCTGGTCGAAGGCGAACGCGGCGTCGGGCGGCAAAATCCCCTGCCGCTCCGGCGCAAAATTCATCGGCCTCGCGCTGAACCGCCCGTCCACGTAGGGATCGAGCATCACGGCCATGAACTCGTTCATCAATTGGAACGCGCCATGCTGGCTTACGGTCGCGACCTCGCCAGAGATCGAATCAAGCGCGCGCGCAAGCCCGGCACCGGTCAGATCGAAGATCGGCAGAAAGTTCGAGGTAAGGGGCCCGCCATTGTTGAAAAATGAATTGAGGCCATTGGCAAGACTTTGCTGATTGCCGTTGAGGCCGCCACCCGACCCAAGTGACGAAGACAAGTTGAGCTGAACGTCAGTCGTCGAGTAGTAGGCCAGATTCGCAGAGAAGCTTGAGGGCAAATTCGTGGTGACAAGCGTACCAAATTGCCCATTCAGGTTGCCCGCTCGCAAAATCGTATTGTGGTTCGAGAGAGTGCCGCTGGTCGGGAACGTCGCTTCAACGGTCGCGCCCGCGAGTGTCGCCACACCGTTAACCGTAACGAGCGGCGATGGTGTTGGCGCAACAGCAAATGTCGTTCCAGCCGAGAAGTTAAGATCTCCAGTCAGGGCAACCGACGAGCCCGCACCAACCTGCAGCTTGCCGCCATTGTTTAAGGAAACGGACGCCGCCGTCATGGCGCCGCCTTGTTCGACATCGATCGTATTGTTGCTGCCCAGGCGCCCAATCGTCACGTCAACGGCCGCAAATTTTGAATTCAATCCCGTGACGAGGATGCTGTTGCCAGTGGAGCTGGCATCATATCCAAGAAATGAATTCCCCGTGACCTGAACCTGACCGCCATCGCTTATCGTCAATGCGCTGTTGGTGCCGTTGGAACCCACGCGGAGCGTTCCGGAAATATTCCAGGTCGAGCCCGTGCCATCGACAAGTACGGAATTGTTGGTCGCAGACGGGCTGCCACCGGTCCCTCCGCCAATTCTGACATTCTTGCTCGATACGAGGCCCCCGCTCAAAATATCCAGTTCGTTGTTGTTGCTGTTCAATCCGATATAAAGTGTCGAGCCGGTTGTCGAGAGTTGTGAACCTGTTCCGGTCACGGTGATCTTGTTGTTGTTGGATCCCGATTGATACCCGACTACAACATCATCCGGCCCGCTGTTGGCTTGAACCGAGACCGTCACCTTGCCACCAGCGGAGATGATCAACTGGTTGCCGGATCCATAATTTCCAATCGTCAAATCCGGTCCCGTGACCGCCGACGCCGGATTGACGTTTTGCAATACAGCGTTGCTGCCGGTCACCGTGATAGTGTTGTTGTCGGAAGGGCTCAAGAGCGATCCATAGCCGATTACCGCCTTGGTATAATTCAGGGTCCCGCCGTTCTGAACCGTAAGCTGCTGCCCGCCATTCACATCGCCAACCGTCAATGCATCAACGTTCGTGGTTGAATTAACGACTGGCGCACTACCGTTGTCGACGATCAAATCCGCGGCGTAGGTGCCGATCGGAATTGACAGACTTACGAAAGCAGAAACGACCAAAATGGAACGCGGAAGGGAGCGGCACGCTGTGCCCGCCCGCAAAGCTTGCCTGGAAACGCCGCCATGTAGCCGCCGATCCAAGATAATGCGCGCGCGGTCTGGCCCCGCCGGAATAATCATCTCCCTCGCCCCCGATTCCCGTCTGAGGCGCTTATGATAGGTATTTCCCTTTGTAAGGCAAATGTCCGGGGGCAGTTACGCCCGTCTTTCGCAGGGCCATGCACGGCCAGGACGACCGAAAAATTCAACATGACCGGCCGGTTATATTCCTACGGCCCTGTTGTTCCTCAAGACCGACTGTCCCGACGCCCCGCCCTCGCCTGATCGGCAAGGTATCGCCGCAGCCGTTCGCGCACTTCGTCGGCCTGTTCGGGCGTCCAGCGGCGGAACCCCTCGCCGCTCTTCATGCCGAGTTTGCCGGCCTTGACCTTTTCGCGCAAAAACGGATTCGGACCTGGGGTACGGTCAAGATCGGCCGTGAGCACCTCGCTGATGTCGAGCGTGAGATCGAGGCCCACGAGATCGGACTGTTCCAGAGGTCCAAGCACAGCAAGCCGTGCACCAAAACCGGTCTTGACGACCGTATCGAGGGTCTCGGCATCGCAAACGCCGGAAGCCACGAGCGCAATCGCTTCGCGTTTGAGCGCATGCTGCAGGCGGTTGCCGATGAACCCGGGAATGTCCCGCCGCACATGGACGGGACTGCGGCCTGCGCCGGCAAGAAGATCGATTGTGCGCCGGACCACATCAAGGCTCGTCCATGGCGTCTGGATGACCTCGACGAGCGGCACCAGATGCGGCGGGTTCCAGAAATGCGTGCCGACCACGCGGCCGCGATGTTTCAGATGGCGGCCGATCTCGGTTGATGGGATGGCGGAACTGTTACTGGCCAGGATTGCTTCGGGCGAGACATGCGTTTCAAGCTCGCCGAAAATCCGCTGCTTCAATTCGAGCTTCTCGGGCGCAGCTTCGAAGACAAATTGCGCCGACGCAACGGCGGCAGCCATATCGTCATGCGTCGTTATGCGATCGAGCAATGCCGGATCGGCGTCGAGCAGATCGACAATTGAGCGCAAGCGTGCCGCGAGCGTGCTGCGCACATCCGCGGAAGGCTCGAACAAGCCAATCGAATGGCCGGCATCTGCCAGCAGAAAAGCGATGCCGTGGCCCATCAGCCCGCCACCGATCACACCGATTTTTTGACTGGTCCCATTCATTTTGCATTCACCCCTGCATCAGACATGCGCAACGGCATACGTGAAAAAGCCCCGCTCGTCGATCCGACGGCACGGGGCTTCCATCTCAACTAAATATTGCCGGACAATTCCGGGCGGCAACATCCCATCCGTTACGCCAGATACTCAACGCGCCCCTCATCCAGATCGTATCGCGCAGCTACGACCTTGACCTTTCCGGCTTTGATCAGGTCCGCAATGATTTTGCTCTTGGTGGCGACCTGCTTTGCCGTCCGCATGGCACTCTCGCGAACCGTATTGTCGACGAAGTCTCCGGGCTTTCCCTTGACGGCTCTGGCTGCCGGCACAATGGCACTCACCATCGGGCCGATGGATCCTGGAAACTTGGTGTTCTTTTCCACAACTTCGCACGCTGCCACGACGGCACCGCACCGCTCATGCCCCAGGACGACGATCAGGGGCGCGCCGAGCACCGCCGAGCCATATTCGATCGTCCCCATTGTTGCCGTATCCACCATGTTGCCGGCATTTCGTGCCACAAACAGTTCGCCAACACCAATCCCGCCGAACAGCATTTCCGGCGTAACGCGGCTGTCGGAGCATCCGACGATCGTCGCCCAGGGCGTCTGCGAAGTCGCAGTGTGCGAGCGCGCATTGGCAAGATCGATAGCGCAAACCTGCGGCGCAGTGATGTATTTATTATTTCCCTCTTTCAGCTTCGCCAAGGCCTGGTCGGCCGTCAAATCCGTCGTCGGGCCACCCGCCGCGAACGCCGACATGGGCGAGATTGCGCCGGCCACCAGACCTGCCGAAGCGAACCCCAGAAACCCCCGACGCCCCATTTTCATGTCACAAATCTTGCACATTTCGTTCCTCCTCGTTTGCAGATAAACTTTGCAAGGCTCAAGCCTATCATAAGCTACCTAACTACCTACTAGCGAATTTCTCTTATTAACGGATTAATGGATCAATTAATTGAATTAATTGATTCACGCCTCGAACGGCAGTCCGACGTATTGCTCCGCCAACGATGCCTGGGCGTGCTCGGAGGAAGCCAGATAATCGAACTGGTTTTCGCGCGCACGCAGCTCGAAAGCCGGCTCGTCGGGGAAGCGGTGGAGCAGCATGGTGAGCCACCAAGAGATGCGAGCGGCACCCCAGACGCGGCGTAAAGCCATGTCGGAGTAAGAGTCGAGATACTTGGTCTTGCCTGTCTTATAAGTCTCGGTCAGGGCGCGTGACAGATAGAAGACGTCGGATACGGCGAGATTGAGCCCCTTGGCTCCCGTCGGCGGCACGATGTGAGCAGCATCGCCTGCCAGGAACAAGCGACCGTAGCGCATAGGCTCGGCGACAAAGCTGCGCAATGGCGCAACGGACTTTTCAATTGACGGTCCTGTCACGATCTTGTCGGACAAGTATTTCGGACAGCGCGACAGGAACTCCTGCCAAAACCGCTCGTCCGGCCAATCCTCCAGCTTTGCATCGAGATCGCACTGGATGTAATAACGGCTGAGCATGGGGCTGCGCTGTGACGCGAGTGCAAATCCGCGACTGTGGTAGCAATAGCAGAGATCTTCATAGGGCGGCGTCTCCGACATGATGCCGAGCCAGCCGAACGGGTAGGCTTTCTCATAAACCTGCAACAATTCCGGCGGAATCGATTGACGGCTGACGCCGTGATAACCGTCGCAGCCTGCCACATAGTCGCAATCGATCCGGCAACCCTGCCCATTCTTTTCGTAGGTCACATAGGGATGATCCAACTCCAGTTCGTGCAGTTGCACATTGCCGGCCTCATTGACGATCTGTCCGCCGGCCGCATCACGCGACCCATAGAGATCTTCGGTAATCGCAGTCTGGCCATAGACCATCATGGATTTGCCGGTAAATTTCCTGGTGTCGATCAGGAACCGGTCGCGCCCCTCCCACGCAATGCCGACACTATCGTGGGGAATGCCCTCGCGATCCATGCGAGCGCCTAAGCCCACGTCGCGCATTAGCTCGACGGTTCCCGCCTCCAATACGCCGGCGCGAATGCGCGCCAGCACATAGGCGCGGCTTTGCCGTTCCAGGACGATGCTGTCGATTCCGTTACGGTCGAGAATGTGCGACAGCAGCAAACCCGCTGGCCCGCCGCCGATGATGGCCACCTGAGTTCGCGTCGCTTTCATTGGCATTGCAGTAAACCATCACCCTGCCGTGTACCCACCATCAACATACATGATCTGTCCGGTGCAGAAGTCGGACGCCGGAGAAAGCAGGTAGACCGCCATGCCGACCAAATCCTCGACCTCGCCAAGCCGCCCGAGCGGAATGCGCGAGAGCGAACGCGCCCGTGTCTGCTGCCCGAGTTCGTCGTCAGCATACATCCAGGCGGTGAGCTTGGAACGAAAAACCGTCGGCGCAATCGCGTTTACCGTAATGCCATGCCGGGCCCATTCGGTCGCGAGCACGCGGGTCAATCCATCGGTCGCGCCCTTGGAAGCACAATAGCCGGTATAGCCCGAGTAATTGCCATGGCGGCCGCGCACCGAAGACATCAGCAGCACCTTGCCGCGCACCTGGTTCTTGATCCAATAGGAGCCGACGGCCTTGGCCATGAACCAGATGCCGCGCACGTTGGCGTCCATCACGGATTGCCAATCCGAGTAGTCGAGGTCCTGGATGAAGCCCGGCTTGTTCATGCCCGAGGCAACGATGAGTTGATCGACACGGCCGAATCGCTTGAGCGCCGCTTCGAGCATCGCATTGGCATCATCGAGACTGTCGGGCCGGCGCACGATCGTCTCGGCCTCGCCGCCCACCTCGCGCACTTCTGCCGCAACCTCATCGAGTTCGTTCTGCGTGCCGGAGGCCAGCAGGAGTTTGCCGCCGAGGGCACCCAGCGCGATGGCGCAACCGCGCCCGAAGGCGCCCGATGCGCCCGTGACGATTGCGACTTTGCCCTTGACGTCGAAGAGCGACAGCGGATTGCGTAAGGGTTCGGAAATCATTGTTTCACCTACCCGTCTCGAAACGAAAAGTCTGCTTCGGATCGAGCATCGCAACCACACGCAGCGCGCAGCCCTCGCCGTCCGGCCAGCGCCACGGAAATGCAAAGAAGGTGCAGCGCCGGCCCGTGATCTTGTCGATATCGCCACCGATATTCTCGATACCCGGAATGCCGTTGGTCATCATGATCTTGTGTGCCGGCTCCCAGTGCGGAAAATCCTGGATGATGTCACGTCCGGTCTCAGCCTTGTATTCGTCATTGAGATGCGGCTGTGCGGGTCCCGGACCATGCGGTCCGAGAAACGTACCAAGCGGATGATCGAGCGCCTGCACGTCGACGCCGACGAGCTTGACGCCGCGCTCGACGATCCATTCCGCAGCTTCTTTATAGAGCCCCGGCGAATAGGCGTAATAGTCCGGGTTGTCACCATAATTGAGGTGACTGCCGGTGTTGATCATCAGGATATCGTTGCGGCGGATTTTGGGTTCGGCAGTTTCGAGATCCTTGGGCGTGATGACACCCCATTTGCCCTTGGGGATCGAAACCACGACGCCGGTGCCGAAGAAGCGCCAGAGTGGATATCCCGTCAGCGTCGACTGGTTCTCCTGCACATGGATCGGCGCATCCATATGCGTGCCACGATGCATGATGCCTTCGAACTGCTGCACCAGGAGGCCATCCTTGGCGTGGAATTCGAGCACGCGCACATTGAGGTTCGCGCGCGACGGCCACTGCGGCATGCCGTGGCCCCATGGATGGGTGAGATCGTAGTATTGAATGTCTTTGGTGCTCGTTGGTGTCATCGTGTGTCCTGTCTCTACAGGCGTTTCGTAGGATGGGTAGAGCGATAACGCGTTCTTCACGCGTTATCGCGAAACCCATCATTCCATCCGGCGGCGGGACCCTTGATGGGTTTCGCGAAAAAAAACGCGTTTAAGGACGCGTTTTTTTTCGGCTCTACCCATCCTACGCACTCCCCTGCCCCGACTCGATCCGATAATTCCCTGACGGATCGAAGATCGCGACCAGGCGGATGACGCAGGCATCGCCCTCGTGCCATTTCCAGGGAAATCCCTGGAATGTGCAGCGCTTGCCCGAAACAGAGTCGAGATCGCCGCCGACGTTTTCGATCGTTGGGATACCGGCAGCGAGCAGGGTCTTGTGCGCCGGGTTCCAATCGGGGAAATCCTGGATCGCCTCGCGGCCCGTCGCTTTCTTATATTCCGGCAGCAGATATTTGATTTGCGGACCGTTGCGATGAGGTCCGATTGAAGTGGCGAGCGGATGGTCCACCGTGGCGGTGTCGACGCCGACCGTCTTGACGCCTTTGCGCACCAGCCATTCCGCCGCCTTGGGCGAAAGCCCCGGCGCGTGACCGAAATATTCCTGGCTGTCGGAATAACGGCGATGCCAGCCCGTATTGATGAGCACGATGTCGTCTTCAAGAATTGCCGGGCTCGCCTTTTCGAGATCCGCCGGCTCGACCTGTTCCCACTTGCCCTTCGGAATCGACAGAACAACACCGGTGCCGAAGAAACGATCGAGCGCCAGATCGCCCACCGCCTCCTTGCCTGGCAAGAGATGGATCGGCGCGTTCACATGCGTCGACGTGTGAAAGATGGTCGTGATCTTGTGCGTCATCACGCCGTGTTTGGCGTGATAGGTCAGGCGCTCAAGCTTGATCTCTTCGTAGCCGGGAAAGATCGGCGTATACATGCCCCAGGGATGGCTGAGTTCGTAGAATTCAAGCCCTGCCTCCGGGTCTCTTACCATACCCATCTTACGTCCTTTCCTTGTTCGAAATCTGTATCAGAGGAGGTGGTCACAAACGAGTTCCAAATGGCGTCAATTTCTCATAACATTGCGCGTGCCTGCGGCAACTTGGCAGCCGATTTGCATGCCGCAGAAAAACGCAACAACGGGATGTACCACATGACGGGCCAGGGACTGTCCGGCGCCACGGCGCTTCTTGCACTGATCGGCAGCTGCACGGTTTTCTCATACGCACAGGCCGACGCGGTCAGCGACTTCTACCGCGGCAAGCAGATCAGCGTGGTGATCGGCACTTCGGCCGGCAACGACTATGATTTCCGCGGGCGGCTGATTGCGCGCCATATGGGGCGCCACATTCCGGGCGAGCCTACGATCGTCCCGCGCAACATGCCGGGTGCCGGCGGCATCAATGCCGCAAACTGGCTTGCGGCAGTCGCACCGCGCGACGGCACCACGCTGCACATGATCATGACCAACATGATGGCCGCTCAAGCGATCGGCACCCAAGGCGTGACGTTCGATACCCGCAAGTTCCGGTGGATCGGCAACACCACCAGTTCGCCCAACGTCACCAATTCATGGCATACCAGCGGCATCACCAACATCGAACAAACCAAGACGCGCGAACTCGTGCTCGGCGCGCCGGCCGGAACCGCGGGCGTGGTTTACGGAACCGTGTTGAATGCACTGGTCGGCACCAAGCTCAAGATCGTTACCGGCTATCCGGGCGGCAACGAAGTCAACCTCGCGATGGAACGCGGCGAAGTCCAGGGCCGCGGCTCGAATTCATGGGCCTCCTGGAAGTCCACCAAGCCGGAATGGATCGCGCAGAAGAAAATCATCATGCTGGTGCAGGTCGGGCTCGCGCGCAATCCTGACCTCCCTGACGTGCCTCTGTTGCTTGAACTTGCCGGCAACGATCTTGACCGCAAGGTGCTGACCTTCCTGTCGGCTGAGACCGCGCTCTCGCGTTCGCTCGTCACCACGGCGGACGTGCCGGCCGACCGTCTGCAGGCGCTTCGCCGCGCCTACGACGCCACCATGCGCGATCCGCAGTTCCTTGCCGACGCCGAAAAAGCCAAGATGGATATCAGCGCGATGACGGGCGAGGAATCTCAGAACATCGCCGACCAGATCGTCAACACGCCGCCGGCAGTTATCGCCCGCGCCAAGGTCGTGCTGGGCGATTTGTTGAAGTGAAGGCCGCCCGCGGCGAAGCCGCCGTAAAGGCGGCCTTTGGAGCGCGCGACAGAACACCCCTGCGAGGGTGTCCCGGAAAGAGCCCCGGCGAAATCTGCTATCACGTGATGAAGTAAGTAGGTCCGCCTAAAGGCGGGACTCCGAACTCTCCCGTCCACAGTAGCCTTAGTCCGCACACCATGTCAGAAATGGCGCTTTTGGGCCGTCGGCACCGGCTCGAGCCCGATGTCGAAGTAATCGTCATTGGCTTCCGGGCATTCGAATTCCACCGGCC
>DATGVJ010000128.1:0-9310 GCA_035300505.1 Xanthobacteraceae bacterium
GAGACAAAATAGGCGAAGCCCAACTCTCGATCCGTCATCAGAGGATTGAGCGCGGTCATCCCCAGGCCGCCGCTTTGCGAGACAAACGCCACCGGGCCGTGCCGGAGGGGTTTCGGAAGTCCGGTGCTGTACGCCGCGGTGCCGGCCTTGACGTTGATGAACCCCATGCAATTGGGGCCGCAGATGCACATGCCTCGTTTTGCAAGGGAGCTCAGACGTCGTGCACGCTCCAGTCCGGGTCCACGGCCGCCCTCTCCGAAGCCAGCGGAAAGAACGATCGCCGCTCGAATTCCGTGCGCGTAGGCTTGGTCCAGAACGTCGCAGGCGGTGTCGGCTGCCGTCGCGACAACGACACAGTCGACCGTCTTTGGAAGATCGGCGATCGCCGGGTAGCACTTGCAACCGAGGACCTCGTCGTAGCGCGGATTGACCGCAAAGATGGCTCCTTGGAAGCCGCCAGTCTTAAGATTGGCGATGACGTTAGTGCCGCGCCCCCGGCGCTGCGACGCCCCGACGACAGCAATGCTTTTAGGTGCAAGCAGCGTAGCAATGGCTTCCATGGACATTCCTGAGCACGCATCATCGAAGGGCAACCTGCGCATATCGATTTACGGCGCGGCACACAATCGCATATGTTTGCAACAATGCCAGTTGGAGGACGGAAATGTCTTACCGGTCTGTTCATTCTGCCGTGGTCGGCGCCATGGTCTCGGCGATGCTGCTGGCCGCAACGGTCGCCACCGCAACCGCTGACCCTGTCACCGAGTTCTACAAGGGCAGGACAATCAGTCTCATCATCGCTTCGGGAGAGGGAGGCGGCTATGACATCAGCGGCCGGCTGACAGCGGAATTCCTGTCGAAGCATATTCCGGGTCACCCCACGATCATCGCTCGCAACATGCCGGGCGCCTCCGGCATGCGGGCGGCAGACTACATGTACAATGTCGCGCCCCAGGACGGGACTGTCATCTCCATTCCGCAGCCGACCATGCTGTTGAACAAGGTTGTCGATTCCGCTGCCCGCTATGAGCCGCAAGATTTCAACTGGATCGGCCGGCTTGGTACGCTGCAAACTTTCGGCGTGGCCTGGAATACGGCTCCAGCCCAATCCGTGGAGCAAGCGAAACAAACCGAACTCGTCATGGCGGCTGCGCAAGGGCCCGGAACGGGATCCAATGTCGTGATGGCGCTCAATCGGCTGGTCGGAACCAAGTTCACATTGGTGAAAGGATATAAGTCGGTTGCAGAGTCGAGCCTCGCCATGGAGCGGGGCGAGGTCCAGGGCATAAGCTCCGCATCTTTGGAAGTTCTCGAAAGCAAAGGTTTGATCAGCGGTGACAAAGTCAGATTCCTGTACGTGATCGGAATAGCCAGGAATCCAAAGATCCCGCAGGCGCGGACGCTGGGTGAGCTTGCGTCGACTGACGCAGATCGCGCTGTGTTGGACACAATCGCTAGCGCCTCCGATATCGGACGATCGATCCTTGCGCCACCGAAAGTGCCTGCCGAGCGCGTGGCTGCTCTCAGAACGGCGTTTCAAGAGTTGGTGCACGATCCCGACTTCATCCGAGAATCTGACCGACGCAATGCCGCGCTCGAACCGCTTGCGGGCGGCGTGTTGCAGACGATGGTCAACCAGTCGATGAACCTGACGCCCGAGGTCGTCGAACGAATACGCCGGACGATCCGGCAATAGGTTCAACCTCGCCGCAGCATATCCATCAGTGTGCGGACCGATGCCAGGTGCTCCAGCCGCGCGACGGCGCCAATCACGTCCTCGATCTGCGGCTGCGAAAGCCTTGGCGCGGCACAGGATCGGAATTTGCGCTCTATCTGCGCGCGTGAGAGCTTATTTTCAGGCGCGCCCAACGGCTGGTCACAACGCGCCGAGAACGAGCTACCCTCGATGGTCTCGATGTCGACAAGGGCCGCTACGCCGCGCAGAACCGGTTCGGCTCTAACCTCAACCCGCTCGGCGAAGCGGCGCAATTTCGGATCGTCGTAGCGTGCAGGCTCGAACTGGGCGAGCGTGAGTTCCCGATCGTGCAGGATTGCACTCGCGACGTAGTGGCTGGACAAGAGCGCCTCGAATTTCCCTTTGTATTTTGCGAAGTTCCCATGCATCTCAAAGATGGGCTGGCTCAGCGCGATACGCAATGTCTTCACCTGCGCGGGATCAATCTTCTGCTTCTCCACGATATCGAACATCGCCGTCATCATGCCTTGAATCGAGGAGGCCGCGGGCCACAGGCGCAATGCAATCTGTTCGAGTTCCCAGCGCTTGCCGAGATCGGCGATGACGGTTTCCGGATGCCCGCCGCTCACATAGCTGTTGTAGAGTCCGCCGTCGCGCGCGGTCAGGAATTCGCGGGTCGCGAGGAATTTTTCTTGCGCCAGCAGCGCCGCCATCAGTCCCGATAAAGCACCTCGGCATTGATGGAATTTCACTGTCGGCGTGCCCCAGGCCGCGAACGTGCCGGCCGCCTGGCTGCCGGCGAGACCGAACGCCCGCGCCATCGTCTCGGCATCGAAGTGCAGCAGACGGCCGACCGCCGCCGCCGCGCCGAACGGGCCAAAGATGCCGGGGCCGTGCCAACCGCGGGCCCGAAACGCAGGAAAATCGACTCCGATCCCGATCCGTGTCGTCACTTCAGATCCGGCCACGAGCGCAACCAACAGTTCGCGGCCGGATAAAGCATCGCGTTCGGCAATCGCCAATGCGGGCGGAACGACTTCAGGCGTAATGTGCGTCATCGTCGACCTGTGGGCGTCGCACATCGTGACCGCTGTGATGAGATAGCCGTTGAGCATGGTGGCTCCGGCGAGCGACAGAAAATCGCCGCCGATCACGGAGCTTTCGCGCGATTGCGCGAGCGCCGACGACATGGCCGCAAGCTGATGCGTCTCCTCGCCCGCATGCCCGGCCACCGCACAGGCAAGCGCATCCAGCAGCAAATCCTTGCAATAGTCTCTCACTCCCACCGGGATGGCGTCGTACGTCAGCGCGGCCGCAAACTCCGCCAGGACCGCAGTTGCTTCTCCAGACATCTAGACTCCCCCGATTGCAAACAATAAAAAAGCGACACTCTCCGGCCGGCTGATTGGAACGTATTGCGTCGCCCAAGACGGCGCTCGTTCACGACAGCGCTCATTCGCCCTTTATATTTGCCGCCTTGATGATCGGCCACCACTTTTCGATCTCGGCTTTTTGCACAGCGGCAAGCGTCTGCGGCGTCTGGCGCTCGCGCGCTGGAATTTCAGACCCGAGATCGCCAAGCCGGGACCGCACCGTCGCGTCCGCCAGGGTCTCGACGAGTGCCGAATTGAGCCTGTCGATGATGCTGCCGGGCGTGCCTTTGGGTGCCCACAAGCCAAACCAGAACGTCGTGTAGAATCCCGGCAGACCTGCTTCGTCGACACTCGGAATCTCCGGGGCCGCCGCCAGCCTTGACTTGGCCGTGACGGCGAACGCTTTGATCTTTCCGCCGCGCACCTGCGCCAAGGAACTCGACACCTGATCGAACACGATATTGATTTGCCCGCCCACCAGATCCTGAATCACCTGCGGAGTGCCGCGATACGGCACCAATTGGAAGCGGACGCCGATCTCGTTCTGGAAGTATACGGCCGTGATATGCGACGGGCTGCCAACGCCGGCGGTCCCGCACGTGACCTTGTCGCTGTTCGACTTCACCCAGGCAATCAGTTCCCGCAAGTTGTTTGCCGGTGTGGCATTGCTGGCAATGATCAATTGATTGTTGCTCGGGAGCAGCGCTACCGCTTCGAAATCGTTCACCAGGTCATAGCCGAGCGCGTAGATTGCCCCGTTGACGACATGCGTTCCGAGGTTTCCAAGGACAATCGTGTAGCCATCGGGTGCGGCCCGCGCAACGCGGCCGACCGCGATGCTGCCTGCTGCGCCAACAATGTTTTCCACGATCACGGATTGGCTAAGCGATACGCGCATGCGCTCGCTCAAGAGGCGTGCGAGCACATCGGCCGGACCGGCCGCCGGGAACGGCACGACCATCGTGATGGGGCGCGTTGGAAAAGTTTGCGCTGCTGCGTTACGCGACGCGGCCGGGAGAGCGGCGGCAGCCGCTGCCAGGTGCAGAAATCGACGTCGTGGAAGTTGCATCGTGATTCCCCTCGCCGCACTGGCCGATCATTCCGGCTTGATGCCCTTCTCGTCGACGAACTTCGCCCAGTTCCTGATTTCGCTTTCGAGCCTGGCGCGCAAGACGTGGCCGGGAGTGAAATCGGGCGTGATGTCGAGGTTCGCCAGCCGGTCGCGCACCTGCGGGTCGGACATGACCGTCGCCATCGCTTTTTCCAGCTTCGCCTTGACGGCGTCCGGCATACCTTTCGGACCAAAGATGCCGAACCAGAACCGCAGTTCCACATCCGCCCCCTTCACCCCGGCCTCCGCCATGGTCGGAACTGAAGGCATCGCCGGCGACCGTGCCGCGCTCGTCACCGCCAGAGCTTTGATCTGGCCCGCTGCGACCAAACTCTTCGTTGCCTGAACCGACGTGATCATCATCGGGACATGCCCGGCCAAGACATCCGCGATGCCTTGGCCGCCGCCCTTGTAAGGAATGTGGATCGCCTCCATGCCGACGGCGTCCTTGAACACCTCGAAGTTCAGGTGCGCGACGCTGCCGACACCGGCCGATGCGTAATTCATTTTCCCCGGCACGGTGCGTGAGTAAGCAACGAGCTGATCGACAGTGGTGGCTGGGATATTTTTCGAAATGATCAGGGCCGAGGGCGACGTCGCTATTCCGGCGACCGCGTCATACTGTGTGAGCGGGTCGAAACTCGATGCGGCCTTCTTGTACAGAGCCTGGCTCATGGCGAGCGCATTTTCAGCAAGCAGGAGCGTATGGCCGTCCGGCTCCGCGCCTGCCACATGGTTCCAGGCGAGGTAACCGTTCGCGCCCGGCCGATTTTCCACAACTACGGCCTGGCCGAGCACCTCCTTGAGTTCATTCGATATCTGCCGGGCAAGAGTGTCGGTCGCACCACCTGGCACGAATGCCACGATCAGGCGCACCGGACGCACCGGATAGGTTTGTGCGCTCGCGAGTCCTGGGAGAACCAGGAGCGGGGCAGCTCCCGCTGCCACCTGGAGGAATTGACGACGCCGAAATTTCATGGAGTGCCTCCCGGACATGGCCGCGGGCGCTTGCAAATGCGGCCCGTGCGCCGGAAGGTACACCACTTCTCCCGCTTTGACACCGGCCCCTTCCTGCCCCGCAGGACAGTGTGTAGTCTGTCAGTAAGCTGCCACGAGCACGTGCCGAAGTCCTTATGAACGGCAGCGCTCACGCCGCCGGCAGGGTCCTGTCACGCCGTAGTACCTGGAGGAAACAATGCTAAGATCGACCATAGCCATGGTTGTCGCGCTCCTGTGTTGCGCTTCTGCCTACGCCCAGCAGACGCCGCGCGGCCAGGCCGGCAGCTTGCGAGAAATCATTCCCGGCCATTACATATTCAATTCCGGCGATCTGAACAGCGGGATCATCGTCACCAACGAAGGCGTGGTCGTGTTCGATGCGCTGGATTCCGAGGCCGTGGCGCGGACCCAACGGGAAGCGATTGCCAATACGATCAAGCAGCCTGTTCGTTTCCTGGTTTCCTCGCCGTACCATAATCCCTTTTCGAAGGGGAACGGCGTTTACGCCGACGCCTGGAAGATCGGACACGAGAACTACCGGGCAGATCTCGTCCGACAAATGGAACAGGACAAGGCCTCGCCGGAGGAGCAGAAGGCGCGCCTTCCCGATCAGACCTTCCGGGACCGGATGACGCTCTACCTCGGCGGCAAGGAAATTCAGATCCTCTATCTGGGCCGCGCTCACACGCGCGGCGACAGCATCGTCTATGTTCCCCAGGATAAAATCGTCTATCTGAGCGAGGTCTTTTCCGCGGGCCAGTTTCTGTTCATGGGCAGTGGCTACGGCGTTGACTGGCTCAAGACGGTGGAGGCGGCCTTAGGCCTCGGGGCTGAGATCTTTGTGCCGGGACATGCCACTCTCCCCGCAGACCCCAGGCAAAGCCGGGAGGAGTTCACCCGTTATCGACAGATGCTGGCGGATGTCCGCGACACCGTTGCGCAAGCGATCGCACGCGGCGTAACTGAGGAGCAGGCTATCGCCACGATCCAATGGCCGCAGTATGAAAAACTGCGGGGCTATGAGGCCCAGAGGCCGACCGCCATCCGGCGGGTCTATCGGCAATTGACCGGCGCCCTCCAGTAGCGGCCTTCGGTCAGTCTGCCTTGCTGCGTCAATGGCGGAACTTGCCCAATAAACCGCTATTGCGATATGTTATGGTTTGGCGCGATGAGCGAGAGGTTCTCGACTGTCGGCGGTCCATGCGTAAATCTACTGATTACTGATTGAGCAGCCAGGTTTCGCTGGTGGCCAATCCCGTTACCGGCTTCAGAAGCCGCTCAAGCAATGTTACCGTCAAGAAACCAGGAGGATGCATCTATGACACAGGAACGCAAGAAGATCCCCGCGGAAGCGGTAGAGCTTTACTCACGTTTTATTCATGGCGAGGTCGATCGCCGCGACTTTCTCGATGGCCTGAAACGTTACGCCGTTGGCGGTCTTTCGGTCGGGGCGATGGTCGAGGCGCTGATGCCCAACTACGCGTTGGGCCAGCAGGTTCGCAAGGACGACGAGCGCATCAAGGCGAGTTACGAAACCGTGCCCTCACCGAATGGGAATGGATACATCCGGGGCTATTTCGTCCGGCCGTTCAGCCAGGATACGCGCACTGAGACTTCGGCGAAACTACCCGGAGTCATCGTCATCCACGAGAATCGGGGACTCAATCCGCACACCGAGGATGTTGCACGGCGCTTTGCCCTCGAGAATTTTATGGCCTTCGCGCCGGACACGCTTTCGTCCGTCGGCGGCTATCCGGGCGATGACTACAAGGGCGGCCAGCTTTTTGCCAAGGTCGACGCAGGCAAGAGGACTCAGGACCTGGTCGCCGCCGCGCAGTGGTTGAGAACGCGTCCGGACTCCAATGGGAAAATCGCCGCGACGGGTTTTTGCTTTGGCGGCTCGATGGCCAATCAGCTCGCTGTTCTGCTCGGCGCAGATTTGGCGGCAGCTGCCCCATTCTACGGCAGCGCGCCTCAACCTGCAGACGTAGCCAAGATCAAGGCTGCGATCCTCATCCACCATGGCGCGCTCGATAAGAACCTGTCGGACGCCTACCCGGCGCAGGAGGCCGAACTGAAGAAGAACAATATCAAGTACGAAGGCCACCTTTATCCGAATTCCGTTCACGGCTTCTTCAACGACGCGACGCCCGAACGCTACAACAAAGCCACGGCCCAGCAGGCCTGGACGCGCACCATTGAGTGGTTCAACCAGCACACGCGCGCCAACGGGGCCTAAGCAAACAGCGGACCTCTGATTCCGATAGGGGCGGACACCGCGGCGCAAGCCGCCGAAGGTCCGCCCCTATTTGCGTTGGGGAATCGGGGACCCAATCCGCAGAAGGCCTCGGACAAACAAGGCGCGTGGAGTTGGTAGGGGCGGACCTTTCTTCGGCGGCTTGCGCCGCAGTGTCCGCCCGGCGACCAGCAAGCTCCGAAAGATCGGATTGCGCGCGCACTTTGCTGCCCCTGGTCGCTCGACCCCACCCGTCGCGCGCCGGGCAGACACAAGAATGGCCCTACCAACCCGGCGGCCGTGCGCTGATCGCTAGACTCCGCCTAGGAGCCTGTCGAAATTATCAGTTGCAGCGATGCTATGCGGCCGACGTAGCCTAGAAAGCCGGCAGGCGGGCCCGGTCAACCTTTCGACTCTGGGGACGGCCCCGCGGCTGCGAGGCGCCTCGGTGGGTTCGTTTTGGCCAAAACAGTCGACTTCGTTGGGTAGTCCTCGGCCACCAACTCAATATATTGGCGGACGTTCATAAGACGACACTATCTGTTGATGATGCATGAGACTGGCCCGCTGTTCGCGCCGCACGACCCGGATGCCGGTAGCGCGGATTGCCCGTGACAAAAATGCGCCCGGCCAAGCGGCGGGCGCAATTCGACACGACCATTTCGCCAATAATCGAATCTGGAGCGCGCAGTCAAACAAATATATTGTGCGATCTTGTGCGATCTTGTGCGACTCTGGTGAAAAATTGGGGTGGACCCCAATTTTCAATTGTCTGCCCGAATGGCGAATTATCGGGGACGGACCCCAATTATCAATTGTCTGCCCGAATTGCGCCGGTGGCCTGCCCGGCCCGCAGCAAACGATCCACGGCGGGTTGCGCATCTTCCCGCAGGATCAGCCGCTTGGTGACCAGGTCTTCGACCGCCTGGTTGACCTTCGCGGCATATTCCGAGAGTGATGGATAGCGCTCCTCAATCGAAAGCCGTGGATCGCCCGATGCCAAACGGTCGGCTTTCGTTTTCGGGAACGCGATCATCTGTCCTGATCCTTCGCAGCCGTCGTTGGCCTGCGCGCCGCCGCGCAGCGACCATCCCGTATAGGTCGCGAGCGGTACCGTCACATCGGGCAGGCGGATGCCCGCGATGTCGTTGCCGTCCGCATCGGTTTTGGGCACATAGGTCGGATAGATCGGCCCGTTTTTGGGGTTGTCGAACATCGGCGGCGTGATGGCCGGCGGGTTGATCGTCATCACTCCCGTGCGGTAAAAATCAGGACCGTAGTTCAACAGGTACCGCGTGGATTTCAACCCCGTATAGGTGACGCCGGGAACCTTTGGAAAACCCATCGCTTCCTGCGGCAGCGCTGGCACGAGGTTGCCGTCGGCCAGATGCGGAATGCTGCTCGGCGGTGGCGCGACGCCCTCGGTCGACCAAAGGTCGAGCGCTTCCCACAGCGCACGCTGTATCGGCCCGGAATTGAGCGGATTGCCGAACTGCTGACAGTTGCCCCTGGTGGTCGCGTTGCCGGTGCCGTGCTGGTGACTGGAGATCAGATAGAGGCGCGCCTTCGGATGGTCAGGCAGATCGAGCTTGCCCATTGGGTCCGTGTGAAAGAGTGACGCTCCCTTCACCCAGTATTCGTTCGCCGAGTAGATCTCCATCCCCAACGGACAGGTGCTCGTTTTCGTGCAGGAATCGTAACGGCCCGCGGTCCGGCCCGTGATCGGATCGGTCGAGGTCTGGTTAGCAAACGGGAACACGCCCTCAGCGTAGAGCTGATCCTGCCGGTTGCGCTGGGTGCGTCCCGGCTGCGAGAAGCGAAGGTTCATGTTGATGCCGCTGCCGCCGGCGATCCACTGCATCATCCCGTCGAACACGATCTTGCCGTTTTCGGCT
>DATGVJ010000129.1:0-2162 GCA_035300505.1 Xanthobacteraceae bacterium
GCCGGCCTGGCCTTTCCAGTTGAAATCCGCCGCCATCGCTTGCGATACCGAGGACGCAAAAGCCGCGTTGGCGGCGACGCCGGCAACACCGAGTTTTGCGGCACCGTCGAGCAAGTCGCGTCGACTGATGCGTTTGGCAGCGTAGGAGCCAAACAGATTCTTCTCTCGATCGAACATATAAACCTCCCTTTTTACGTTTTCACTTTCCCTTGCGGCTTTTGCTTCTTTCCTTGCCGGATGTCGTCTCCGGCTTATCGGTCACAAGCCCCAGAGCGGTCGCTTCGTCTGTGATCAATCCATGAAGCACACGGCTGCGCAGGACGGCGCGCAAGGCGGTGACCTTGGCTTTTGCGCCGGCTATCGCAACGATGCGGTGCTTCTTCAGGTCGGCCGCGCTCATCGAGGTCGCACGGGCCGACAAATCGGTGTCCAGCATTCGACCATCGGCGCTGAAGAAGTGCCCGAGCAGATCGGCACAGGCGCCGACACGCTTCAGCTCAACCACCTCATCCGGCCTGATCATGCCGCTCGACACCAGAAACCCCTCGCGGCTGACCTGGCCGATGCCGACGATCAGGAGCGAGGCCTTTCGTGCCAGGGCGGAAACATCGGCGATACCATATTGCTGCATCAGGACCGCTTTGTCGGCGACCGAATTGGCAAAGACGGGCACGGGCAGCAGATAAGCCTCCGCTCCGGTGCGCTCGGCGAGCCGGTGGATGACGTCGAACGGATTTGCTGCGAATTTCCGCGTCAATCCGCCGAGCAGCGACACGAACTGCACGCCTCGCGCCGGTGTCTGGGGCATCTGCTCGACAACCGCTGCGAGCGTGCGGCCGTGGCCGACCCCGATCACCTTGTCTTCGCCGTGCTCAAGGATCTGGCGCAGGAAGGAAGCCCCTTCGAGCGCCAAGGCCTTCAACGGCAAATTGCCCTCCCCGAGATCCGGCGCGACCCGGCAAAACGAAAGGCCAAAGCGCTCGGTGAGCGCATTTTCCAGCGCAACGCATTCGGCCACCGGACCTTCAACGAAGATGCGGACCATGCCTTCGCGGCTCGCGCGCGCGATCAGGCGATGGGCTTTGGTGCTTTGAATATTGAGCCGGCTCGCAACCTCCGACTGGGTGAGACCGGCGGCGAAATGCAACCACGCCGCTCGCGACACGAGCGACGCATCGCCATCTACCATGGGCAGCTTCTCAGAACGCGCAGACACGATCTAAAATTCCACCTTGCAAATTTCTTCACACGCTGCAAAAAATTGCAGAGGCGGAACGAGCCGTCAAGTCATTTCCTCATGCTGCGATGCAAACAGCGGAAACGGGCTCGGATCGGACCGCCGCGTCCCCGCGGCCTGCGAAACGCCGGCCCGGCAGAAGTATTGAGTGCTATTTGTGCTCTATCGACAGGAGCTGACCATGACGGACACCGAACTTCACTTGCGCGAAACGATCATTGCCAAATGCCGCTGGATGAACGCCACCGGACTAAACCAGGGCACGTCCGGAAACATCTCGGCCCGTCATGGCGACACCATGCTGATTTCGCCGTCCGCGACGCCTTACGACGCTCTGACCCCTGACATGATCGCCGCAATGCCCATCGATGGGGAATACGGATCGTGGAAGGGCCCGCTCAAACCTTCCACCGAATGGCGTTTCCATCTCGACATCATGAAGGCACGGCCCGATGTCGGAGGCATTGTTCATACCCATGCGACCTATTCCACCGTACTGGCGATCGCGCATAAGGAAATTCCGGCGTGCCACTACATGATGGCGGCCTTCGGCGGCATGAACGTGCGCGTTGCCGACTATGCCCGGTTCGGCACCAAGGAGCTGTCGGATCATGCACTCAAGGCGCTGGAGGACCGGACCGCCTGCCTGCTTGCAAATCACGGAATGATCGCGACCGGCGCATCATTGGACAAGGCCATGTGGTTGGCAGTCGAACTCGAGACCATCGCCCGGCAGTATTATCTCACCTTGGCGATTGGCGGGCCGGTGCTGCTGAGCGAGGCCGACATCAATGAAACCGCAGCCGCGTTCAGCAATTATGGCGTGCAGGATCCGCCGGCCCAAGCGGCCGCAACAACGTAACGACCATGGCGAAAACGACGTGACCGGTTTCGATGATCCCGAGATGCAGGACCTGCTTGGTCT
>DATGVJ010000130.1:0-4471 GCA_035300505.1 Xanthobacteraceae bacterium
CAGAAGACGATCATTACGCCGGGGCGGTGATTGGATAAGGGCGTGAGAGCTTTGTAGGATGGGTAGAGGCAAAACGCGTTCTTTCTTCACGCGTTTTGCCGAAACCCATCGTCGACCTATGAGGTGTTGATGGGTTTCGCAAAAAAAGCGCGCGAAGAACGCGCATTTTTTGCTCTACCCATCCTACGTTTCGGCGGGTTCCAAAATTGTCCGCTACAGCGTAAAACTCGTGCCGCAGCCGCATGACGCCTTGGCGTTAGGATTGTTGATGCGGAACGAGGCGCCGATCAGGTCATCGACGAAGTCGATTTCGGAGCCGTTGAGGTATCCAAGTGAAGTCTGGTCAATCAGCACACGGGCGTCCGCCCGCGCAATGAGGATGTCGTCGGCGGCCTTTGCGTGGTCCATGTCGAACTTGTATTGGAAGCCCGAACAGCCGCCGCCTTCCACACTCACGCGCAGCATGGTGCCATCGGGCTCGCCTTTGAGGATTTCGCCGATGCGCCGAACCGCACGTTCCGTAACCGTGACGTTTTCCATCGAATCGTTCCAATATGCCAAGCACGGGAACCCGACTGTAGTCTCTACCCGATTAAGTAAGTACGCGGACAGAGTTGGTCAATTGGGGTCATGGTAGCCTATCCGGGCGTTACGGTCGAAATCACAGGGACATAGTTCACAGGAACAGTCATGGCGGTCGAAGCGCGGCGCGCACGGGCGCTTTTTGCATCAGATCCGGAAAAAAGCCGCGGGCGGCTTTGCCCGGAGCCGCCGAGTGCCACCCGCAGCGATTTCCGGCGCGATTGTGACCGCATCATTCATTCGACGGCCTTTCGGCGGTTGGCACATAAGACGCAAGTTTTCGTCTTTCACGAAGGCGATCATTTTCGAACCCGTCTCACCCATACGCTCGAGGTCACGCAGATTGCCCGGTCGCTGGCGCGCGCGCTTGGTCTTGATGAGGATCTCGCCGAGGCGCTCGCGCTCGGCCACGACCTTGGGCATCCGCCGTTCGGCCATGCGGGCGAACGGGCGCTCGATCGCTGTCTGGCGACCTGTGGGGGCTTCGACCACAACGCCCAGACATTGCGCGTCGTAACGGCGCTTGAGCGGCGCTATGCGGCTTTTGACGGCCTCAATCTCACCTGGGAAACGCTTGAGGGCCTTGTCAAACACAATGGCCCGCTCACCGATCGGGAGGGTCGCGCGATCGGCCGCCATCGCGAAAGGGGCCTGCCGCACGGGATCGCACAATACCAACGGGTGCAGGACTTGGAGCTGTGGAGCCTTGCGAGTGCCGAAGCACAAGTCGCAGCTCTCGCGGACGATATTGCGTACGACGCCCATGATATCGATGACGGGCTGCGGGCCGGATTGTTTGCGCTCGGTGATCTTGCCGACGTCATGCTGCTCCATGACATCATGGAGGAGATCGCCAGGACCTGCGCGGGGCTCGACACCACGCGCTCGACGCACGAATTGATGCGGCGGCTGATTACGCGAATGATCGCAGACGTCATTGCCGAGACCGACAACCGGTTGCGTGCGCTCGGTGCGCGTTCCGTCGCGGACGTGCGCGCGGCAGCCAATCCGGTCGCCGCGTTTTCCGCCGCCATGGCGGATTCAGATCGTACCATCAAGGGGTTTCTCTATCCGCGCATGTACCGGCACCCGCGTGTCTCGCGCATCATGGGGCAGGCCGAAGAGGTCGTTGCCGATCTCTTCGAGCGCTATTTGTCCAAACCCCACGACATGCCAGGGGAACGGCACCACGGCGCAGATGATGGGGCGGGCCACTTGCGCGCGATAGCGGATTTCATCGCCGGGATGACGGACCGCTATGCGCTGATCGAGCACGCACGGCTCTTTGATACCACGCCGGAATTGCGTTAATCAGCTTGAACAGAGCGCAACAAATCCGCATTGCGGATCGCTGTCCAGAAACACCAAGAGGCCGCATACGTGACCGCGAAGAACATTTTCAGCGTCGTACTCGACAAGATCCATGCGGCCAACGAGGCGCTCATTGCCGCGGGCATTCTGCCGCCCGGCATCGATCAATCCCGGGTCGTGGTCGACCCACCGCGGGATGCCACGCATGGCGACATGGCCACGAATTCCGCCATGTTGCTCGCCAAGGCGGCCGGCCGAAATCCGCGCGAAATTGCACAAGCGCTGGCGGCCGAACTCGCCCGGGATGCGCTTGTCCTGAAAGCGGAAGTTGCGGGTCCGGGCTTCGTCAACATCACGCTTACGCCCTCGGCCTGGGTCGATGCCTTGCGTGACGTGCTGGAAGCGGGTGCAGCCTATGGGCGCAGCACGATCGGGCAGGGTGAGCCGGTCCTCGTCGAATATGTATCTGCCAATCCGACCGGGCCAATGCACGTCGGCCATTGTCGTGGTGCCGTATTCGGCGATGCGCTTTCAAATCTGCTGGTGGCGGCCGGCTTTGCGGTTACGCGCGAATATTACATCAATGACGCGGGCGCCCAGGTCGAAATGCTGGCACGGTCGGCATTCCTGCGTTACCGCGAAGCGCTCGGCGAAGCCATCACCATACCGGAGGGCTACTATCCGGGCGACTATCTCAAGCAGGTCGGCGAGGCGCTTGCCGTCGAGCACGGTTCCGCCTTGAAGGACAAGCCCGAATCCGAGTGGCTTCCGGTCGTTCGCAATCGTGCGATCGACATGATGATGGCTGGTATTCGCGATGACCTCGAGCGGCTCGGCGTCGTACTCGACGTCTACTTTTCAGAGCGCACGCTCACGGAGGGTGGCGCCACGAAGGGTGGGGGCATGACACCGGTGGCCGATTCCGACCAGGTCAAGGCGCTGATTGCGGAACTGCGCGCCAAGGGGCTCGTGTTTCAGGGGCGGCTCCCGCCCCCCAAGGGGCAACCGATCGAGGATTGGGAGGACCGGGAGCAAACGCTGTTCCGGTCCTCGCAGTTCGGTGACGATATCGACCGGCCGTTGCTGAAATCCGACGGTGGCTACACCTACTTTGCATCCGACATCGCCTACCATCGCTCCAAGTTCCACCGTGGTTTCAAGACCATGATCGATGTATGGGGCGCGGACCATGGCGGCTATATCAAGAGGATGAAGGCTGCCGTGAAGGCGGTCAGCGACGGCCAGGCAGAACTGGACGTCAAGATTGTGCAACTCGTGAAGCTCCTGCGGGCCGGTCAGCCGGTCAAGATGTCCAAGCGCGCCGGCGAGTTCGTGACATTGCGTGAGGTCGTGGACGAGGTCGGCCGTGATGCGGTGCGGTTCATGATGCTCTACCGCAAGAACGACGCGGTCCTCGATTTCGACTTGGCCAAGGTTATCGAACAATCGCGCGACAACCCGGTTTTCTATGTCCAATATGGCCATGCACGGGGGCATTCGGTCTTCCGCAACGCGCTTGAGGCCTTCCCGGATTGGCGTTTGGGGGGTGCGGAGCGGGCGCAATTTCTGCGTTCTGCGCCGCTGGACCGGCTCGATGACCCGGGCGAACAAGGGGTGATGCGGCGTTTGGCGCTATATCCCCGCCTTATCGATGCCTCGGCGGAGGCCCACGAACCCCATAGAATTGCCTTTTATCTGTACGAACTTGCGAGTGACTTTCACGCGCAATGGAACCGGGGTAAAGATACGCCACATTTACGTTTCATTATCCAAAATGATCCACAAGTTACTCTTGCGCGTCTTGCGCTTGTACATGGGGTGGTAACCGTTCTCGCGTCGGGCCTTGGATTGCTTGGGGTTGGGGCACCGGACGAGATGCGCTGATTGGGGGCGCCGGTACCGGAAAACGGGTTGAGTATGGCGGACGAAAACACACGTCGGTCCCATCAGTCGCATAATCCCTATTTGCATGGGGGACAGGCGCCGGGTGCGAGCCGCAGGCCCTCTGATCCGCTGGCAGAGCTGGCGCGGCTGATTGGCCAGTCGGACCCCTATACGGATCTGGGGCAAAACGTCTCTCGGCGGGACGATCCACCGCGGCCTGAGGGGGAGCCGATGGACTGGCGCAAAACCGTTGCGGCTATGCCTCCGTTTGAGAACCTGCAGCCCGGACCGGATGAAGCGGCGGGCGCGCAGCACCATTCATCTCACCATGCCGACTTCGAGCGCGGCCGCGACCCCTATTATCCTGACCCGATGGATTCGCCGCATTCCGGTCGACCTACGGATGACCGCGGTTATGACCGACCCTTCCCGGCGGAACCGCAATTTCCGCAATCGGGCCATTACCAGTCTGATCGCGATCCCGACCCCTATACGGCTAGTTCCCATGAGGCTGGACGTCGCCCTGCCGACCGCTACGATCCCGCGTACGATGATGCCGGTTACCATGACCCCGCGCAGCGTGATGGGGGCCAATATGATACCGGGCGCTTTGATGGCGGCCATCGTGACGGCGCTAATCCACTCGACGCAAACCGACACGACGGTAGTCGACACGACGGTAGTCGACACGACG
>DATGVJ010000131.1:0-24655 GCA_035300505.1 Xanthobacteraceae bacterium
ACTCCAATTACGTGCTCAAAGGGCAAGGCAACGTTGCGAGCTTATGCTCGGCCCCGCACCGGGCTGGTCGTCTTGCGGCTCGCGGCGAAGGTCGCAAGGGCGACACCAGCGAACTCGGCCGCATCCGTGTGGTGACCAAGATCGACCCCGCGCGCGTCGGCCGTGACATCGCCGCCGAATACATGCGCACGCTGATGGAAGAAGCCCCCTCGCAATACAAATCGGTGACTCCCGTCGTTGAAACAGTCGCCGCCGCCGGCATTGCGTCACCGGTTGCTCGTTTGTGGCCTCTGCTCACCGTCAAGGGGTGACAAACACAAGCAGAGTCTGCTGCAGACTTGGTCACACCGCACGCGCCGCATCCCGCAGGATGACCGGCGCCAGGGAAACGAAATTGGCCGGCTGCACCGACCATCTCCGTGATGGACTGATCTGCTTACCGGACAGCCATCGATCCGCCGAAGCGGTAGTTGATACCGCCCTTCACCACGTGGATTTGCTGGTCGATGTCCCCTGGAACGACACCCAGAGAGCCGCCGCTGAATGTCAGGCGTTCTTTGCCAAAATCCATGTAGTTGTATTCGATTTGAGCCGACCACTGGCGCGTCAACGCGAACTCCCAACCGGCACCCGCCACCCAACCCCAACGCGTTTGACTGGCTGCGCCTAACAGGTCCCCCGTCGGCCCATCATGAATCCAATGCTTGTCATGCGCCCAGCCGGCACCGCCCTTCACGTAAAACAGCGACCGGTCCCACGCATAGCCGATCCGACCCGCGATGGTTCCGAGAGAATCGACTTTCGAGAAGAGGAATACATCGGTGGGAACATAATGGTGACCGCCATCGATATTGGCCCAACTCGCCTGTGCTTCAATGCCGAACACCCAATAGCCAGTCTGCCAATTCAATCCGATCTGACCACCGGCCGTGGTCCCGTTCACATGATCGGCGCCGCGCCCGCTTGGGTCCGCCTCGGGATTGCTCCAGTCCTTCGTCCCCCAACCATTGCCGACATGGCCACCGATGTAAAACCCGGTCCAGTCGCCGACAGGCGCGATCGCAGCCGTGGTTCGCACCGGGGCCTTCGTCGGCAGGTCGGCCGCAACCGCCGGACCGGCGGCAAAGGTCGCAAGTACGAAGCCGGCAAGCAGGATTTTTTCATGCCCCTCCCCTCGCGCCCTCAACCGCCATTCCCCGGACGATTTACCTTCGTATAGCCGGCGGAACGCCTTGACAACGCCGATCGGGGATAAGCTAGGGAGGGTCGTGATAATTCACTCCGAGTGTGGCGGATCTGGCACAGTCGCTCCGACAAAGTTCATCCGCCGAATGGGCCGCGCCCTTGCTGTGTCATCGGCCGGGCAGCAGATCGTTGGCCGCTAACCGGCCTTGCCAAACATTCATTGACGGCCGCGGAAAGTTCGCGTGGATTGAAAGGCTTATGAAGGCTGCATGCTCCGCCGAGCTTCGTCGCCATGGCCAGGAAATCTGGCGCAGACACCGACGAAGAACGGACTGTGAAACCCGAAATAACAATGATGGGAAGTTCCGGCTTGCGCTGGTGAACCAACCGGATCATCTCCAAGCCATCCATCACCGGCATGAAAATATCAACGATCAGCAAATCAAAATGATCGGTCTCGATCTTCTTGAATCCATCGCGACCATCTTTCGCAACGACAACTTCGTGGTCTTCAATTTCAAGCCACGTTTTGATCGTCGCTCGAACCGCGCGATCGTCGTCAATAACAAGGATGCAGGCCATGGCGAATGCCTCACATCTGGCGAGCATGCACCATGGTAAACACACGGGTGCGCCCACGTGTACACCGCCTGTCCAATGCTTGGGGCAATACGAGCAGGACTTGCCCACAAATACTTGGATACCAATCCGGCGTCGGCCGACTCTCCAACGATCTCCTTAGAAAAGCGCCACTGAAATCACTAAAATACTTCACATCTCGTTTATTGTTTATTATACGACAAATGGCTCGCAAGGACGCCTGTGAGCGACGCTGGACGCTTGCGGGCACCTATTCCCCCGGCAGCTATCCCACGCGGTGACGACGGCGTTACTTCCGCACTCCGAAGATGTCGCCGAGCCACTTATAGTAATTCGGTTGCTTGGCACGTAGCGTCTCACGATTGTGCGGCTCCCGCGCGACGCTGCCCCAGAGGTAAAGGCTTGCGGTCACCGCGAAGAACTCGCCCTTATTGGTCAGCAGATATTCGCCCTTCGAATACAGTTGGTTGGTGACCGCTCTTTGATAGAATTGTACGATGTCGGGATTGTCGCTGCTTTGCGGCAAATAGCGATTGTGCATCGCATGCATGAATTCATGCAGTACCACCGGGTTATTGTGCGGCGGCACAACACCGTCCAGTTCGACGCCTCGCGCCCGGGCATACAGACCGCCACCATGGCCGGTGGTCGGCAGCACCGCGATTTTCTGGTTGCGAAAGAAGACGAGGATTTCGGGCTTGGCGCCGGAATCGGCAGCGATGTCGAGCTGATGTCGCATGGCCGCGGTCAGCGCGACGATGTTCGACTGATGCTCGACCGCTGACATGTTCATGACGAAGCCACGGTGGCGAAGCTCGTGATCAGGTGCGGGGGACTGCGCTGTGAGAAGGGAAAACAGCAGCAGAAAAACGGCACAGCGAACAATACGATTCGACAACATCGGGGCTCGGAATGTTGGGGACCAATATGCGGAATGAAGCGGCGAGCATGGTATGCCGTTGACCGCGTCGGACGCAATATGCCCTGCGAATTTGCGGAGATTGGTTGCCATCCACCTTGCCAAGGGCCACACGGGTTGGCCGCCGGGTCAATTGGCAGGCGGGAATCGGCTCCAATCATGGAGAATCTGGAATGAGAAGGACGCGCCCCCGCACGGCATGGTTTTCAAGACGCGCGTGGGCGGAATCTGCTTCGCTAAGCGGGAGCACCGTCCGAGCAGGTGGCGCGAGAGTCCCGCGCCGGAGCCATTCCCCAATTGCCCCTATAGCGTGGCGCAGACTAGGTCCGTCCAGATTTTCGGACGAATAGCCGGTTAGAGTGACTTCAAGGAGGCGGTAGGCATCGAAGGAAACATGGCTGCCGCCCACAGCGCCTACCAGCGAAAGCAAGGCTCCTGGCCGCAACGCCGTCACAAAAGAACCAAACGTCCGACCCGCCACAGTGTCCAAGAGTCCATCGATTGCGTCGGCACCAAGTGCGCCATTGGCAACATCCTCGGAAATGAAGACCTCGGTCGCCCCCAATGAATGGACATAGTCGGCCTGCTCTGGGCGAGAGATGACCCCAAAGACCTTGGCACCTTGGGCGTTGGCTATCGCCACGGCGGCCGACCCAACGCCGCCTGCGGCGCCCGTCACTGCAATTCGGCGACCGTCGAGTGGTCCGAGTTTGCGAAGGCCTTCAAATGCGGTGACGCTGGCCAGCCCCAAGGCGGCCATGTCGTAGGAATCAAGAGCCGCAGGGACAAGCGCGGCGGCGGACGCTCGCATTACCACATATTGCGCATAACCCCCGGGCCGTTCCGATCGCACACCCCCCAGACCCTGCATCATCGTGATCACGCGATCGCCCTCGCGAAATTCCGTTACGGCAGATCCCGCTTCAACAATCTCGCCCACGACCTCCAAACCGGGCGTGTAGGGAAACGGTTCCGCCCGACGTATGTGCCAATTGCCGGCTCGTATCTCGAGGTCTGAATGGTTGACGGCCGATGCGATGCTGCGCACGCGAATCTCATCGGATAGCAAGGCGGGCAGAGGCACGCTTTCAACAACCAGCACGGCGGGTTCACCATACTGCCGCATGACCACCGCCGCACCATCCCGACCGTGATATTCGTCAGGCATATCCGCCTCCGATTGCTCAACAGGCAAACACAATGAATCCGTTCGCCGGGAGCGTGATTGCTGCGGAATATTGCATTCCGTCCCAAGGGATCGTCTCCGTCATCACTCTCCCGATATTGCCCGCGGTGTTCGGATTGGGCAGGTTTTCATAGAAATCGCTGTTGAAAAGTTCGCGCCAAGGGCCAGCGTTCGGAAATCCAATTCGATACCCGAACCAATTCGTCTCCCTAAGATTGGCGACGACAAGAACGTCTTGCCCGACGCCTTCGATCCAGCGGTGAACCGTGATGATGCGGTCGACGTTGTTGCGTGTGGACACGCGCAAGGATTCGCTCCGGAAGGCCGGCTGCGCGCGGCGCAGTGCAACGAGGTCACGGCAGAATCGCAGGAAGTCCTGCATGATTTTGTTGGTCTTGAGATCGTCCCATGCGATAAGCAGGTCAGGGCGCCCAAATACGTAATCGCTCCACTGCTTGTCCTCAAGAATTTCCTGTCCCATGAACAGCATGGGAATTCCGCGCGCGGCGAACAGAAGACCGGCTGCGACGCGCGCGCGACTGCTGGCAAACCACGAGCGCGAATTGGATGGGTCGGCGAGCGACGCGATCCGCCGCTGCCGGCCGTCCGCTACGGTGTCGTGGTCCTCGATGTAGTTCACGACCCGCCAGGCTGCATCGAATCCGGCTGGGGTGTCGAATGCGCGCGCCAGGGCCTCCATATCGACGAACGCAGCGCGCCCCCCACTGACCTGTCCGATCGCCGCGCGGATTGCGTCGCGCAGCCTATCGCTCCAAGCCGCATCGAAGCCGAGCCCTGACGGCACCGCGCGGACCGCGGTGGCACGATCGTCGCGCCAGTATTCGGCGATCTGAATCGCGCGTGGATTAAGTGAACGCACAGCGGCCGAAAGCTCTTGGCAGAAACCGCCGCCGCCATTGTTGTCGATGACGGTCACCTCGTCGTAGCGCATGCCGTCGATGTGATATTCCGCCAGACACTGCAGGGCGTTGTCGATCAGGAACCGGCGGACGTCCTGCTTCCAGAACGCGAAGACGCGCCCGCTCACCCAATCCACGTTGGTGAAGTAGAGGCTGCGGTTGTCGTCGCCGGTCGGCTGACGATCGAGGAACCACATGCTCTGGTCATTGAAGCCCGGACCAGCGTGGTTGAAGACGAGGTCGAACAGGATTGCAATTCCGTTAAGATGAAAGACGTCGACGACGCATTTGAGCTGATTGGGCCCGGGCCGCAATTGCGTGAGCGTGAGCGGCGCTTTCCCGCTCGCTGCCAGCAGCGCATTCGCCATTGTCAAATAGCGACCGAGTTCGGCATCCGGGACCTGATAATCCATCTCGGGGGAAAAAAGATCGACCCCATTATAGCCGCGGCTGGTCGGCGAGGAGAATTCCTGGATCGGCAGTAATTGGACGGCATTGATTCCCAAATCACGCAGATACGCGACCCGATCGAGCAGATCGAGAAATTTGCCAATGCGCCGGCGTTTGTCGTTACCGACTTCATCGGTCGCATAATAGACGCCGATGTGGATCTGATATTGGATCAGCTCGTTGAATTCGGGTGTGCGAAAATCCTGGTCATGCCAGGGATAGGTCGTGGCATCGCGCACCAGGCAGTCGCAATTCGGATAGGCCGGTATGAAGCTGAGCTCGCGCGCACGCGGGTCGCGCTTGAAGCCGGTGCTGCCCGAGCCGACCACCCAGAACCGATACGACGCCCCTTCACCGATGCCAGGGACCAGCGCGCCCCAGGTGCCGTCACTGAGCGCGAACATGGCGTCGTCGCGAGATGGACTGAATCCCGGCTGTTCGGCGGCCTGCAACGAAGCGCCGGTCAAGATGAAGATCTGCTGCGCCAACGGCGCCCAGAGGCGAAACGTGACGCCGCTCGCCGTCGGGGTGGCACCCAACGGCGTCGTGAAGTCGATGTTAGTCCTCGTGGTCGGCAAAGGAGATCACCCGCACATCAGTCATAGCCGCCGAACATGAACAGGAAGAGATCCTCGTCGCTCGGATTGATCAGGGAGTGAAGATTGCCACCCTTGAGGAGCGCGAAGTGCCCGGGCTTGAGCGTGCGCACCTCCAGGCACCGCTCCCGCGCCGGAAGCTTGCACCAGTCGCCGATCACCATGAGGCCGGCGCGATCGCCGATCACCATGAAGGCTTCCTGGTTGTCGCGATGGCGGTGCAGGCCGATGGCGGAATTGGGCCGTACAATGTGAAGATCCATGTAATCGACGGTCATGAACTCCTCGCGCCGATCATTCGGCGCCTTATGGCCGAAGGCGTCGAAACTCCACGGCGGGATGTCACGGCCGAGTTCGCGCGTGCCGGCATAGCGGCCGTAGTTCGAAAGCAGATTGCGGTATTCGAGAAAACCGAGCCCGCCGTGCGGATTGGTGCTGGTGCCGACGCTGAGGTAATGATCCCAGCCCCGCAGCAGCATGTTGAATTCGAACTGATGGTTGGCGCCATCGGCGGAATCCCAGGTCAGTCCGTCCGCCGACGCCCAGGCGACTTCGATGTGCAGCGGCCGGGTCGGGTGCAGGGCGTGCTGCGGCACGATGTCGTTGACGAATTTTCCGTCCAATGCCTCGCGCTTGAAATCGTCGATCCCCCCTTGCACCAGAGCCGCATCGGCGATCAACTCGCCGCGGTCAAACGCGGCTTGTCCGCGTGCATCGAGCGCTGCCCGCAAGTCAGCCAATGAACCGGGCCAGCCCCAGATTTCGATGCCGTAGCGATCGACCTCGGAATTGTAGGGCACCGTGAGCAGGGACCTGACGGCGGTGTCGCCGATCTTGGTCCATAGCTTGATCGCGGGCCCCAGCAGGTTGCCGGCCTTATTCGCGAGTACTGAGTCCGGCCCGCCACGATAGGTCAGCCGGATAAACGGCCCGGACCAGCCGCCTGCTGCGGCCACGCCGCGGATGATCTGCGTGTCGGCGGCATCGAACGAGGTCACGTTCTGTTTTTGGAAATCGACCTTGTTGTCCTGCCGGGTCGGATCAAGCACATCGCTGTCCGGCGCGCTCGGCCCATAGAGAACCATGCTCCGCACCGGGAACAGGAACTGCAACTCGTCGAACGGATAGCTTTCGCGTCCAGCCGCGAGTTGGGCGCTCTCGACAAGCTGCAATAGCCGGACCATCGGATTGTTCTGGTTGTAGTCAGGCGTGGTACCCGGCCGGACGGGCACGACCTCGGAGTGAAGGATGTCCATGCGCGCTCCGCTTCTGCTCAGGCGCTGTGATAGAGGAAGGCGACGAATTTCAACGGCATCGCGGACTCCGGGGTATTGCGGATGCCGTGCATGCCGCCGCTCTTGGTGTAGATCATGCTGCCTGCTTTTACCGGCAGTTCCTTGAACTTCTGCATGCCGAGCCCGAACACTTCGCGCTCAACCGTCTTGAAGCGCGGGTCGTTCTCGTCGCCGAGCGAGGGGTCGTCGCCGACGCGCAAGTAGGCGACGCCCTGGCCTTCGATAATGTAGTAAAGCTCTTCCGAGCCGACGTGCTGGTGATTGCCTTCAACCTTGCCCGGTGGGATTGTCACCTCGTGAAAAAAGATCATCGAGCCGCCCAACTCGCGCTGGAACAGCCAGCGCATCGAGAGGATATTGTCGGGTCTGGCATCGGGATTGGTGTAGTTGCCGTTGGCGTCGCCCAGCATCATGGCATTGCGGTACATAACCGGCACGACGTCGCTCGCCTGCTTGTACCAGCCGCGCTGGAAATCGAGCAGGTAGTTGAAGTCTTCGACGGTATTCTGTTGCGCGCTCGGCTGCTGCGCGGCGATCGGCGCTTGGTGGGTGCGCTTGTAATTGTTGTCCCAGGCCACGTCGCCGACCGGAATCGTGTTGCCGAAAGGGTAGTATTGGCTCGGCTCGCGGAACGCCAGTTCCACCTTGCGAATTGATTCGACGTCCTTGAGCATGGTTTCGAAGGCGGCAAACCGCGTGATCTCACCGTCGCGCCCCATGAGCGCGAGCACCGAGACGTCGTGATGCCCAGTTGGCGGCGGTTCAAGACTGTCCCAGATCTCGGCCTGGTAGGCGTTCACCCAGTCGTCGTAACGGAGCGCAACCGGCCGACCATCCGGCGTCTGCACCTGATTGCCGGCGACGTCGGTTAATCGCATCCAGGCGGCGCAACTGCTGCGCAGGAAGCGGTCCTTGACCCGCACCGCCTCGGTCAGACGCGTCCCCCGATACTCGATGCGGATGAAGTTGCTCAGGAAGGCGCCGTCGAGATAAACGCGGCCCTTCATGCAGAGCACCTCGTGATAGCCGCGCACCTCCTGCACGTTGTAGCGGTAGCGCGGGCTACGTGTCGCATTGAGGTATTCCTGGTGATAGATGCGGTCGGGAAAGAAGACCACCGCAAAGATCGTATTGGCGGGGTCATCGGCGATTGCGGCCAGTCGTGGGTCCATGTCAGATTCTCGCTGCGAGAATGTCGGCGACGCGAAAGGCGTTCGCCTGGATGGTGAGGGTCGGGTTGGCGCCGCCTGACGTCGGCATGAAGCTACCGTCTGTGACATACAGATTGTCGAAGGCCCACGCCTTGCAGTCGGGATCGAGCACTGAGTCGGTGGGATCGGTGCCAAAGCGGGCGCCGCCCAGGATGTGGTTGGCACAGCGCGCGAGTTCGTCCCTGCCGAAGACTGCGCCGGAGCCGATTTCGTCGGTGACCCCGCCTTGCTCAAGAATGCGCCGGCAATAGCCGGACAGTTTGTTCATCAGCACCACGTCGTGCGGGTGAAAGTCCTTGATGATGTAGGCCACCGGGCGGCCCCACTTGTCCTTGACCGAGGGATGCAACTCGATCCGGTTGGTCTTCACCGGCACCTGGTTCGCCATGAAGGTCACCGACAGCCCGCGCCCCAGACTGTGCTCAAGGAAGGCGGCGAGCGCGTCGCTCACGAGCTGTGTGTTCTCGTTGAAGCCCTGCCATATCGTATCGAGATCGCGACTGCCGAAGTTGCGCGCGAGCGCGAGCGGCAGCGCACGATCCGAGGTGTTGTTGTAGATTACAGCACCTGCCCACAGCTTCTCGGAGGCGAGGAAGTCGTCGACGTGGCAGAAATCGGTTGCGTAATCGCTGTCGAGCGTCTCCGACTTGTCGAACCGCTCGGGCACCGGAACGAGCGCAGAGGCGCCGCCAAAGCAGTGCGTTAGGAAATAGGCGCCGAGCATTTGCCGGCCGTCTTGATTGATGCGTCTTGAGAACTCGCCTTTGTCGATGTCGGCGGAGATCTTCAGCAGCCGCACGCTCTCAATCGCGGAACAGGCAACCACGACCGCCTTCCCGGTCACGTTGCGCTCCGTTCCATCTGGGCCGAGGAAGTTGACACTGTCGATACGCGCCCCCTGGCAGGACAGATGCGTCACCGTACAATTCGGCAGCAGGGTGAAATTCGGTAGTTGGCGCACCGGGCTGAGCAATGATACCCAGGTGTTCGACTTGAAGCCCATCGGGTCGCCATAGCGGTTGACGTAGGCCGTTTTCGCCGCCTCGCCGGGCTGCGGTCCCTGCCGGCCGCTGGGCACATGATCCTGCGTAATCACGGCAAGCGGCGTGCGGTAGCGCGGCATGCCGAGCGCATCCATGCCGCGCTCGATGTGGCCGCTGATCGGGTTGATCGATAGCGGCGGCTGATATTTATTGCCACTCGAAAACGGCTTGTGCTGATTGTTGATCTCGCCATTGATGCCGACCAGTTCCTCGGCCTTGGCGTAGTAGGGCTCGATCATCGCATAGGGGAACGGCCAATCGCGCGCCGCCTTCGGCACGTCGCCGTTGGGATCACCGTCGAGAGCTGCGCCCGCGCGATTATTCCATTCGTGCAGCGTCAGGTCGCGTGGGGTGAAGCGCAGCGACACGCCGCCATAGAGCTGGGTGCCTCCGCCCACAACCTGCGCCGTGTAGCCCTCAATGGTCGCGTAGTCGACGCCGTCCGCTCGGCGGTAAACGTGCGGTTCGTCGTTGAGGTCGGGTTCGACGTGGCTCGAATAGTAGGAGGCGCCCCGGTTGCCGACGGGCTGGCGGAGAATCTTCTCGGCGCCGGTGGAAAACACCTCGTCGCGCTTGAACATGCTGAGCCCGCTGGTGGCCTGTAACTGCGGGACAATGAGCGGGCCCTTCTCCAACACCAGCACGCTTTTACCTTGCTTGGCGAGTTCGTGCGCGATCGGCGCGCCGCCGGCGCCGCTGCCGATGATTACGACGTCGTAGCTGTCTTGCATGTTCGCGTACTCGCTATCCAATCAACCGAGATAATCCGCACTTGTGCCCAGCGGCAGTTCAATGGAACGCCGCCAGTTGAAGCAGCTTTCGCCCGCCGGCCCACGAAACATCTCCTCGAGATAGGCCCATCCTGCCGCGCCAGCATTGCCGCCGTATTTCGGATGCGAGAACGCGCCCATGTAGGTGTGCCGCCGCAGGATCTGCAGGAAGTAATTGGGGTTCTGGTACTGGCCGACGTCCCAGCCGTCGACCGCGCCGCGCGCCATCTCGGCGTAGAGGTCCCGATAACCGTCCTTGCTAATCTGCGCGGGCGTGAGGCCCGGAAACCTTCGCCGCAGCAGGCCGTCGATGATCCGCAGGCAGATTTTGTAATCGATGAAGCGATGACGCTCCTCACGCGCCACGATCTTGTCGATGAAATTGGCCGCGCCAATCGGCTGCTCCAGCCGGTAGGCGTGCGCCAGCGTACTCAGGTGCGCCTGCTTATCCGAGGTGAAGTAATAGAGGTTCATAAAGCGCTGCGCGTCGCGGCTCTCGAACGGCAGGATCTCGTTGGTCAGCCGCACCAGGATCGCGAGTTCCCATATCTCGAAGCTCACCGGGACGGCGCATCGCTGCGTGAAGAAGCGCGACCACTCGATGCCGTTGTCGAGGACGGTGCGCTGCGGGTTGATGGGGTCGAGAACCGGCTGGGCCGCCACCAGGAATTTGTACGTATGCAACTGCCCCGCCGGCACCAGCACGGTAGCGGCGCGGTAGCGGGTTGGCCGGTCCATGAACAGCACCGGCACGAGGTCGGTTTTGTCGCACAGGTCAGCGAACGTGCCCACCACGGAGACGGGCGTGGCTTCCGACGGCGACGCGGCGAGCCAGACAAAGGTCACCCGATTCACGTCGTCGGCGCCGGCCCGTTGACTTTCGATGAGCGGGAAACGCCACGGCTCCGCATAATCGCTGACGGGCGCGTTGGGTTGTCGCGCTATGTATTTAGCTACGAAATTAAGGATGCCTGAGTGATCCAATGGCTCTGTAAGCATGCGAGCATCTTTCAGTGTGCGCAAAAAGCGACCTACAGCGAAAGGGCGTCACTGTCGTCCACATGCAAATCTCATGCCAAATTCTCTCATGAGTTTAATCGTTGTATTTTGCTACCAGAGCCGCATACCTTTGGCGAGGTTGCATAGGCAACAACATGATCTGTTGAAAAAGACGGCAGTTCCAATTTTCGTGCGGTTGGGCGGGCAGCCGCCTTTGCGCTTACTCTTAATTGGGCGAGAGGCAACGAGTTCGATACGTATCGTCATAGGACTTATCCCAAAGGATAGGCGACGCTGTGCGCACTGGTCTACCCACGGCGATTATGGCAGCCTCCACAACTGTGAATCGAGGGCTCTTCATGAACATTGATTTCGAATTAGAGGGCGACGGGTCAATAAATCTGCTTCCATTTGTGGGCTGTCAGGTTGGTCTCATTGAAACGACTTCAATTGCATTGCGTATTGGATTTCGAAGAGGCGGGAGCGACGTCGACGAGTGGGTTCAAATGGTTTTGCCGGCAAATGAGGCGCGTGAGTTATCTCGTTTGCTCGAAAGCCTCACCGAGGAGGCTTTGAATCTTCCGACGCCGGGCCAGACTAATAATTAGCCATTGACGATACGTCGACGTTTTTGTCTCCAATCGCCAGGAAGTGCACCGCGCGGTCCCTGTGCCAGCTGATGCCCCGGCTCCAACAGGAGTTGCATGGTGCCGAGGGAGGGACTTGCGATCCTGGCGCGCCAGCGCACGCTGACCCCTACTCAGCGCACCGCCAATCGATTACCTTAAGGCTCATGAGAACTCGCTGCTGGCTGGCATTCGCATGCTTCGTGGTTGCGATCGGACACGCCGTCGCCGAGCCTGCCGCTGCGCCGAACGAAGGCCCTGCCCCACGTCAAGTAGAGTCAAGTGAAGCCGAGCGTGCGCCCGAGGCGGCGCAGATCCCCGCCCCCGAACCTCCCGACCCCAAACCTCCCGAGCCCAAACCTCCCGGCCCCAATCCTCCGGATCCTATGCCGCAGAACAGCGCCGCGGAGAATTCTCTATGCCTGATGATCGAATCGGCGGCGCGCGCGCATGACCTGCCGGTCGAGTTCTTCGCGCGTGTGATCTGGCAGGAGAGCCGCTTTCGTCCCGATGCTGTCGGGCCCCGCACCCGCAGCGGTCAGCGCGCGCAGGGCATCGCGCAATTCATGCCGGGCACGGCCGCCGAGCGCGGGCTGCTTGATCCCTTCGATCCCACGCAGGCACTCCCGAAGTCGGCGGAGTTCCTCAAGCAGCTGCGCGACCAATTCGGCAATCTCGGCCTTTCGGCGGCCGCCTACAATGCCGGCCCGCAGCGCGTGCGCAACTGGCTCGCCGGCTCCGGCGCGATGCCGCAGGAGACGCGCAACTACGTCGTGGCCATCACCGGCCGCAGCGTCGAGGAATGGTCGGCCGCGCTCGGCAAGCGCCTGGTGCCCGAGCCGCGACCGGCCCCGGGCTGCGGCACATTGATCGCGCTCGTCAAGAGTGCGCCCAATCCGTTCGTGCGCGAACTCGAGCAACGCGTCGCGCTCGGCGCCGCGAAGGCCTGGGGCGTGCAGCTCGCTGGCGGCTTCTCCAAGGACAATATCCTCGCAGCCTATGCGCGCTCGATGTCGCGGCTCGGCGACGTCCTAGCGGGCCGCGATCCGAGCATCCTCTCCACGCTGTTGCGCAATCGCGGCACGCGTCCGTTCTATCAGGTGCGTGTCGGTGCCGATACGCGAGCGGAGGCCGACGGACTCTGCGGCCGGATCCGCAAGGGCGGTGGCGCCTGCCTGGTGCTGCGCAACGACGGCAGCAGCGGTTAGCCTGTTGGCGCCCTCAATAATCACACACTATCGGTGCTCTTGATCGGTACTCTTGGAAACTTCTCAGACATGATAGTAGCAATCATTGGACGAATGTGCCGATGCTTCCTGCCGCCTGGCGCATCCCACTTCATAGGGGTGCGGCACTTGCAATGAAGTGAAAAACGATTCCGATTGCCATGAGTCCAAAAGCGACGGCGGCAATTGGCACAACAATTTCGACAGCCGCCTCCGTCGCCTTGCGTCGCCCTTGACAGGTTTCGAATTCACCGGACGCCCAGTCGTGGAATGAAATGCTTTCGTCCCACGCAACCGCGGGCCGCTGATATTTCCGCGACACCAGCCAGATCGCGGAAAGGATAGCTATTGTCATGAAAAGGAATCCGGTGACCACCACCAGCAATAGGTCCATGTATCCTTCGGCGCCGAAAAAAGTCCACGCCGATACCGCAAACCAAACGACAAGGCCAATGATCGTCCAATAAAGAACCGGATGGAGGTGGCTCAATCGCGGCCGGTTACGCTGATTTTCCTGTCTCGACTCGTCCTGTGTAATCTTGTCCTGTGTAATCATGGCGACCTCCTTTTGTATCGCTGGGACGCAGCCAGTTGGTCGCTGTTTCAATTCATCTGCCCGTTACGCCCCGGGCGGCTTGTTCCTGTTGATTATTTTCTGTTGATTGTCACCTTCTAGCGCCTTCCAAACCATCATCCGGCGTCTCATAACGGCAACGCCCTGGACGCTGTCGCGTTCCTACTATTTGATCCAACAATCGGGAACTTGCCTTCACAATGACGTGCGCCGTTGGAAGAAACGTCACGCAACTATAGATTGCGATCAATCAGCAAGACCACATAAAATGAGCAAGACTACATACAAACGCTCCGAAAGGGGGTATGGTACCATTGCCACAATTTCTGACGGCTTTCCGCAGGGCGCCCATCGGAGCGCCACCCGTCCCTCCACCACTGCGGTCACCCGGCTCGCCCGGTCGAGCGAAGGGACCGGCTTTGCAATGGTACCAACCAACGGCGCGCACAGGCAAAACCGCCTGCTGGCGGCTCTGGGGGCTGAGGACTTTTCACTGCTCGCCCCCAACCTCAAGGATTTTTCCCTTAAGCTGGGAGAAGTGCTCCAAGAGCCGGGAGAACTTTTCAACCAAGTCTATTTTCCCCAAACGGGAATGATCTCCCTGTTGGCCGTGATGGAAAACGGGATGGCAGTCGAGACCGCCACCGTCGGACGCGAAGGTGCCGTGGGTGCGAATGCGGGCTTGGGATCTCGGATTGCTCCGCACAGGTCTGTCGTGCAGATGGAGGGCATCTTTACGCGGATCGCTACCGCACCATTCCAAGCAGCCGTCGACAAGAGTGCATCACTTAAAAGTCTCGTCGCACGCTACAGCGATTCCTTGATGATGATGGTTCAGCAGTCCGCCGGGTGCAATGCGCTGCACCCCCTCGGGGCCCGCCTTTGCCGATGGTTGCTTCAAACGCGAGATCGCAATGACAGCGATCACTTGACGTTGACGCAGGAATTTCTGTCTCAGATGCTCGGCGTGCGTCGGACGACACTGACATTGATCGCAAGAGAACTCCAATCTACTGGGCTGATACGATACAGCCGTGGCAATATCGAGATCTTGGATCGGCGTGGACTTGAGGCCACAGCCTGCGAATGTTACAAAACTGTCCACCGTCAATCTGAGGATGTTTTCTCTCCAGTTCCGAAATAGCGGGTGATTGGAGGGCCCCGGTTCCGCCGGAACCGGCACGAAGCGCGCGCGTTCGCATCAGAGGACAGGAGCCCGCGGATCATGCCGCGTTATTATTTCAGCATTGCGAATGATAAATCCTTCGAGGACACGGACGGATTGGAGCTAAGCGACCTGGCCGCAGCACGCGAAGAGGCAAGTGGCTTTGCTCGTGATATGATGAGGCAAAAACCTGATCGACGCGACTGGGACGGTTGCATCGTGCGCGTGACTAGCGAGAGCCGAAACCATCTGTTCGACCTGCCATTCCCGGACGCGCTCTTATAGGCGAGGCGCGCTCTGGCAGGCCGCGCTTATGCCGCACTTGTGTGGCGTGAGGCAGCAGATTCGAGTTCCCTATGTTTGATTTCCGACAGACAGCGCTTTCAGATTGCGCTTAGCTCGATCCTAATAGCATAAAATTGGAATTTAACGAGGAGGACAAACCATGTCCGCCGAAGACAAGGCTTTTGATCCAGAAACGCTGGCAATCTTGAAGGTTGCTTTTGACGAGGCCTGTTTGGACCTTGGGCCTGGCCAGCGCATACCGAGCGTCCGCGCAAACTTGGCACAGCGCATTCTGAGCAAGGCGAGCCAGGGCGAACGGGATCCGGTGCGGCTTCGCGCCTATGCGCTAATGAACGTCGTACCCTCGACTACGCGGCAGAGGACAGCGAGCTAGATCGGCCAATAGGATGATGGGTGGTTTTGGAGGAGCGGGGGTCGCTCGAAAAAAAATGTTGCAGCGCCTTGAAAAGTACACCGGAGAGGCGGCTTTTGATGCTGAAACGGTGCGCGTCTTGACGGCTGCGTTTGACGAGGCGTGGCACACGGTAGCGACTAGCGGAATAGGCTTTCCCTCCGAACGGCACGTCAAGGCCGTACGCGAAATACTTGCGCTGCGCATCATCGAGACGGCTCAGCTCGGAGAGCGTGAACAAAGGCGCCTAACTGATGACGCGTTGCTTTACTTAACCAAATCAAAGTTGAAAAGCTCGGGGTTTTAAAGGCTCGGGGCTTTAAAGGCTCAGGGGCTTTAGAGCCTTGGGGTTTGCGACTGGGGCCTTTGCAGCGCAACCTCTCGGTCACAGGGCGGAATTGCACAGGGCGGAATTGCGTCAGGCAAAACCCTGAATTCGCGCAGCCCGGAGTTGACAAGGAACTTTGTGCGCCTCCAACGAATTCAAGTCGTAGGAGGATCGCCATGAAAGCCAAAGATGTAATGAGCCGCCCAGTCATATCAGTTGAGCCCCGAACGTCCGTTCAAGAGGCCGCTCAATTGATGTTGCAAAGGAGAATCAGCGGGCTGCCGGTGGTCGAGAAATCGGGCCGCTTGGTCGGCATCGTCACCGAAGCGGATTTTCTGCGCCGCGCCGAAACGGGGACGCAACGCCGGCGGGCTCGCTGGCTGGAGTTCCTGGTGGGCCCCGGCCGGCTAGCGGACGAATATGTTCATACGCACGGCCGCAAGGTTGAAGAAGTCATGACACCGGATCCCAAAACTGTCAGCGAGGACAGCGATTTGGACGAGATCGTGCAGTTGATGGAAAAGCGACGGATCAAGCGTTTGCCCGTGACCCGCGGAAGCCAGGTTGTCGGCATTGTCAGTCGCGCGAACCTCCTTCAGGCACTCGCAAGCATGGGGCGGGATGCCAACTCACCTACACCAGACGATGAAGGTATTCGCACACGGCTATTGGCCGAACTGAGCAAACAGCGCTGGGCCCCGAGTGGGCTCATCAATGTTATCGTCCGTGACGGGATTGTCGAACTCTGGGGTACGCTCACGGACGAAAGAGAACGGCAGGCCGTTGTAGTTGCTGCGGAGAACATTACAGGCGTCAAAGCCGTGCGCGATCACCTTGTGTGGATTGATCCGATGTCGGGTATGGCGTTCGATTCACCAAATCAAAAGGAATCCAAGGCGAAGAGTGCATAACTCCGCTCATCAAGCGAGAAATAAGCCAGGCTGCAATCCGCCATCGGACATATCTGGAATGCAAAATTGGCGGGGAACCACTTCGCACGCGTGATGTTAGCCGCAGATGCGGCTCGCTCTGGGCGGCATGCAGGCGGCAGTTCCTGAAGTCGCCAGTTCTTGAAGGAGGAATTATAATGACGATACGACCTTTGATGATGGCCATGCGGCCATTGCTGCGGCCTCTCGCCGTGGTGGTTCTTGCGGGCACGTGGCATTTCGGTGTCGTTGCGGCAGCCCACGCTCAGGCTCAACCACCTGGAGCGGGTCCCTCTGAATTGGCACCTCAGGTAACGGATATTCCAGATCAGAAGCTTGATGCAATGGCCGCAGCCCTGGAACGCGTAACCAGCGTCCGGCAAGACTACGAAACGCAAATTTCAAAAGCGGAACCGTCCGACAAGGAACGCCTTGCCGACGAAGGCAACAATGCAATTGAGAAGGCGGTTACCGATCACGGCCTGTCAGTTGAGGAATTCAATACCATCATTGTGGTCGCGCAGAACAATCCCGATGTTCGTCAGAAAATCCTTCAGCGTCTGCGGTCCCCAAATGGTCGCTGAAGCAAGCGGGCGCTGACGCGGGTGCGAGCCGGTCCGGAAGTCGGCATTCGCAATTGAAAGCGATAGCAAAACGCCAGTTCGCGGAGGGACTTCGGTCATGCCTCGTGCCGATACTGGCCGGTATAATCCGGAGGGTGGCGGCTTGCCGTCATTCCGGACGGTGCGGAGTAGGAGTGTGGCGTAACGGTGGGTAGGAGTAGGGGGCGATGACGATCGAGGAGTTGCGTATTACTAAACTGGTGCAAGCCTTACGTGTCTCGGAAGACTGCATAAAGGCGATGGCGAGGGAGCTTCAAAAACGCGGCTGTGATGAAAGCGCGGCAGCCGCCCGCGAGTTGCTCAAAGAGCTGGAAGCTGTGCGCACGGACCGCGCCCGCAAATCTCTGCATTGAACGGGCAAATCTCTGCATTGAACGGGGGTCGTTTGCGCCGTCGGCGCTATAGTCGATGTTCCAGCATAAAGAGACTAGTTGCCCGCTTCAATCAAATTGAAGGGATGCAAGACCTCTGATATCCGTAGGGGCGGGTTTCAAACCCGCCCCTACGGGCCGGATTTGTCTACTGTGGTTTACATTTTAGGGGCGGGTTTCAAACTCCGTCATTTTGAATAACGCAGCACACTAGGACGCTGCCGCGGCCGGCGATGTGACGGCGATCACAATAATGCGTCGCCGAACGATTTTTCTGCTGCCGGTTCCGGCGGAGCAGCCACGCGTCTCCAGCAGCTTGTTTGTCTCAGGCCAAGAGGAAGTCTGACGCGTGCAGATTGCTCGCTGTTACGTGCTGCAGCGTGATCGAGTGATCCACGTCAAGGCTGATGACGGTGTCGGCACCGACCTGGTGCATCGCCGCCTGCACGGCCTGGAAGTTTGCGAACACGCCGCCGTCGAACTCGATGTGATCGCCATGGCTGAAATCGGTGATGACATCCTTGCCGAAGCCGGGACCGAACACGAATAAATCGTTGCCATTGCCGCCGGTGAGGGTGTTATTGCCGGTTCCGACATGGAAAGTGTCGTCGCCATTGCCGCCGTTGAGACTGTTGTTGCCGTTCCCCACGACGAACGCGTCGTCGCCGTTCCCGCCGCTGAGACTGTTGTTGCCGTTCCCCACGACGAACGCGTCGTTGCCGTTGCCGCCGTCGAGTACGTTGTTGCCGTCGCCTGCGCTGAGAATATCGTCCCCGTTGCCCCCGGAGAGCTGATTGTTGCCGCTGCCGCCGTCGAGCACGTCGTCGCCATTGCCGCCATCAAGGATGTCATGGCCGCGCCCGCCGATCAGCGTATCATTGCCATTGCCGCCCGAAAGGTTGTCGTTGCCGTCCCCGCCGTTAATGGAATCATTGCCATTCCCGCCGTCGATCGTGTCGTTTCCGGTGGTCCCCGCAAGGATGTCGTTGCCGTTGCCGCCGTGAATGACTTGCCCCACCTCGACCACGTCGGTCACACTGACGTGGATCGTCTGCGTGCTGCTGGCGCCAAAAGCGTCCGTGGCCGACACGACAAGATCGTAGACGTTGTCGTGATTGGCATCTTCCGGCGTCTCGAAGTCGGGTGAGTTGAGGAAGCTCAGCGCGCCGGTGAGCGGGTCGATGGTGAAGAACGCCTGGTCGCTGCCGCCTGCGAGTGCAAACAAGAATGCATCATGTTCGGGATCGGCAGCCGCGACAGTTGCCACGGCCGTTTGGTTCTCCGCCACTGCGAAGCTCGCGAGTGACGTGAAGACCGGCGCGTCGTTCACCGCATTGATCGTCAGGCTGATGGTGGCGGTATTCGAATCGAGAATGCCGTCGTTGGACTTGAAGGTGAAGCTGTCGACGGCATTGAAGTCGTGGTCTGACGTGTAGGTGAAGCTCCCATCGGCATGGAAGTCCAGCTGTCCGTGCTGGGGCCCATCGATCACGCTGTAACTCAGCGGCGACGGCAATCCGTCGGGATCATTCGCCACGGCTTGACCAGTGATCGCATGGTCCTCATCGCCGCTCGCCGAACCATCCTGGGCGATCGGCGCCTGGTCGGGCGCAACGGTGACATTGGTGCCGCCGGCGCCGTCGGACGTCACCTTGAAAACGTCTCCGGCGAAACTTTGTCCTGGATCGAGTTGCAGCGTGACCGGACCGCTCGACCCGCCCGAGACCGTCAACACATTGTTGGGGCCGAGCGTCGCGCTCGCGGCCAAGCCGATACCGGCGAGGTCGATCGTATCGACGCAGGCGAAGCCAGCGATGGTGTTGGCGAAATGACCTGCAGACAAGGCTGATTGTTCGATGCGCAGCGTCTGTGCCCCGGCATCAAGCGTAATTGCGCCCGTCCCCGCCGAATCCGTCACCACCACGTCCAGCGTACCGGACACGATCTCGGTCCCGCCCGTGTAGCTGTTGTGACCGTCGAGGACCGTGGTGCCAATGCCGACTTGCTGGACGACGCCACTGCCGGAGATCGAACCGCTGAACGTATAGGTGTCCGTGCGATCGAAGGCGAACAAACCATTGTCGACGACATCGGCCGCGAGCGCGCCGGCGATGCCGCCGGTGCCGAGCTGGAGCGCGGCGCCAATCGAGATGGTAGTGCCGCCTGAGAAGGTCTCCGCGTCAACGACGCTCCAGTCTCCGCCTTGCACGCTGAGAATTTCGAAGTTGATGGTGCTGGACAAGATTCCGGTACCGACCCCCAGAAGATCTACGGTGTCAGTGCCATCGCCACCGTCGCTTACACCGGAGATACTCGAACCGGTATAGATGTTGAGCACATCGTCGCCGCCGCCAGAGGAAATGCTGCCGATGATGGTGCCCTTGTTGGTGATCGTGTCGGCGAAGGTGTCAAAAATGGAGATGGCCACGCCGCCGTCGCCCTCGATCAAGCCTTCATTGTAGATCGTCGTGGGCGCAAATGCGGGTATAGGACTTCCGTCGAGGTTCGAACCGGCGTCGACGTCAATTGCGTTCTGTGAGCTGATGATCGTGCCGTCCGCGTAATTGTTGATGGTTCCGCCGCCGACCGTGACGCCTTCGGATGTACTGCCGGTCGTCGTTGTTCCGACCGCCTTGATGAGGCCGTGATTGTTGACCAGCACGAGTCCATCGACGTCGATTGCATCGCCCGAGCCTTGAACTCCGTCGACCGTAGTGCCGATAATCGTGCCAGAATTGTTGACGGTTGTTGTGGTCGTGCCGGCGGTATCCAGGTTGATGCCGGAGCCGGAGTGCCCGATGATGAGACCGGCGTTGTTGACGGTGATCGGCTGGTCACCCGTTATGGCATGTCGCGCGCCGTCGATGGTGCCGCCGGCGAAATTGTTTACTACACCGCCGGCGTTGGATTGGAAGTCGATGGCGTCATTGCCGGTCGAGGTCGGTGTGCCATTGTGGCTGATGATCTGGCCGTAATTGTTGATCGTCGCGTTCGCGCCCGGTCGGATCGCGTCTGCGTCGGCCGCCTGGATGATGCCGGTCGCCTGATTCGTGATGGTGACATGGCCGAGCGGAGATACGAGATCGTTGAAATCGATCGCCTGGCCATTGTTGGCGCCGACGCCGGTCGACTGGATGGTGCCCGCATTGTCGATCGCGAAGGTTCCGGTTGCCGTCGTGGCGAGCGTGGTCGCGGTGATGCGGACCGCATCGCCCTGCGACTGGATGGTGCCGTGAGAATTATTGGTGAGCTGGAACGAGGAAATGTTGGTCAGGTTGGTGGTGTTGAGATTGATCGCCCGGTTGGCGGATGCGGTGGCATCGATCAGACCGTCATTGGTGATGGTGATGTGACCGGCGCCCGGCCGGATCGCATCGTCGCCGCTTGCTCCGATCGTTGCGCCGGTATTGTTGGTGATGTTGATTACGGCATTCGGCGACACGATAGCGGCGAAATCGAGCGCCTGTCCGCTCGCATGTGCGATCACGCGGCCGAGTGCGTCGACCGCGCCGGATACGAGAAGGCCGGAATTGTTGACCGTGATGGTGCCATTGGTGATGTTGGTATTGATCCGAAAGGCGTCGTTGTTCTGCGAAATCAGCTTCGCGCCGGCATTGTTGTTCAGGGTAAAACTGCCGGTCGAAAAGGAGCCGGACGTATCGATCCCCCGCGTGGTCGCGCTGATCGAGCCGGAATTGTTGATGGTGACGCCGGGGCTCGCCGAGCCGCCGGTCCAGGTGATGTCGGTCGTGTCCGACAGCGTGCCCTGGATGGTGCCGATATCATTGTTGCCAACCGTCTTGGCAGCGGCGTCGGTGACGCCGGTGTTGACTGTGAAATTGGCCATGAAATCGCTCCTTGGCGAATGAATGAGGGCAATGGACGTGCCGGCTGACGCCCCTGCGCCTTTGCGAGGGGCTACGTGGTGAGGGCAGTCCTTCTCGCCCATTCCCGCAACAAATAGATGACAGGGAGACGCCATCTCGCAGCCGGCCATGTGAAAAGGCTACGAAAGCGGCGATTATTGACTGGCAAAGACCGCATTGGCGAGGTGACGAGGCAAGCGAACCCGCCGTCGGTGACATCGGCCGCGCCGGAATTAAGCGTGCGGGAATTTGAGAATGTTGACTGAAATTCGATTCACTGTGAGTCGCGAATGAACCTTTTGCGTTCTACGCGGCAACGATTTGACGCCAAACCAGGGCTGCTGATATGGCCGTCCAGACGACAACAAGATTGGTGGCCCGTCATTTCTCCGTCGGACCCCAATCAGCCGTCCGTTCCCCACCACCCCCATCAGTTTGTCGTCTTCGCCCCCGCGACCAGCACGGGTTCTGCGCGATAGAGATCGGTGAACAATCGCTTGAGGTCTCGAACCTTTGGGACGTCATGGTAGACGATGTACGGATACGTCGGATTTTTCGTCATGAAATCCTGATGGTATTCTTCGGCGGGATAGAATTCCCGGTCAGGCTCGATCTTGGTGACGATGGCAGCGCCAAAGGTGCGCGCCTGGTTGAGTTGGTCGATGTAGGCCTTGGCAAGGCGTGCCTGCTCCGGATTTTTCGGGAAGATGGCGGAGCGATATTGCGGGCCAAAGTCCGGACCTTGGCGGTTGAGTTGCGTCGGATCGTGGACGACGGAGTAGAATATCTGCAGGATGCGTCCGTAGCTGATCTGGCGCGGATCGTAGGTCACCTGCACGGCTTCGGCATGGCCGGTCGTGCCTTGCGTCACGTCCTTGTAGGTCGCCGTTTTCTTTTCGCCGCCGGCATATCCCGACACAGCGTTGGTGACGCCCTTGGTGTGCTGAAACACGCCCTGGACGCCCCAGAAACATCCGCCGGCAAGCACAATGGTCTCGGTCGCCGCCTCGCTGATTTGATTGTCCAGCGTCGGTGCCGGAATCTCGTGACCGCCTTCGGCGGCAGAGCGCGAGACCAAGAGCCCTGCCCCGGCAGCCAGCAGCAAGGCCGACAACGAAATCCCGAACAGGAAACGGCGGGACATTGTAGGGGTCGAATGGTTCGTCAGAGACGTCATGGTCAGCTCCACGTTGGCCGCAAGTGAAGGCACTGGCTTGCACCAGACTACATCATGACGTGCGAGACGTTCTTCACGATTGTGTAATGCTGACATCTTTCGGTGTCGCCCTCGCGTCCGTACCAGCTCTCCTTGATGTGGTGTCCCTCCTCGGACAACGTGCGCTGAGAGGCGGGCGGGCACAGCGGCGCAAGCCGCCGAAGACCCGCCCCTACGCAAAACAAACGTTCGTTTCGTTCGATCTAAGCGACACGCCTGGCCACCTGGACAAGCAATGGCTTGATCTTGCGGGGTTGACGCGCGAATGTTGCAGAGTCTCGGAGGAATTCGATGCAAATGACCAGAGTGATCGTCGCATTGGCCGCGATTGCGGCAGCGGTCGAGCCCGCAATCGCACAGAATTGGCCATCGCGACCGCTGACCGTGGTGGTGCCGCTTGCCGCCGGCGGCGGGCCTGACGCCATGGCGCGCTTCCTGGCACCGCATATCGCCGAGCGTCTGGGCGGACAAGTGATCGTTGAAAACGTCCCTGGCGCCGGCGGCATGACCGGGGCCAATCGCGTGGCAAAGGCCCTGCCCGACGGCTACCAGTCCGTGATCGGCAATGTCGGCACGCATGCGCAAAACCAGACGCTCTACAAGAACCCCCCTTACAACGCGGCAACCGATTTTTCGCCGGTGGCGCTGATCGCCGTGCTGCCGCTGGTGCTGATCGCACGCAACGACCTGCCCGCCAACACGCTGCCGGAGTTCATCGCCTACGCAAAGGCCAACCAGGCGAAGATGCAATTCGGTTCGCCGGGCGCCGGATCCGCGGGACACCTTGCCTGTGTGTTGCTCAATGCGGCGATCGGTGTAGACGTCACGCACATCCCCTATCGCAGCGGAGCCGCGACATTCGGGACTCAGGACCTGATCGCCGGCCGCATCGACTACATGTGCCCAACGCTTCCGCTCGCGCTGGCGCCGATCGAGAGCCGGGCGATCAAGGGGATCGCGATCCTCACCCGCGAGCGCGCGCCACGCCTGCCGGAGCTTGCGAGTGCGCAAGAGCAGGGTCTCGCCGGGTTCGATGCCGGTGCGTGGAATGGCTGGTTCCTGCCCAAGGGTACGCCCGACGCCATCGTCCAGAAGCTCAACGATGCCCTTGTCGGCAGCATGAACCTGCCATCCGTGCAAACCAAGCTGCAGGACATCGGCGTGATGGTGGTCGCGCCCGAGCGCCGCTCGCCGGCCTATCTGCAAAAGCTCGTCGAGACCGAAATTCAAAAATGGGCAGGCCCGATCAAGGCCGCCGGCGTGTCCGTGGATTGAGCTATCTCACTCGGACCTCGTCCTGAGGAGACCGCGTTCTTTACGCGGTCGTCTCGAAGGACGGCGACGCGGGCTGCCTGCATGGTTCGAGACGCGCCGCAAAGGGCGGCGCTCCTCACCATGAGGCCAGCTGCCACGCGCCGTCAGGCACGTTCCTTTTGCTTGGCGCGATCGGCCTCGGTCTCGACCATTTCGAATCCATGTTGCGAAATGTCAAAGAAATTGCCTTCGGGATCGCAAGCGCGCGACTCCGCATAGGGGCGGTCGGCCGGGCGCTTCTTCGGCTCTTCCAGTCCAAATTCCTTGATGCGGCGCGCGATCTCGTCGCTGTCCTCAACCGCAAAGCCGAAATGATTGAGGCCGACCGGCACCGTGGCTTCGAGCCTGTGCTTGAGGATAGCCAGGGTGAGATAGCCGTCGCTCAGGAAATAGTTTTCACCGCCCGCAGAGGTATGTACGACCTTCATGTCGAACACCTTCTCGTAATAGCGTGCAACCGCGGCAGTGTCGCGGGCAATGATGGCGAGATGGCGAATCTTGGGGTTGGACACGAATTCCTCCGATTGATGTTGGGCGTCACGACAG
>DATGVJ010000132.1:0-10212 GCA_035300505.1 Xanthobacteraceae bacterium
AGCTGATCTTGGCGTCGGTGATAACCTTGCCCCAAAGGGCTGATTCCTCCGCGAAGAATTGTTCTGCCTGGGCGCGCGTGCTGCCAACGGGCTCCATCTGCATATCGCGAATTTTTGCGTTCATCTCAGGTCGCCTGAAAATTTCAGCGATATCGCGATTGATCCGCTCGGCCAGCGCGACTGGTGTGTTGGGTGGGGCCACCAGGCCGAACCAGGTGATCGAACGATAGCCTGGGTAAGTTTCCGCAATGGTGGGAACATCTGGCACGGCTGCGGTACGTTTGGGGCTCGCAACCGCGACCATCTTGATTCTTCCGTCGCGGTGCAACGGCAGCGACGTCGTCAATGTATCGAACATCGAATCGACGTGGCCAGCCACGATATCGTTCATGGCGGGCCCCAATCCCCGATAGGGTACGTGAAGCATCTTTATTCCGGCTATCGATTCGAGGAATGCAGCCGAGAGGTGCGCAGTGCCGCCTGGCCCTGGCATGGCGGACGTGACTGTGTTGGGATTGTTCTTCGCCAACGCCATCAAGTCGCTGAAATCTCCGGCGAAGCTCTTACGGGTCACCAGCACATAAGGAACGGTCGTCAGCCAGGAAATCGCTACCCACCGCGCCGCATCGTAACTCAGGTCCTTGAACAAGAACTTGTTGGTTGCGATTGGCCCCGGCGGGCAGAGCAGAAGAGTGTGACCGTCCGGTGCGGCGCGAAATACATCGGCCGCTCCCAGGTTTCCCGATGCGCCGGGAACATTTTCCGTGATGACGGAGCCATTCCATTTGCGGGCCAATTGTTCGGCCAACAGCCGCGCCAGAAGGTCGGTACCAGAGCCTGGCGGGAAGGGGACCACGATCCGAACGAGCCGTTTCGGGAACGTGTCGCGGGTTGTATCTTGAGCCTGTACTTGTGCTTGTACTTGGGCTTGAATTTGGGCGGAGCCGGTTGGCGGAATCACCAACACGATCCAAGACAACAAAACTGCCCAAAACAATTGCATCGCCCAATTCCCTGGTACGGACGCCTGCGGCGCCGCCGGAGGTATGTTAAGCTGTGATATGGTGCACCGCCAGTGATGCTCGATCATGCGTGGCGCTCGACCGCATGGCGCCCACTTGGCGCCCACATCGCGCCCATACGGCGCCCATTGGGTGGCGCCGTATGGCCTTGAATGAGTGGCAAAACTTGAAACCCATGGGCTAACTGGCTTACCCTCGGGTAGGCCTCAGCGCCACCATGCAGCGATTTTGCCGCCGTGTGGCAACCTTGATGGAGGGACGAATGCCCGCTCGGACGCTTTTGATTTCGGTCGCGGTCGCCATGGCTGCCAGCGGCATCGCAATTGCGGGCTGGAACGCCGGCGGTTTGTCGCAAACGTCGTCTCCCCGCCTTGCTGATCGGCGCCCGAGCGCAATACCGGTGGATACGGAGCTCGTTATCGCGGTTGACGTATCGAACTCGATGGACCCGGAAGAGCAGGAGCTGCAGCGTGAAGGCTATATCGCCGCTCTGACTTCGCAGGAGTTCTTGTCTGCGCTGAGGGGTGGGGCGACCGGCAAAGTTGCGGTCACCTATTTCGAGTGGGCGGGGCTCTACGACCAGAAGATCATCCTGCCGTGGCGGCTGATCGATGGCTTGGAATCTGCCAAGGCCGTCGCGAATGATATTGCGCGCGCGCCCTATCGGCGTGCGCCACGCACGTCGATCTATGGAGCGCTGCAATTCGCCAAGCCCTTGTTCGATGCATCCGGTTATGGCGGCGTTCGCCGCGTCATCGACGTGTCCGGCGATGGGGTCAACAATATGGGGCCGCCGGTAACGCTGATGCGTGACGACGTTCTCAACGCCGGGATCACAATCAACGGCCTGCCGATCATGCTCGACCGCGGCAATTCCTTCGGAATGTTCGGCATGCAGTTCGAGCACCTCGACATCTATTACGAGGATTGCGTCATCGGCGGCCCAGGTTCATTTGTGGTTGGAATAAAGGAGCGAGCGCAATTCAAGGACGCGACCCGCACCAAACTGGTCTTGGAGATTGCCGGTCATACGCCCGAACCCAAGGCAAAGCCGGCGCAGGCAAGGGTACCGCGGGTATATTGCTCGTGATCGAACGATCGTAGCGAAGCATGTCGATGGCGGTTCACGTTCATTCAACTTCCCTCGAGATCGCTGAGCCCTTGCCTCCGGACGTTCCGGTTGGCGCCGATATCACGGTGAAGGTCCGGGTTTCTTGTACCAGTGGCTGCAACCTTCGTAACGTGCCGCTGAAAGTCGTCGCTCCAGACGGTGCAGCGATCGCCAGTCGTTTTACGATTGATGACACCGATGACTGCGGCCGTGTCCAGATGAAGGCGCCGCCGCGCGCCGGCGACCATACATGGACCCTTGTATTGCCGGCGCAAGAAAGTAACGATTCCGATCTGGTACATCACGAATGCGTGGCTCCAATTTCGTTTCGGACAAAACCCGTCGACTCAAGTCTGGCGGTCTGGGACATCCCGTCTTCGGTGGTGACCGGTGGACCCCTGCAAATCAAGGTTGGCGCCAAATCAGCTGCGGACTGCACCCTTGCCGGCAAAGGCATTGAGATTTGCGGCGAGGACGGGACGGTTGTGGCCCGAAGCGTTCTGGGAGATACGCCATTCCCGGGAACAAGTGCGCTCTACTGGGCCGCCGTGGACCTGGTCGCTCCGCCAAACGAGCGAATTTTTTCGTTGTCGGCGAGGTTCGAGGCTGGCGAACTCGACCTTGATCACAACAGTTCTGTGACGCGCTTTGGGCTTGTGGTCGTAAGGCCGCCCGAGCACATGGTGACGGTGCGGGTCGTCGAGCAGGGAACTGGCGCACCGATCACGGATGTCCAGATTCGTCTCGGCGCCTACCGCGCCGAAACCGATCAAAATGGCCAGGCACAAATCAATTCCGCCAAGGGCACGTTCGAACTCAACATCTGGAAGGTCGGGTATGACGCTCCCCCGGGAACGGTGGGCGTCGATGCGGATATCCTTGTTCGAGTTGATGCTGTGGTCGTGCCGGAGGACGATACCGATGCGGGCTGGACGTGAGGTGCGTGCTACACCGCTTCACCGCGCATGAGCCGCGGTTGCGAAGTCGCAGGCGTGACGCCCTCGCGCATGGCGGCGCGGCGCAAGGGTCCGATTTGTTCCAAAAGGAAAAGACCAAGCCCCCGCATTCCTTGCGCGGGAAGAAAATCCGATAGCAGACTGCGATTGAGGACATCGACTGCGAGCGCGCGGCTCGTGACGTCGGCACGCCGCATGTGCTCGAATCCGTCGGTTACGAGCGCGGAGCCAACATCCATTCCGGTCCGACGCGCATCCGCCGCAAGTTCGGCGATTGTCGCGGCATCGCGCATGCCAAGATTGAGCCCTTGTGCGCCGATGGGCGGCAGCACGTGGGCGGCCTCGCCGACCAGCACGATGCGTCGTGCAGCCAGCTTTTGTGCGGTCTCGGCGACAAGCGGGAAGTAGCCGCGACCCGCCTCGATAGTGATCTTGCCAAGGATCGAATGGGAACGGCGTTCGATTTCCGCGGCCATGTCGGAATCCGAGAGCGCTTGGAGGCGCGGCGCATCATTGGGGTCGACCACGCATACCAGGCTTGAACGGTTGCCCCGCAGCGGCACAAGTGTGAATGGCCCGGCTTCGGTATGAAATTCGGTCGAAATATTGCGGTGGGGTCGGCTGTGCGCAAGGTTGAATGTCAGGGCCGTCTGACGGTAGTGGCGCGTCCTGGTCGAGATGCCGGCGGCAAGACGGCAAAGCGAGCGCCGACCATCGGCGCCGACGGCCAGCCGCGCCGACATCGTCGCGCCGCTTTGCATCCTGATGGTTACGCCGTCGTCACCCGCGAGGACATGGTCGGCTGCTTCGTTCACGATTGTAAGATTGCCGTGCGCCTGCGCCCGCGCATGAAGCGCCGCAACCAAGTGTTGGTTCTCGATGTTGTACCCGAATTCCTTCAATCCAATTTCCGATGCATCGAACCGGACTTCGGGCGCACGCAACAGGCGATCGGTGTCATCGACGATCCGCATGACGCACAGTGGAGCGGCGTGATCGCGACAGGCTGTCCACACGCCGAGCACGTCCAGCGCCTTGACGGAGCCCATCAGAAGGGCCGTGGTGCGGTGATCGCTGTCCTGGCGTGGTCCGACGACCAGCGCGGTTTCGAGGCCGGCGCCCGAGAGCGCGATCGCGGCCACCAGCCCTGCGGGACCACCTCCGACGACGACAATTTCACGCGATTGGTTTTTCATGCGACGCGGTCCAGCTTTGCATGGTATCGGAAGCGCCGCACTAGTGCGGCGAATTTGAAGTTCCTATCATATCGGCGCAAATTCGTTTAGGAACTTCAAATTCAAAAGCCGCACTAGAGTCAATACGTTGGTAGTGCTCCTTTGATTCCGAAGTTCGCAAACGAGGTTGTCGCGATATAATGCGAACTTCGGAATCGGAGCACTACCCGTCAATCCCAAATATCGGGTCGGAAACCAAGGAGCCGGACTTTTGACATCCAGGGCCTATTTGCGTGCCTTTTGGGTTCATGTTTTCACCGCAACAGGGGCGGCCCTCGCGCTCCTGGCGTTGCTGGCTGCCGTGGACAAGCGGTTCGACCTGACATTCCTGTGTCTTGGACTGGCGCTGCTGGTCGATGGGATCGACGGCACGATTGCGCGACACCTACGCGTCGCCGAGGTCTTGCCACGCTGGTCCGGCGATGTCCTCGATCTGGTCGTCGATTTCGTGACCTATGTGTTTGTTCCAGCGTTCATGATTGCGGCCGGGGGCCTGCTGCCGGAGACGGCCGGCGTCGCAGCCGGTATCGTCATTGTGATAACAGGTGCCATCTATTTTGCAGACCGGCAGATGAAGACCGCCGATCACTATTTCCGCGGCTTCCCGACGCTCTGGAACGCAGCGGCTTTCTATCTGTTCCTGTTGCAACCCAACCCGTGGATTGGCTTTATAGCGGTTCTGGTGCTTGCCGTGCTGACCTTCGTTCCGTTCAAATTTGTGCACCCATTTCGGGTCAGGCGGCTCCGCTTCGTGACCATCGCAATGGTCGGGGCTTGGTCGGCCTTGGCGCTGGTTGCAATTCTGTCAAACCTCGATCCGGATCCTTGGACCAAGACCGGATTGGTGCTGGCCGGTGTCTATTTTCTCGGGATAGGCCTTTTTGATCGCAGGCCGGAAGCCTGACCCGAGGCATGCGGAACACTGTAGCCCGGATGAGCGCCCCTTCTTCAAGGGCGCGATATCCGGGGCCGCCAGTCCCGCATGTCGCCATCTCGCGTGAAGAACGCGATATGGCTCATGCGGGCTACGAAGTCGGCGTGCCCAACCTTGCGCTTATACGCGTGCCACTTGCGCTTGGTCGAGGAGGCTGGCAAGGAAGCCCGATTGCGATGACGGTATTTGGCATGGCGGTCGGCTCGGCTAAAGCAGCCTTAAATAGCACGACGGCACAAACCCTAAGAGGAGTGGTTCATGGTTGCGGCGGTACGAGTACACAAACATGGCGGGCCCGAGGCTCTGACCTTTGAGGATGTTGCTGTTGCGGCCCCGGGGGCTGGCCAGGTTCGCATCAAGAACCACGCGTGCGGCATCAATTATATCGATACCTATTTCCGGTCGGGCCTGTATCCGGCCGCGGGGGGGCTGCCATTCATCGCCGGCAACGAGGGGGCGGGCGAGATCGTTGAAGTCGGGGCCGGTGTGGCGGACGCCAAAGTCGGCGACCGTGTCGGCTATGTCTCCGCGCTCGGCAGCTACACAGCGGAACGGATCATGCCGGCTGATCGCGTGGTCAAACTCCCGGACTCGATCGCCTATGAGCAGGCCGCCGGCATGATGCTCAAGGGCATGACGGTCGAATACCTGCTTCACCGGACCTTCAAGCTCCAGCGCGGCATGAACGTCCTTATTCATGCGGCAGCCGGCGGCATCGGCTTGATCGCTTGCCAATGGGCCAATTTCATTGGCGCCAATGTGATTGGAACTGTCGGCTCGAAAGACAAGGCCGAATTGGCGAAGGCCAATGGCTGCCACCATACTATCCTTTATCGCGATGAGGATTTCGTCGCGAAGGTGAAAGAGATTACCGGCGGAGCACTTTGTGACGTCGTCTATGACGGCGTCGGCAAGGCGACATTCCCGGCGTCGTTGGATTGCATCAAGCCGCTCGGCATGTTCGCAAGCTTCGGCAATGCGTCCGGCTCCATTGAGGCGTTCAATATCAACCTGCTGCAGGCCAAGGGATCGCTGTTTTGTACGCGTCCGACGCTCAATACCTATGCGGCCAAGCGCGAGAACCTGGTTTCGATCGCGAACAATCTGTTCGGCGTGGTCGGAAGCGGCAAGGTCAAAATCCCGGTGAACCAGAAGTACGCGCTCAAGGATGCCCGCAAGGCGCATGAGGATCTTGAAGCCCGCAAAACGACGGGATCGAGCATCTTGCTGCCTTGATATGTAGGATGGGTAGAGGACACCAGCGCGTTTACGCGCGTCTTGCGACGCGCTATGCCGCGTTCTTTCTTTACGCACTTTACCGAAACCCGTCATCGACCCGCGCGAGCGGTGTTGATGGGTTTCGCAATAAAGAAGCGCGCGCAAGACGCGCTTCTTTATTGCTCTACCCATCCTACAGCAGCGCAACGAGCCGTTCGATTGCAGGATGCAAGTGCGCGGCGTCACGGCTGAGGCGCGGCACGCCGATCACCTCAACTGTTCCGGCAAAGCGTGCGACGCTTTCAACGGTTCCTTCAAGCGACGCTCCAGGCGCTGTGCTCTCGCTCACCACGACCGCCGCAATGTCCACATTGCGGCGGGCCAGCACGTGCAGCGCCGTCAATGTATGGCTGATCGTCCCGAGGTAGCTACCCGCAACCACAATGACCGGCACGCGCAGCGCCGTGATCCAGTCAAGGACCGTGTGGCGGTCATCGAGCGGGACCATGATCCCACCAACACCTTCGATGAATACGACGCCACGGGTGCTTGCCGCTCTGGAACGGCAATAGGCGACGAGCGCCTCGAAATCGACAACACGGCCTTCGCGGGCGGCTGCCATATCGGGCGATAGCGGTGCGGCAAACCGCCAGGGAGATATGCGATCGATTTCCGCCGGCGTCACGGGACGGCCCAGTGCAGCGATCAAGACCCCGGGGTCGCTGGCGGACAGGGCCGCGGGATCAAAACCGCTGACCACGGGCTTGATCGCATCGACCTCTTGTCCGGAAGCGCGCAATCGGCGGATCAGCGCCCCCGTGACAAATGTCTTGCCGACGTCGGTGCCCGTGCCGGTGACAAAAACGCTCGTCACGACGATCGGCCTTTTGCTTCTGGGGGGGCACGTTGCACCGGAACGATTTGGCACACCACATCGGCGAGCCGGGCAATTTCGTCGTCCGGATGTCCCGCCGTGAAGGTAAACCGCAAGCGTGCCGTCCCGACCGGCACTGTCGGCGGCCGGATCGCAATCACGAGGAAGCCCTCCGTCTCCAACAGCCGCGAAGCGTCAAGTGCAGCGCGGGCATCGCCGACGACAAGCGGCACGATAGGGCTCATAGCCTCGGGCAGTCCGACCCTGCGTGTGAAGGCCTTGGCCTTGGCAAGGGGGCGGCTCACGAGATCGGGCTCCCGTTCGATCACATCAAGTGCCGCAATTGCGGCAGCCGCGATCGCAGGCGGCAATCCAGTCGAATAAACGAAAGTGCGCGCGCGGTTGCGGATGAGTTCCACAACGGGAGCTGAGGCGCAAAGGTAACCCCCATAGGCGCCGACCGCCTTGGATAGCGTGCCCATCTGCAACGCAACGCCTGTTCCCGCCCCGTGCGCAAAGGTCGAGCCTCGGCCATCCCCGACAGTGCCGAGCCCATGGGCGTCGTCCGTCATCAACCAGCCATCGAAGCGACGCGCGAGTTCGGCGAGCCCTGGCAATGGTGCCAGATCGCCGTCCATGGAAAATACGCCGTCGGTTGCGATCAACGCGGATCGATGGTTTTGCCGGTGTGTCGCCAGCAGGTCCTCGGCGTGGGTGATATCGGCATGGCGGAATGGCATTACGGTCGCACGCGACAGCCGGGCTCCTGTCCATAGGCAGGAGTGAGCAAGTTCGTCGATCAGGACGAGATCGCTGGGACCCATCAGGGCCGGAACGATGCCCATATTGGCAAGGTAGCCCGAGCCGAAAACGCATGCATCTTTGGTTCCCTTGAGCAGGGCAAGGCGGCGCTCGAGTTCTGCAAAGAGCGGGTGATTGCCGGTGACGAGGCGCGACGCGCCGGCCCCCGTGCCATATCGGTCGAGCGCTGCCATGGCGGCGGCTTTGACGGCCGGATGGTGGCTCAGGTTGAGGTAGTCGTTGCAGGAAAACGAAAGCAGGCGCCGGCCATCTCGCACGACCCAGACGCCATCGAGACGGTCGGTCGGAACGAGCCTACGACGCAGGTTGTCGCGTTCCAACTGGGCAAGCTTTTGCAGCGCAAAGTCATCGAGTGACGGCATGTGTTCACGTCTATAATACGGGACCCATGAATGGGAAGCTTCCTCCGCCGCATCCTTTGGAACGAGTGACCGAATGGACCTCGGACCTCGACAATATCTGGCTGCCCTATGCCCAGATGAAGACCATGCGGCCGCCGCTTGCGGTCGTGCGGACGCATGGAAGCCGCATCGTATTGGCGGATGGATGCGAGCTTATCGATGGCATTGCATCGTGGTGGACGGCTTGCCACGGCTACAATCACCCGCACATTGCCGAGGCGGTCGGCCGCCAGCTCGGCACAATGCCGCATGTGATGTTCGGCGGCCTCGTTCACGAGCAGCCGCTGCGGTTGGCGAAGCGGCTGGCAGCGCTCCTGCCAGGCGATCTGGCCCGCGTATTCTTCTCCGAATCCGGTTCTGTCGCCGTCGAGGTCGCCATGAAGATGGCGGCGCAATATTGGATCAACCAAGGAATTCGCGGCCGGACGCGCTTCGTCGCGTTCAAGGGCGGCTATCACGGCGATACTACGGGTGCCATGGCGGTCTGTGATCCCGAAACAGGGATGCACGCCCTGTTTCGAGGGCTGTTGCCGGAGCATTTTGTCGTCGATCTTCCCGACACTGCGGATCGTGCCGAGGCGCTTTCCCGGCTCTTGGAGCGCCACGCCGGCGAAATTGCCGGGATCATTGTGGAGCCGCTGGTGCAAGGCGCCGGCGGCATGCGGTTCCACGACGCCAGTGTTTTGCAGCGGCTGCGCGCAATGGCGGACGCTTACGAATTGCTGCTCATCTTCGATGAGATATTTACCGGATTTGGCCGCACGGGTGCGATGTTCGCCTGCACGCCGGCGGGGATAACGCCCGATATAATCACGCTATCGAAGGCACTGACGGGCGGCACTTTGCCGCTGGCTGCGACGGTTGCGGGCCGTAAAGTGTTTGAAGCCTTCTGGTCGGACGATCCAGTCCACGCCCTGATGCATGGACCGACCTACATGGGCAATGCCCTTGCATGTGCGGCTGCCAACGCCTCGCTCGACCTGTTTGAACAAGAGCCGCGCATGGGGCAGGTCGCGAATATTTCGCGGGCGTTGGAGAGAGGCCTCGCACCATGCCGGGAATTGGCTGGCGTCAAAGACGTTCGGGTCATGGGGGCGATCGGTGTGGTCGAGCTTGCACGCATCGACGATCTCGGGGCCTTGCGGGCGCAGTTCATGGAGGAGGGGGTGTTTATACGTCCGTTTGGTTCCATCGTGTATCTGACGCCGGCATTCACGATTGAAGAGGATGAGCTGGCGACGCTGACCGGCGCGATCGTCAAGGTGGTCAAGCGGTGTTGCTGACTGCGTTGATGTGATTCGATGACCTCAAAGCGAATTCGGTGTTACTCCCTCTCCCCTCCGGGGAGAGGGCCGGGGTGAGGGGGACCAGATCTATCGAGATGTGGCAGGCCAGGAAACCGCTCCTCTCACCACCCCAAGTTCCATCAAGCGAATAACTGACCGAAGCTTGTGTTGAGAGCACCTACTTCGGTGAGGACGATTGATTTTGTGCCCAATCGAAAGGACGTGCCCCCTCACCCCAGCCCTCTCCCCAGAGGGGAGAGGGAGCCGACCGAGCGTTTCGACAGGTCATCGACTCACACCGCAGGCCGGTCCCGGGTTGGACTGACGGCGAAGCGCTACCAGTGTTATGCGGC
>DATGVJ010000133.1:0-32503 GCA_035300505.1 Xanthobacteraceae bacterium
CCCGAGGGATTTCGACACATTAGATTCTGTTCAATTCCGCATCGCGCGCCCGCTTTGATCATGAGACGAATACAGCTCGCATCCGAAATTGATGCCGCGCGTCGGCGCCTCAATATAATCCAGCCTTAAGCGAACTTGCAGCATCGTGGCGGTGTGATATGATCTATAAACAGATCATAAAAGTATTTTCTGTACTATAATTGGATCAAAACCATGCCGAAACCCGCCACCCGCGCCTTCTATTTTTTGAGACCCGAGATTCGGTTTGAAATACTTTGCGCAAAAAGAGGAATCGCCAGCCTTCACATCAAGCAACAATCAAAGCCAGTTATCGGAAAAAACAGCGCTGAAATTAGCCGGATAATTTCGACAGGCTAGGTCAGACCCCCGCTTCGCACAGGGTCGCACAAGATCGCACAATATATTTGTTTGACTGCGCGCTGCGGATCAATTATTGGCGAAATGGTCGTGTCGAATTTGCGCCCGCCGCCCGGCCGGGCGTATTTTAATGTCGCGGGCGATCCGCGCTGCCAGCATCCGGGCTGTGCGGCGACCAGCGGGCCGGTCTCATGCATCATCAACAGATAGAGTTGTCTTATCAACATCTGCCGATATATTGAATTTGTTGGCCGCAGACTACCAGACGAAGCCAACACTTTTGGCCAAAACGAACCCACCGGGGTGCCCCGCAGTCGCGGGGCCGTCGCCAGGGTCGAATGGTTGACCGGGCCGCCTGGTCTTTCAGAAATCCGCCGACTTCCACAACTTGCCGCTCGAAGCGAAGATGGAAGTGTCGATGACCAAGAACAACCATGCGCAGGGCTACCTGCATGGCATCACCAAGGGCAACGCCAAGAATCGGTCCGAGAACCTGCAGGAGGCGTTCCAGATCAAGCGGCCGCTGGCCGACGACGATCCGGATCTTTTGGCCGGCAAGCCGCTGCACGGAAAATTTCCTGGCCCAGCGCCATGCCGGATCTCAAATCGCGCATGATGGCCTATTACGACAAGGTCAATGTGCTGGGTTCGCAGGAGGCGGAAACCTTCTTCGAGCAGGAACTCGTGCGCTGGAAGAAGGTTATCGACACCGCGGGCATTAAACTCGAGCGTTGACTATTTCTTCCGCTTCGCCTCGATGCAATTCCAGATGATGGCGGCGACGTCGGGACCGCCGAACGTCTTGATGGCGCGGATGCCCGTCGGCGAGGTCACGTTGATCTCGGTGAGATTGCCGTCGATGACGTCGATGCCCACGAAGATCAATCCGCGCTCGCGTAGCGCCGGCCCGATGCGGGCGCAAATTTCGCGCTCGCGTGCGGTGAGTTCGGTATCCTTCGGCGTGCCGCCCCGCACCATGTTGGAGCGCAGATCGTCCGGCGCCGGGACCCGATTGACGGCGCCGGCGAATTCGCCGTCCACGAGGATGATACGCTTGTCGCCATGCTTTATGGCGGGCAGGAACTTCTGCACAACCCATTGTTCGCGGAAGGTCACCGAAAAAAGATCGTAGAGCGATCCGAAATTGAGATCTTCCGGCGCCATGCGGAACACGGCTTCGCCGCCGCGCCCATAGAGCGGTTTCATCACGATGTCGCCGTGCTCGGCGCGGAACGCCTTGATCTCCTTGAGATCGCGCGTGATCAGGGTCGGCGGCATCAGGTCCGGAAAACTCATCACGAACATTTTTTCGGGTGCGTTGCGCACCTGCACGGGGTCGTTGACCACCAGCGTTTGCGGATGGACGCGTTCGAGGAGATGCGTCGTCGTGACATAGGCGAGATCGAACGGCGGATCTTGGCGCAGCAAGACGACGTCGAATGCGGCAAGCTCCGTGCGCCGCCCTTCACCCAGAGTGACATGATCGCCGACCAGGTCGCGTACGGTGAGGGGCTGGACCTCCGCAAATACATTGCCGCCCGTCATGGCCAGACGGTCGGGCGTGAAATAGCCGAGCGTATGGCCGCGCGCCTGCGCCTCCAGGAGCAGCGCAAAGGTCGAATCGCCCCGGATGTTGATCCGCTCGATCGGGTCCATCTGGACGGCAACTTTCAAGATCATAAAGTCCTCGTTCAATGGCTTACAAATCAGCGGCTGGCGTCGAACGCAGCCGGGATATGGCGCGGCAGCGAGCCCGGCGCAACCAATATGGCATCAAAGCGCATGTCCTCGATGCGTTCATCCGGGTAGCGGGCGAGCCATGCCTCGGCGGCCGCAACGATGCGCGCGCGCTGCCGCTCGGTGACCGACCAGGCAGCGTCGTCGAGATTTTCACGCGCTTTGACTTCAACGAAGACCAGGAGTTTACGGCGGCGTGCCACGATGTCGATTTCTCCCACGGGGCTGCGCCACCGCCGCGCCAGGATGCGAAAGCCTTTGGCAATAAGAAATACGGCCGCGCGGCTTTCTGCCGACAGGCCCAAACGAAACGCGACCTGCCGCTCCGGTCGCGGCGTCCCTACGGGACGTGGCCGAGGAGGATCACCGCCGGATTTCATTCTTGCCTGCCGATTTGGCTTGCTTTGCGCAGCGCCAGCGCACGCTGGTAGATGTGCCGACGCGGCTCACCGGTGACGGTTGCTATTTCGGCGACGGCTTCCTTGACGGAAAGCCGCACGAGCGCATCGCGCAGCAGCGCGTCAAGTGTGTCGGGATCGGTCGCGTGCGCCTCGACGTCCGGAGGCGCGACCACAACGACGATCTCACCACGGGTTTCCGCATCGCCCGCATAATGGCTGGCGAGCGCAGCAAGGTCGCCGTGGCGAACCTCCTCGTGCAGTTTTGTAAGTTCCCGGCAAAGCGCAGCCGTTCGGTTCCCGAGACCCTCGGCGAGATCTGCAAGCGTTTCCGCCACGCGTGACCCACTCTCGAACAGCACGAGCGTTGCCGGTATGCGCGCCAGTTCGGTAATGCGCGTACGGCGTTGCACCGATTTCGACGGCAGGAAACCCTCGAAAAAGAATCGGTCGGTTGGCAGTCCGCAAACAGTCAGTGCCGCGAGAACCGAAGAGGCGCCCGGAACAGTGTGCACCACATGTCCTGCCTCCTGGGCGGCGCGCACGAGCTTGTAGCCAGGGTCGGAGATGAGGGGTGTGCCGGCGTCGGACACGAGCGCGACTGCAGCGCCGTCGGCGAGCCGGTCGATTATCCTGGGTCGCATCTCGGCTGCGTTGTGGTCATGGTAAGGGATTAAAGGGATCGAGATTCCATAGTGGTCGAGAAGCTTCCGGGTAACACGCGTGTCCTCACAGGCGATAAGGGTGCAGGAGGCGAGCGTTTCAATTGCCCGCACCGTAATGTCGCGTAGATTGCCGATCGGCGTCGCCACAATATGGAGCCCAGGTTCAAGAGCAGGGGCAACAGCCGCTTGCCCCTTGAGAACATAGCGTCCCGTCTTTGGCGCGGTTGCCGAGGGTGGGCCGGAAGGGTCTTGCTTGTGCATAACTTCAATCTATCGGCTGTCGGGGTTTTGTCAGGACACCGAAAATCGCTATCCTTTTCAGCTGGTTGAGCCCAAGCTGGTCACACGCCGACAATTGGCGGAATTGCCGGGACCGAACCCAAGACTCAGCCCAAGGCTTGGCGTATTGAAGCCTTGGCGTATTGATTTCCGACATTGATTTCCGACATAGCATCTTTTGGCCTATAAGTTCGGCGTCGAGGTACCGGTATGCTGCAAGCGTTCCAGGCGGGGACTTTGAGCCTGGCCCAACGGTTGGGTGTTGCGCTCATCCTTGCGGCAGGCGCGATCCTGTCTGGATGCACGGGTGGAGGCGGGCTGTCGACGGGTGACCTGTTCTCCAGTTCCCCAACACCTGAAGAGGCCCCTCAAGGCGGGGCCACGATTGGGGGCGGTGGCGTCAAGGTCGCACTTATCTTGCCGTTGTCTGCGAGCGGCAATGCGGGCGCGGCCGCGGCGGCCATGCGCAATGCGGCTGAGTTGGCGCTTGCCGAGTTCAACAGTCAAGACGTCCAACTCCTCGTCAAGGACGATGGCGGGACGGCGGGTGGTGCCCAACAGGCGGCCCAGCAAGCGATCCAGGAAGGTGCCGAACTGATCCTTGGGCCGCTGTTCGCCCATTCGGTGACGCCGGTCGGCCAGTTGGCGCGTTCCCGAAACATCCCGGTCATTGCCTTTTCGACCGACGCCAATGTGGCGGCGCGTGGGGTTCATCTATTGAGTTTCCTGCCTGAATCCGACGTCGATCGTATCGTCAGCCATGCGGTGACGCAGGGCAAACGATCATTCGCGGCGGCCATTCCGGACAATGCCTATGGCAGCGTTGTTGAGGCGGCCTTCAAGCAATCGGTCGCACGTCGCGGTGCACGGCTTGTCGCGCTCGAACGCTATCCGCTCGACCGCAACCAGATGGCGACCGCGGTGCGCACGATCGCCCAGGCGGCGCCTCGTTCGGACGCGATTTTCATTCCGGATGGCGCGGATTCGGTCTCGGCCGTGATGGGCACGCTCACGGCCAATGGTGTCGACGCAAAGCGGATGCAGCTGCTCGGTACCGGCCTCTGGGAAGACCCGCAAATCTTCTCCAATGCTGCGCTCGATGGCGCCTGGTATGCGGGCCCGGATTCGACCGGATTCCGCAATTTTTCCGCTCGCTATCGCAGCCGTTACGGACACGATCCGTCACGCACGGCGTCGCTTGCCTACGACGCGGTGGCGCTGATTGCGGCGCTCACCAAGACTCAAGGCAAGCAGAGATTCTCTCCCGAGGTTTTGAACAATTCATCCGGCTTCACCGGCATCGACGGTCTGTTCCGCTTCCGCCCCGACGGCACCAATCAGCGCGGACTTGCGGTGATGCGGGTTGCGCCCTCCGGCGGACAGATCATCAGCCCGGCCCCAAAGTCATTTGGCGCGACGCCCGGGAACCAGGGGTAATCATGCGGTATCGCAGACGTGAATTTTTGCAACTGGCGGCGGCCGCAGCCGCACTGCCAGCCATGTCGCGCGTCGCGCCGGCTCAGACTCAGGTTTGGCCCGCCAAGCAGATCCGCGCGATCGTCCCAGTCGCCCCGGGCAGCACCATCGACATCATCTCGCGCATCGTGTTCGAGCCGCTATCGCGGCAACTCGGGCAACCGATCATCATTGACAATCGAGCCGGCGCCGGCACCACGATCGGCTCGGCCGTGGTCGCGCGTGCGGAGCCGGACGGCTATACGCTCCTGGTGAATTCCTCCGCGCACGCGGCGACGCCGGCGATCTATCCGAATGCGCCTTACGACACCGCGCGCGACTTTGCGGCGGTCGCCTCGCTCGGCAGTTCGCCAAACGTCGTCGTGGTGTCGCCGGCGAAAGGGATCAAGACACTTGCGGAGTTGGTCGCCGCCGCCAGGGTCAGGCCTGGCGCGATGAGCTATGGCTCAGTCGGCGTCGGCTCGGCGGTCCACATCTCAACGGAGCTGCTGCGGCTGAGCGCCGGTTTCGAAGCCGTGCACGTGCCGTTCCGTGGCATGCCGGAGGCCCTTACCGAGGTGATGACCGAACGCGTGGACTTCGCCTGCTCCAGTATCGCCGCCGGGCTGCCCTTTATCCGCGAGGGCAAGCTCTTGGCGCTCGCCGTGAGCACGCCACAGCGCTCGTCCGCGCTTCCCGACGTGCCCACAACCCTTGAGTTGGGATTCCGGGATTCCGAATATACGTTCTGGACCGGGCTGTTCGTGCCCGCGAAAACGCCACGCGACATCATCGACAAGCTGCACCAGGAAATCCAAAAGGCGCTGAACGGGCCGGGCGTGCCGGAGAAGTTCGCGCAGCAGGGCGTCGACCCGATGCCGATCACGCCAACTGCCTTCGATGCGCAAATCAAACGCGAGATTGACGCTATTCTTGCCGTGACCAAGGCGGCGAACCTGAAGTTCAACTAAACCCCTCTCAAGCCGCCAAATCCGCCACCACCGCATCGAGCACTGGAAACCCTGACGGGGTGACGCGCAGCATTCCGTCCTGCGTCAATTCAATCGCGCCTTCCTGGCGCAATATCGCGATGCGGTTCGGATCAAGCGGATGGCCGGCGAGCCGCTCGAAGCGCTTGGGGTCGATTCCCTCTGTGAGCCGCAGTCCCATGAGCAGGAATTCGTCGGCCCGCTCGCTCGCGAGCAGCATTTCATCCGTGATGACGCCATGGCCCTGTTCTTCCACGCGCGTCAACCAGGCTTCGGGGCGTTTTTCGGTCGCAACCGCATGGCGTGCGCCTTCGATATCAAGACGGCCATGGGCGCCGGGCCCAATGCCGGCATATTCATGCGAACGCCAATAGATGAGATTATGCCGGCATTCCGCACCGGGGCGCGCATGGTTCGACACTTCGTAGACGGGAAGTCCCGCGGCCGCGCAGACTTCCTGGGTGGTGTCGTAAAGTTCGCGCGCGAGGTCTTCGCCCGGGACGTTGAGCTTGCCGGCGGCGGCAAGCGCGGCAAACGGCGTCTCGGCCTCGATCGTAAGCTGATAGAGCGAAAGATGTTCGGCGGCTTCCGTGATGGCATGCTTGAGTTCCGCGACCCATTGCGCAACGGATTGACCGGAGCGTGCATAGATGAGGTCGAAGGAATAGCGTTCGAATATCGACCGGGCGACGGCCACCGCGTCGAGCGCTTCCTGTGCGGTATGCATTCGGCCAAGCGCCCTGAGCGAAGCATCGTCGAGCGCCTGAACGCCGAGCGACACGCGGTTCACGCCGGCCGAACGATAGCCCCGAAAGCGCGTGGCCTCGACGCTGGTTGGATTGGCTTCAAGCGTCACCTCGACATCGGCCGCAACCGTCCAATGCCTGGCGATTGTGTCGAGTATCGCGCCGACCGTTGCGGGCTGCATCAGGGACGGTGTGCCGCCGCCGAAGAAGATGGTGGAGACGGTACGCCCCGGTATCCGGGCTGCGGTCGTCTGGATCTCGGCCGCGAAGGCGCGAATGTAGCGCGCCTCGTCGATCGCGGCATGGCGCACATGGCTGTTGAAGTCGCAATAGGGGCACTTGGACAGGCAGAACGGCCAGTGCACGTAGACGCCAAGCGGGCCGATGGTCGATACAGTTGTCATCATGGGCAGCTTCTGGCGATATTCGCGGTGCTCGCTGCGAATCGGTTGGTGTTGCGGCCGACTCTAGCATTAATACGTCAGCGACTGATTACTGTGTCGGTGCGCAGGTAGCCACCTGCCTTTGCGCATCGGCTTTCTAGCCGCCCCGCGCCAGACAGGCCTCGGCCAACTTTACGAACGCACGCGCGCGGTGCGACAGGCCGAGCCCGCGCGGCGGGAGCCCATGTTTTTCGTCGCTGGTCATCTCGCCGAAAGTGCGATCGAACCCTTGCGGCAGAAACATCGGGTCATAACCGAAGCCTGCCGTTCCGCGCGGCGGCCAAACCAGCGTGCCATCGACTCGCGCCTCGAATTCTTCGCAGTGTCCGTCCGGCCAGGCGACGCAAAGAGCGGACACGAAATGCGCTGCGCGCTGATTTGGAGTCGTGGCGTTACAGGCCCGCAGCTTGTCTTCGATCGTTTGCATCGCGCGGCCAAAATCGCGCCCGGGTTCCGCCCAGCGCGCCGAATAGATGCCGGGCGCGCCATCAAGCGCATCGACCACGAGCCCGGAATCATCCGCAAAGGCGGGAAGCTCGCATGACTTGGCGGCCGCCATGGCCTTGATGGCCGCGTTGTCGCGGAAGGTGGTGCCCGTTTCGTCGGGTTCCGTGAGGCCGAGTTCGGCCGCAGAGATTGGGCTAATCCCATAGGGAGCAAGCAGCTCACGCATTTCACGCAACTTGCCCTCGTTGTGGGTAGCGATGACGAGGCGGCCGGAGATCTGGCGGTGAGGCATGTCGCCGGCTCACTAAGTTGACGCGTTCTGTTCGGCAAAACCGGAAGCTCACTTCGCCGGAAAACGCCATGGTTCACATGACGGCGAGCTTCTGCAGGTCGACCAGTTTGGCCACGCCTTTGCGGGCCAGCGCCAGGAGGGCGAGTAATTGCTCCTCCGTGAACGGCGTTTTCTCGGCCGTACCCTGCACCTCAATGATGGTGCCCGCTCCCGTCATGACGAAATTTGCGTCCGTATCCGCGCCGGAGTCCTCGGCATAATCGAGATCGAGTACCGGGGTGCCGCTACAAATGCCGCAGGAGATTGCCGCCACGTTGTCGCGCAGAGGGTCGGCCTTGAGCATCTGGCGCGTCTTCATCCAGGCGATGCAATCGTGCAACGCCACCCAGGCGCCCGTGATCGAGGCCGTGCGTGTGCCGCCATCGGCCTGGATGACGTCGCAATCAATCGTGATCTGCCGTTCGCCGAGCGCCACGAGGTCGACAATGGTGCGAAGGCTGCGGCCGATCAGCCGCTGGATCTCGACGGTCCGGCCGTTCTGCTTGCCGGCCGAGGCTTCGCGGCGGGTGCGTTCGAGTGTGGCGCGCGGCAGCATGCCGTATTCGGCAGTGACCCAGCCGCGGCCCTGTCCCTTGAGCCAGGGCGGCAGGCGATCTTCGAGCGTGGCCGTGACCAGCACGTGGGTGTCGCCAAATTTTACGAAGCAGGAGCCCTCGGCATAGCGGACGACGCCGCGCTCGAGCGAGACGGCACGGAGCTCATCGGGTTGGCGGCGGCTTGGCCGCATGGTTCTGTCCTTTATTGGCGGGTTGCGTGATAATATTCGAGTGCGAGCTTTGTAGGAAGAGCGGGGGGAACCACAATGGGGCGCACTATTGCCTTGAACCCGCACGAGGACAAGAGAAACTGTATTCGGCGGCGGGCGCAGCCTGCGGGCGATCACCGTGGGGTCGATATTTCAATCTGACAGGAGCCTTAATCCGTTATGGCGCGCAAGCATCCCGATGTTCCTCTTGTGATCGATTTTCATACGCACATGCTCGACGCGGAGCTGCGCGAGATTTGCACCAGCCGCAATGCCATTACGGGCTTCGGAAAGAAGCAGGCGCCACCGAGCGCCAATCTGCAAAGATTTCTCGATCCCGAACTCCAGGTCGCCGACATGGATGAGCGCGGCATCGACATGCACGTGGTTTTCACCGGCCCGGTCCATATGTCGGCCTGGTGGGCCGATGCGCAGACCGCGCGCCAATTGACGGCGCGCATGAACGACATCATCGCGGGCTGGGTTGCGCGTTTTCCAAAGCGCTTCGTCGGTACCGTCACGCTGCCGATGCAGGATGTCGGGCTCGCGGTCGCCGAACTCAAGCGCGGCATCACCGAACTTGGCCACAGAGCCGTGATGCTGCCGACAAATGTGGACGGGGTTTATCTTGGTGATCGCAAGTTCTGGCCCTTGTGGGAAACCATCCGCGCGCTCGATGTGCCGGTGTTCATCCATCCGGAAGGCATTCGCGATCCCTGGTTCCACAAGTTCGCGCTCTGGAATTCCATCGGGCAGCAGATCGAAGAGGCCAAGGTCGCGTCCTCGATGATCTATGAAGGCCTGCTTGATGCCGTTCCGGGTCTCAAAATTGTGATCGCCCATGGCGGCGGCTATTTCGCGACCTGCATGGGGAGGCTCGACCGCAATATCGAGAAAGCCGAAGCGCGTGTGAACATCGGCTACAAGAAGCCAAGCGAATATCTGCGCCATTTCTATTACGATACCTGCCTCTACGATCCTTTGGCCATGCAGACACTGTTCAAGCGTGTCGGTACTGACCGCATGGTTCTCGGATCGGACTATCCGGTCGGCGGAAGCGATCCGGTCGGCGAGATCAAACAGGCGATTGATCTGTCGAACGAAGACCTGCACTTGGTTGCTGGTGGCAGGGCGGCGGACCTGCTCGGATTGAAGGTCTGATCCCGATGAGTGAACAACAGGCCAGCGCGATTGCGGCGCCACTATCGACCTGGCGGTCGGCGGTGGTTGACGGCGTGATGCAGCCGATCAAATCGTGCCGCGCGCGCTATGTCCCGCTCCTGATGGTCTATTTCGCCTTCGGGGCGCTTGGGCTCATTGATGTGACCCGCACCATGTGGGTCAAGGAAAGCCTCACCCTTTCGCCCTCGCAGCTTGCCAGCATCAGCGTCTGGCTCATGCTGCCGTGGACCGTGAAGATGGTGTTCGGCGAAATGGTGGACACTGTTCCGATCCTGCGCTCGCAGCGGAGGTCCTATGTCCTCATCGGCGCAGGCAGCATGGCAGCCGGAATGATCATCCTTGCAGCTGCGGCCGGACAATGGACGCAAGCTCTGCGCCCGGAGCAGATGTACTTCGTCGGCAACATGCTGATCGTGCTGGGCTCCGTCATCCAGGACGTCGTCGCTGACGCGATGTCGACCGAGGTGGTGGAGCGCGTCGATGCGGCAGGTCAGCCGCGATCCGATCACGATATTCGCGCCGATCTCGGCATGGTGCAGGTGCTGGGACGCCTTGCGACGTCGACCGGCATTCTCGCCGTGGCGGGGCTTTCCGGCTGGCTGGCGGCGATCTATGGCCGCGAGACCGTATTCCTGATGGGCCTCATCATTCCGGCCCTGTCGGTCACGGGCGTCATGCTTATCGATGCGGAAACGCCGGAGCGGCGCGCCATCGACTGGCGCATTCTGGGCGGCGGCATCGTCTTCGGCGTCGTCGTATCGGCGCTCGGAATTGCAGATTTTTCGTTTGCCGAGGAGATCGTCTTCATCATCTCGATGGCCGTCATCTGCACGATGCTGGTGCTGGTGACGCGCGAGCTTGATCACAAGGTGCGGCTGTCCATCATGTTTGCCGCGATCATTATCTTTGTGTTTCGCGCGACGCCTTCGGTGGGCGACGGCTATACGTGGTTCAGCCTCGACGTGCTCAAATTCGACGAGGCTTTCTTGGGACATTTGGGCCAGACCGGGGCGACCATTGCGCTGGTCGTCATGTGGTTCATGAGCAAGCAACTCACCGAACATTCGGTGGTGCGCACGCTGTTCTGGATCACGGTGCTTGGAACTATCCTGGCCTTGCCTGGCATCGGCCTTGTCTTCGGGCTGCACGAATGGACCGAGAAAGTGTTCGGCTTCGGGGCGCGCACGATCGCGATCATCGACACGGCCGCGACCTCGCCGTTTGCGCAGCTCAGTATGGTCCCGCTGCTGACGCTCACAGCCTATTTCGCGCCGGCCGGCCACCGCGCCACCTGGTTTGCCCTCATGGCGTCGTTCATGAATCTGGCGCTTGTTGCCGGCCAGTTGCAGACCAAATATCTCAATGACCTGTACCCCGTCGCGCGCGGGGAATATGGCGAGCTTGGTATTTTGATCATCGTGGTTACGGCGATCGGCCTCGTGGTGCCGCTCGCTGCAATTGCGATGTTTGGCAGGCGGGTGTGACCGTGCAGAGATTGATCGCGGCGGCATTGCTCATTCTGCTGGCCGGCTCGTCAGCCGTGGCCGCTCAGGCTCAGGCGCCGGAGTGGCCGAGCCGACCGCTCACCATGGTGGTTCCATTTGCGGCCGGCGGGCCTGTCGACGTGCTCGGCCGCATGTTGGCGCAATATTTGGGCGAAGTTGTCGGCCGGCAGGTCGTCGTTGAGAACGTGACGGGTGCGGGCGGCATGACGGGCTCGCTGCGCGTCGCGCAGGTCAATCCCGATGGCCATGCTTTCGTGCTGGGCTCGATCGGAACGCATGCGCTCAACCAGACGCTCTACCGGCGGCCGCTCTACAACGCGGCGACGGATTTTGCGCCGGTCGCGCTCATTGCCGACGTGCCGCTGGTGTTGATTACGCGCAAGGATTTGCCGGTCAGAGATCTCGGTGAATTCATTAGCTACGCCAAGGCACGGCAGTCCACGATGCAATTCGGTTCGGCTGGCGCCGGCACCTCGACCCATATCGGCTGCGTGCTGTTGAACCAGGTCATTGGGGTCGACATCACCCACGTCCCCTATCGGGGCGGCGGACCCGCGATGGTGGACCTGATCGGTGGCCGTATCGATTATATGTGCAACGTTCTCTCAACCGCCGTGCAGCCAGTCGAAACCGCGCAGGTGAAAGCGCTTGCAACGCTTTCGCGCGAACGCTCATCCGTGATGCCCAATCTTGCGACGGCGCATGAGCAAGGGCTCACGGAGTTCGACGCCTATACGTGGAACGCGGTGTTCCTGCCAAAGGGCACGCCGGCCGGTCTGGTCGGCAGGCTCAACGCGGCGCTCGGCAAGGTGATGGACAATCCGGCGTTCCGGCAACGACTCGAAGGCCTTGGCCTTTACGTCGTAGCCCCGCCTCGTCGTAGCCCCGACTACCTCGCAAAGTTTGTTGCGAACGAGATCGAGAAATGGGCCGTGCCCATTCGCGCTAGCGGTGCGACCGGGGAGTGAACAATGGCGACGACGGCTTCCCAACTGCCTGCAATCGCAACGCGGCCAGAGCGCAACCTAGTGCTTGTTCATCAACCGCATTCACAGGACCTCCGCGATTTTGAAGCCATTGCAGATATCGTTCGGGCCAAAGCGCCCGACATCGATGTAATCATTGCGTGGAACTCGATTGCTTCTTCGGTAACGAAACGCAAGGCGGCGCGATTGCCAAGCCTTATTTTTTCACCGCTCTACTTGCGTTATTTCGTGCCGGCCCGGGGCAAGGTCTACGCCGGCCTGCTGATCAGCAAGCGGGAACAGATGGAACGGTTTTTGCGTGCCGGACTGTCCGTGCCACCCTATTGGTTTAACGGATCAGCGAGCGACCCGCTGCAGGCCGGACTAGGAAGCCATGTGCTGGTCAAGTCAGCGATGATCGGCGCTTCCAACGGTGATGGTTTTAAGTTGATGCCAACCGGTGCGGCGCTTAAGGCTGCGCCCTCACTCGGCGACGTATTTCTACAGCGCTTCATCGACACAGGACCATATCCAGTCTCTTACCGGGTCCTTTCGATATTTGGTCGCCCGGTTTCAGCTGACATGAAAAAATTGGCGATTGCACGGCCTTCGCTCGACGCACCAGACGAAGAACTCGCGAACTCGATTTTCCGGGGATATTTCTCCGCTGGTCTGACGATGACGCTTTGTTACGAGGACGACGTGCTGGCCCTTGCGGGCGCTGCCTATAAGGCGATACCCGAGGTGCCGTTCCAGGCCTGCGACATTATTCGCGAAGACAAGACAGGCGTGCTCTACGTGCTTGAGGTTAATCCTGGCGGCAATACCTGGGTCTTTTCGAATGCTTCCACGGATTGGATGACCCAAGCTCTTGGCGCTTATGATATAAAACAGCAATTCAATGCCTTTGAAACGATTGCCGACGCGCTGATCGAGAAAACCCGATCAGAAGCAGAATAGTGCGATCAGAAAGAACAGCATCAAAACCGCCTTATTGCCAATCGGCTGCGGTCTTGGTGTTCATGGGCGTAGGTGCAGTTAGGCGTTGGTGCAACCGTTAGCGTCGTATATGTTGCAATAATACAACGATGCCGGGGAAAATTGTAGTATCCACGCTTTTGTGGCATTGCTGGCCTCGACCGGAGAATCTCCGATCGATATTATAATACCTTCATCGGTTTCGACTTTTGCTCAGATGGGGGGCCTCATGAAACGGCTTATGCTCGCACTTCTTGCCAGTACGGCACTCGCGGTGATCGGGTCGGCACGGGCAGCCGACATGCCGGCGAAGCCAATCATCAAGGCACCGATCGGGGTGCCGGTCAGCGGATTTGAAGGATGGGATATTGGCTTCTCGTTCGGTTATGCTGCGACGTCGGGCAAACACTCTGACTTTGATCTGATCGATTCCACTGTTGCGGCGGCCAAGACCGATTGGAAAAGCGGAGGGTTTGTCGGCGGCAATATTGGGTTCAACTGGCGCAACGGAAATATCATCTTCGGCCTTGAGGGCGACGTAAAAAGCACGTTCACCGCGACGGCGGTCGCTGACGTGTTCAATGGTGGGTGTAGTCCCCAGTTTGGTCATGAAGCTCTGGGAGTGACGTCTATCGTCGGGCGTCTCGGCACGATGGTCGGGCCCTCGAGTATGATCTATGGACTCGGCGGATATGCCGGTACGGTTTACAAAACCCATCGTTGGGAATGCACAGAAGTGGATGGAACAAATCGTTGGTTCAACGGATGGACCGCAGGCGCAGGTTATGAGCATAAGCTGACACAAAACATGTCATTGAAACTCGAGGCGCGATATCATCAATTCCAGCAAAAGACTTTCACGGATGCTGGAAACCCGGATCCATCCGAGGAGATTTTCGGTTTACGGCCTGAATTCATCACGGCTGGCCTGGGTCTTAATTTCAGGTTTTAGTTTTCGTACTTTGCTAAATCGGCAAAGCAGAATGTATGACGGCGACGCGCTATCGCGTCGTTGCCGTCGACAGCCCCTTGAAGACGAATTTCTGCACCCGATAGCCCTGCGACTCGCCGGTGATCAGGTTGCCTTGCGGGTCAACGCCGAGACTGTGGATGTGGTAGAATTCGCCGGCCTTGCGCCCCGGACCGCCGATCTGGCCGATCTCTTCGAGGGAGGCGCGGTCGAGAATCGCAATCCTGTCGTTCGAGCCGTCCGCTATGTAAGCGAAACGTTGTTCGGGATCGGCCGATAGCGCAACACCGAACGCAGTGCCGGTGCCGCGCGATTCACGCTTGACGAAGGCTTCCTTGATGAACGTGCCGTCGAGCCGAAATACCTGGATGCGGTTGTTGGCGCGGTCCGTCACGTAGACGGTGCCGTCGTTGGCGACCGCGATGCCGTGCGGCGTGTTGAACTGCTGCGACGTCGGCCCGGATCTCTGGGGCGCATTCGCGGCCTTGTCGTCGGGCTTGTTGCCGTAGGCGCCCCAGTGGCGCTTGTACTTGCCGGTCTCGGCATCGAACACGACTACGCGGCGGTTGCCATAACCGTCGGCGATCAGCACCTCGTTGGTCCGGGAATGGACCGTGATACCGGCCGGCCGGCTCAAGTGTTCAGTACTGTTGCTGTCTACGGGTGAGCCGCCTTTGCCGATCTGCAGCAGAAACTTTCCATCCTTGGTGAATTTCAGGACTTGGCCGTCGCCATTGCCATTGCCGGTGAGCCAGACGTTGTCCTTGTCGTCGACAAAGATGCCGTGTTCGCCGCTGCCGGGGCGTCCATCGCCGTTGCGCCGCCGGTCGGTCGTGCACGACTGGCACTCCACGTGTGCCGAAAAGAGCCCGCCGCGATTGAACCACTCGTATTGGCCTTTGGCGGGGCCGCCCCAGCCTTGGATGTAACGGCCGCTGGCATTGAATTGCAGAACGGGCGGTGCTGGCACGAAGCCGTTGAGCGTCGCATTGTCTTCTTCAAGTGTGTGCGGGCGGTGAAACACCCAGACATTGCCGTGGGAATCTGCGGTCGCGCCACCGACGCCACCAAGCAGCGTGCGGTCCGGCATGATGGGGAAACGGGCGTCCACCTCGAACATCGGCAGGACCCGCCCGGCTGCCGGCGTCTGGCCTTGCGCAAGCGCGTCCTCAAGCCATCCACTGGAACCGGCCGCGAGTACGAGAGCCATCAAGGCGGCGCTCGTAATGATGTTCCTGTTCATGCCACATGCTCCTTTTCAAACAACGGACGTCCAATGCTACTCGAATTTGTATGCTCGGGGAAGATTACCGTGCCGCCGTGAACCCCGCCTGCTTCCACACTTCGCCGGTCGAGGGCCTGGTCAGGGCGTGGATGAATTCACGTGCGGCATCGGGTGCATGGGAAGCGTTCATGACCGCAGCACAATAGATTGCGTCGAGGCCGAGCGGTGCCGGCAGAGGGCCAAGCACCCGCACGCCCTTGATCGGCATGATTTCGGCAATCAGGGTCATGCCGATTTCGGCCTTGCCTTCGGCCACCCGGGACGCGACCTCGCCGCCGTTTTGTTGGGGCAAGCCCTTGGCCTTGATGATGTCGCGGAGGCCGAGATCGACGAACATTTTGGCGAGATGGATACCAGCCGAGCCACCGACCGCCGCGTCACTGAACGCGATCGCATGCGCCTCGACGAGTGCTTTCTTGAAAGCCTCCGGCGTTGCAATATCGGGCGCCACTGCACCCTCGCGTATCGTGACGCCGATGCTGGTGGCGGCAACCGGTGCCTTGCTCCCCGAGACCAATGCGCCCGCCTTCATGAGATGATCGATGGCGGTAACCGCGCTGATCAGCACATCGCACGTTTCGCCCTGGTCGAGCCTCTTGTGCAGCGCGCCGACCGTTGCGAAGGAGAGTTCGACCTCATGGCCGATTGCGCGGGTGAAATCATAGGCCAATGCGGTGACTACTTCGTGCATTGATCGCGCACACATGACCTTGAGCTTTGCCACCGGTTTCCCCATTGTGGTTTCTTGAATGCGCCACCGTTCCTGGTGCCGCGAAGTTCCTATCATATCTGCAAGCGCCGGCTATGCGCATAGACGATCGTGCGGATCGAGCCTGGCCACAAACCAAACGCTGCGCCTTGATCCGCGCAGGCGCGCCGGTGCCATGATCTCGATGCGTTCTGCGGCAGGTTCGGGCGCAAGCACACGTGCCCTCTCGCTCTCGTTTTCGTGCCAGACCAGCACGCACGACTCGTCACCGGCGCGACGCGCGGGACGAAACAGGCGCTGGCTGTCGTCGGCGACATAGCGCGCAGCAGGGAAGAACTGACGAAGATTGCCGGCAACGCGCACCGATACCGTCACGATCGTGCCACCGGTCAGGCCGCGCTGTTCCAAAGCCTTGGCCAGGCCCGCGAAAGGCTGGGCGTGTTGCCGGGTCGGACGTCCGAACAATTGGTTCTCGAACGAGAACACGCGTGCGACCAGCAGGAGCAGCACGGCGACGAGGGCGGTCGCGACGAAACGGCGCAAATAGGGCTTGCCCGGCAGGGAGCGCGACATGCGCGCGAAGGCATAAACCGGCGCAATCATCAGGACCGGGTGCATATAGCGCTCGCCGATATTGGTCGCGCCGATCGCGACGATTCCGGCCGCCATCAGCACCGCGCCGATCAGCATGGTCCGCAGCACGAGCCGCTCAGGCCAAGAGGGCGCGGCCTCTGCGCCGGTCGCGCCCGTACCTTCGGCCGCATTGCAAGGCGGCGGCACTTGCTGTCCGGGTCGAAATGCCGGCCAGGCGATCGCGGCGACGATTGCCAGCCATGGCATCAGGAAAAATGGCAGTGACCAGGACAGCCGCGCTATTCCGAGGAAAACCCGTTGCAAATAGGGACGTTGCGCTTCGATGAGATGAAGCGATGCCATGCCGGCCAGATCGCCGCGTACGCTGACCAGCCACCACACAAAAGGCACGGTCATCGCGAGCGCAATCCCAAGAGTAAGCAGGAGCCGAGTGTCCACCAGGCGCCGACGCAGCTCGGGAAAGGTCCCGACCGCGAAGATCAGCGCGAAAAGGAAAACCGCATACGAAAATTTCGACATGAGCCCGAGGCCGACGGCGAGGCCCAGCCATATCGAACGAGCTCGGCTCGGTTCGGCAAGGAAGCGCAAGGCCGCATGCAGTGTGGCAAAACATGCCACCGACATGACCATCGTTTCCGTTGCCCATTCATGAAAGGACCAGCCCACCGAATAGGTCAGCACGAGCGATAACGAAGCCGCCGCCGCCCAGCGCCTGTCGTTGCACGCCGCAAAGGTCGCCCCATAAGCGGCCATGCCGATAAGTGCCACAATGGCGTAGCGTAGCGCGACGAGACCGGAGAGGCCCGTGCCGATCAATTCCTGCAATCCGAACAGCAGCCAGGAGTAAAGCGGCGGTTGCCGCACCTGGTAGCCCAGCGCCAAGCCCTGAGCGGTTTCGTTCGCCCGTGCATCGTCGAGCGACAGCGTTTCCGACATGTACGCGCGCAAAAGCAAATGGATCAGCCCGTAGGCGATCCAGAATGCGGCCAGACCACCGGCCGACAAGAGCGCGTTGAGCCGCGTCGGGGCTCCCGCTACAGTCTCATCATGGCGGCGCAAGAGATCCATTTAGACAAAGTCGTAAGACAAGGGAGTGCGGTTTGCAAAAGCTCAAGGATCTGATCCGCGGCAACGATCTCGTGGTCGCCCCGGTGGTGTTCAACCCGATCATGGCCAAGATGGCTGCGGAGGCTGGTTTCAAGGCGATTTACCTCTCGGGCGGCACGCTCGGCTGGGTGAAATGCATTACGGAGGCCAACATTTCGGTGTCGGAAATGTCGGACGTTGCCCTCGACATCAAGGCGGCCTGCAAGCTTCCGCTTGTGCTCGATGCCGGCGGCGGCTGGGGCGACCCGGTTCACATTCACCGCACGATCGCGCTGGCCGAGGCCGCTGGTTTCCAGGGGATCGAAATCGAAGACCAACTCCTGCCGCGGCGGGTCGAGCATCACGTCGGCATCGACCATCTGGTGCCTACCGAGTTCTTCGTCAAGAAACTCAAGGAGGCACTGGCGGCGCGCACCGATCCCAATCTCGTCATCATTGCGCGCACCAATGCGCGGCGTGCCGGTAGCATCGAGGAGGCCATCCGGCGCGGGGAGGCGTTTGCGAAGGCGGGCGCCGACATGGTGTTCTCATTTACGCGCAACCCCGAGGAAGTGCGCATGGTCGGAGAGCGCGTGCCGCCGCCGCTGATGACGTTTGCGCCCGTCGACGGTTTTGCGGCATCCAGGCTTTCTCGCGCCGATTACGCCAAGCTCGGATTCCGGCTTGCCGCTTCCTCCGGAACGGCTTTTGCCGCCATGTACAAGGCCGTCAAGCAGTCGTACGAATGCCTGGCGCAGGACAGGCCTGACCCGTTCCTGGGGCCAGGCGGCGGCGACGCCATGATGAAGGCCGCGCAGGCGACTTGCGGGCTCGACCAATTGTTGGAGATCGAGCGGCGCACCATGAAGGAGCATTGAAGGAACGCTGATGTCGAACGACATCCCGATCGGCAAGAGTTCGGTCAACCAGCTCAGCTTGGCGCAGATCAACGAACGCTCGCGCGAAATCTTTCGCCAGATCGTCGAAAGCTATCTGGCGACCGGCGAGCCCGTTGGATCACGCAACATATCGCGCCTGATCACGACGCCATTGTCGGCTGCGTCCGTGCGCAACGTCATGTCGGATCTGGAGCAGCTTGGCCTCATCTATGCACCGCACACGTCGGCGGGACGGCTGCCGACGGAACTCGGCCTGCGCTTCTTTGTCGATGCGCTGATGCAGATCGGCGACCTCGGTGAGGATGAGCGCCGCAACATGGAGGCCAAGGTCGCAGCCGCCGGCAAGACCATGGACGCCGTGCTCAATGAAGCGTCCGGCATGCTCTCAGGCCTCACGCGCACCGCTGGCGTCGTGCTGACAGCCAAGTATAACGTGCGGCTCAAGCATATCGAATTCGTACGGCTCGAGCCCGAACGTGCTTTGGTGGTGCTGGTGGCGCAAGACGGTCAGGTTGAGAACCGCATCATCAACATTCCGTTGGGTTTACCGGCCTCCGCGCTCACGGAAGCTGCAAATTTTCTTAATGCCCATGTGCGCGGCCGCACATTGTCCGAAGCGAAGGTGGAACTCGAAAAGGTCCTCGATGCCCAGAAAGCCCAGCTCGACGCCTTGACCCAAAAGATCGTTGCGGCCGGGCTCGCCAGCTGGTCGGGCGGGGAAAGCGACGAGCGCAAGCTCATCGTGCGCGGTGCTGCCCATTTGCTGGAAGATCTCAAGGCGGTGGAAGACCTCGAACGTGTTCGGCTTCTGTTCGACGAACTGGAGGCAAGGCGTGGCGTCATCGACCTCCTGGGCCGCGCTGAGCGTGCCGATGGTGCCCGCATTTTCATCGGTTCGGAAAACAACCTGTTCTCGCTGTCGGGTTCGTCCACGATCGTGGCGCCGTATCATGATCAATCAGGCCGCATTATCGGGGTCCTTGGCGTGATCGGGCCGACCCGGCTCAACTATGCCCGCGTCATCCCAATGGTCGACTACACCGCAAAGCTGGTCGGGAAGCTGGTCGGTGGGTGAGTTTGTCCATCGACGCCACGTCGGGCTGGAACGACCGAACGCAACGGCCCTTTTGATGCTTGATTTTTGGCCTCTCAACCCTGATATCGGGGCTAACACACCGATTTGCGAATAGGACGATGCGATGACGGAATCAACGGCCAGCACCGCAGGTGCCGGCACCGCAGAAGACAGGACTGCCCAACCCGCCGCGGCAGCCGCACCGCCGGCGCCGGCACCGGAAGCCAAGGCTGCTGCGACCGACGCGACGGTGGCGCCGCCTGATCCCCTCGCGGACGCGGTCCGGGAAGCTGCCGAGTTCAAGGACAAGCTGTTGCGCACACTTGCCGAAATGGAAAACCTGAGGCGGCGGACTGAACGCGAAGTGGCCGATGCCCGGCTCTACGGCATAGCGGGTTTTGCGCGCGACATTCTTGGCGTTGCCGACAATATGGATCGTGCTTTGCAGTCGCTTGGCGCAAACCTGCGTGAGAACGCCGATGCGAACGCGCCGGGCACCAAGGCACTGCTCGAAGGCGTGGAATTGACAGAGCGCGAATTGTTGAAGGTGCTGGACAAGCACGGCATCAAGAAATTTGAACCGGCCAAGGGTGAGAAATTCGACCCCAATTTTCATCAGGCCATGTACGAAGTGCCGGACCTGTCATTGCCGGGCGGCACCGTCGCCCAGATGGTGCAGGCCGGTTTCAAGATCAGCGAGCGCATGTTGCGGCCTGCGCTGGTCGCAGTCGTCAAACATCCACCCAAACCTGCCGCGGAAAAACCGCCGGCAGAAAAGCCATCGGTCGAGGCGGCTTCATCTACGGATGGGCCGGAGAAAAACGATGCGGGTGGCTAGGACTTATCGTGTGTCAATGCCGTCGCGAACCTGGCGGAAACGGCCATAGGCTGCCGTCCACGCATCGGTGCGGGCAATCCCGACGAAGTGCAGATAGGCACCCGATCCAAAGCGCAGCCACTGCACGATCGTGACGTCGATACCGGTGGCGGTATCCTTGCCCTGGGCCATGATTTGATGGCCTTGCTGCCCAGCGATACGCAGCGGTTCGGATGATGTGACGCGGATGTCCTTGAGATTCGGGATTGTACCGAATACCTGGCGCGCAAACTCGCCGCGGTCACCGGATTGCGCCGGCCCACCATTGGCGATAGCGACCACGATATGTGGTTCGGTACGGGCCTCTGGCAATTCAGCCTTGGCGTCTGTGAGCATCACGGCACGTCCCGCCATGACTCCGCCGACGCGGAAGCCGGCAAGTTCGCCAATCCCGAACGGCAATAGGCCCAGTTGTTCTTCCACCGGCACCGTCTGGCGTACCGCGACCGTCGCCAATGCGGCGCGTATCTTGTCTTCCGGATAGCCGTTGGCGGCAGTATCCGGAATCTGCACGCTTATGAGCGCCGTCAATTCGGCCGTGGACGCCACCAAAATCCATTTGCGCAGCTTGACGCCACTGACCTCCTGCCGGGTATTCAACAAGAGCGCGTTGCCAATTGCCAACACCAGGGATTCCCGCCCGTCGACCGTGAGACCCTGGCGCTGCAATGCTTCGACGGTCATCGTTTTCTCGATGTCCGCAAAGGCCTCGCGTGGCAACGCCACCATGACGATTGCGACCCGGTTTGGCGCATCTTCAAAGCCGAAGAAGTTACGGCTGGCCGTCATGCCCGGGGGCGGCGCAAGGCCGATATTGGAGCCGGGCGGAAACACGACATCTGCGGCATGCGCTCGAACAATGAACGCCATGACAACCAAGCAGGCAATGAACGCGCGCTGGAGCAAACCGGAAGGGTTGATCATGGCGATATCCTGCTCCATCGACGGGGTGAAAATGCGGCAGCGCAGCCGCGCATGTCCATGGATTAAACAACTTCGGCCATCGTTGGCTGCGTCACTCTTCGCAGAGTTAGGTTGATCCGTCCACCTTCGGACAGCAGCGTCGAGGTGCCGGGCATGATCCGGTCGACACCGTGAAAAGCGAGCCGGGCCTCGCCGCCAAGCACCAGCGCGTCGCCGGACCCTAGATGAAACGAGCGTGTCGGACTCTTGCGTTTTGTGCCGCCGACGCGAAAAAGGCAAGTATCCCCAAGTGATAGGGACACGACCGGGGCGGTGAAATCTTGCTCGTCGCGGTCCTGATGCAAGCCCATGCGGGCCTCCGGGCCATAGACGTTGACGAGACAAGCTTCGGGCGGATGCCGGTAGCCGGATAGGTCCTGCCAGGCCGCGTGCAGGAATTCCGGAATGGGGGGCCACGGTTCACCTGTTTCGGGATGTTTCGGTTCGTAACGGTAGCCGCGCGCGTCGGTGAGCCAGCCCAGCGGACCGCAATTGGTCATTTTCACCGACATTGGCTTGCCGCTTTGCACGCAAGGGGTGTAGAGCGGCGCGGCAGCAATAATTTGCCGCAGAACCGCGACCGCCGCCTCCTGGGCTTTGCGATCAAGGTATCCCGGGATGATTCGGAGTCCGTCCATAATTTCTCGAATTCTCTCCGGAGGCCGACGGCCCCCTTCAAAAGCCCGCAAAACGATGTATGATCAAGCCCAAGGCGGTATATTGTCTCAACGCTTTATTTTTCCAGGGAGAGAACTCAATGAAATTCCTGATCGCTTCGGCCGTTGCGCTTTCCACGCTCGCGGTGGCGAGCGCCGCGCAAGCGCAGTCTCAAGGCCGAATGTACTTCGAAGGCGACGTCATTCGCGGCAACCAGGCGGGTGCGCCCTTTGCGCCCTGTGTGTTGAACAACCGGTTCCAGCGGTTGGAAAAAGTGGTCTTCCGCTTCAAGATCAACGATGCCGAGGGGAAGCAAGTTGACGACAAGGGTCTCAAGAGCCTCTATGTCGAACTGCCGAACGGTACAAAGCTGCAGGCCGGTTACGGCCAGCATCCGCCGCGCGGTGAAGCGGCCGATTACTTCTGGAGCGCAGCCTGGATCATTCCGTCGGATCTGCCCTCGGGCTCGCTCGCCTATAAGGCGACGCTGACCGACAACCAGGGCGGCACGCAGACCTGGGAGCCGTTCAAGATCAGGTCGTCGCAGTTCCAGATTATTGACGGCCAGATTACGCTCCAGCCGGTACCGGCGAAGAAGTAACTGAAGCCTGAAGGGCAGTATCATGAATCTATGCGTCGGAAGACGACGCGCGAGCGCGCTGTTTGGCGCGCTCGTTGCGTTTGCGTCCACGTGTCCCGCAATCTCGATCGCAGCCCCGCGTGCTGCGGATTTGGGCCCGGAAGTCACGTTGGGCGAGCCCAACAACGGATATGTGGGGCACCTGAGCGTTTCGCCGACGCATGGCCCGGTTGGCACGCCGATTACCGTCATGGGCGTGAACTTTCCGCCCGAACAGGAAGTCCAGCTCGTCTGGGCGACCGTCAAAGGTAGCTGGCGCGTTACCGTTGCGGAATATATCGGCCGGCAATTCACGCCAGCCGCCTACCAGATCGCAAAGGTGAAGACGGATAAGGATGGCCGGATCGCCACCAAGTTCGAAGCGCCGGAAGATTTTGGTTTCATGCACGACATCGTGGTGCAGCAGGGGACCCGGCTTTTGACCCAAGCCGGCTTCAGCATCGACATGACCACGAAGCTGTTGCGCGAGAGCGGGCCATTGGGAACGGAAATTCCCGTCGAGATCCAGGGCATCGGTTGGCGCGAGCTCGAGGGCAGCTGGGTGCTCGTTTACGATAACAAGTACACGGGCTTTGCTTCGGCGATCACGACAAGCGGCTCGGCGCGTTTCACGGTACCGGCGACGGGTCACGTCGGCGTGCACGTGCTCGAAGTCATTCATACCGATTTTGGCTCGCCCTACCGCAACATGCAGCAATCGCCGGCGCCCGACCGCGCGCAATTCAAAGTCAATTTCACGATTACGCCGGGCGGCCCCGTCTTGCCACCGCCGCCGGAGCAACAGGTGCAGAAAGACGTGCAAAGGTTGCCGCCGCAGGGCGACTTGGTCGCGAGCCCGAGGTTCGGCGGTATCCTGACGCCGATCACGGTCAAGGGAACGGGCTTCGAGCCAGGCAAGACCGTCGTCCTCAACTGGGCCACCGTTACCGGCAATCGCATCAGCGGCGGCGGCTGGGAGTAGCATTCCAGGCCCATCACGGAGGCCAAGGCCGATGTGTCCGGGAATGTGGAATTCAAGTTCGAGGCGCCCGACGATCTCGGTGGTTCGCACGCCTTCTGGGCCGAAGCGGCCGGCGGTACGCGCCGGAAAGGCACGTTCTGGATCATGCCGACGGCGTTGCCGCTCGATGTCGCGCGTGGACCAGCCGGCACAACGTTCAAGATTCACCTCAAGGGAACCGGCTGGAGCGAGACCGCCAATATCTACACGCTCACCTACGACAACGCGACCTCTGGCTATGCATGCGGTTTCAACAGCCAGGGTGACATCGAAATCTTCATGCAGGCGACGGGCGAGCCGGGCTGGCACTACATCGATCTCTGGCCGGCGATCTACAAGGGACGCGAAACGCGTCCCAATAATTACCGGCTGCCACAGCTCACTTATGCGGACGACCATCCGGGCGAGGACCTGCCGCGCTTCCGCTTTGCCTTCGAGGTAACGAAGGACGGAACGGTGGGGATGCTCGCACCGCGGTAGGCGTTGTGATTACTCGATCACCTCGTCGGCGCGCAGCCGCACCACGTCGGGCACTTGCAGACTGAGCGCCTTGGCGGTCTTGAGGTTGAGCACGGTCTCGTATTTCACCGGCATCTGCACTGGCAGGTCGGCGGGCTTCTCGCCGCGGAGGACACGGTCGACATAGCCGGCGGCGCGTCGATACTGGTCGTTCCAGTCGGCCCCGTAGGCGATCAATCCGCCGGCAGTGGCGTAGAAGCGGAACGGGTAGACGGCAGGCAGCCGGAGCCGCGCCGCGAGGCTTATGATCAAGTCGCGGTGCGCCGAGGCCCGCGTGCTCGTCGTTACGATGAGGCCGCTGTCGGGTACGCGCGCGAAATCCACAATGGTGCGTTCGATTTCGTTTGCGTCGCGCACGCCGACCGCTGCGAGTTCGACGCCCAAGGCTGGCGCCGCGGATTGGATGGCCGCGAACTGCCCAGTTCCGGCACCAGAATCGGGATCACGGACCACCATGACGCGCCGCGTATGCGGTGCAATCTCCTTGATGAGCGCAAGCCATTTCGCGCTCACGCCGCTCTCGATCGAGGCAATGCCGGTGATGTTGCGACCCGGCTTTGCGAAACTCTCGACCAAGCCTTGCGGCTCGGCGACCTGCACGAACACAACGGGAATGCTGCGCGTGGCCTGCCGCAACGCGCTTGCGGATATGCTGCCCGAAGCGAGCATGACATCGGGAGCAAGTGCGGTGAGTTCACCCGCATAGGCGCGAGCGCGTTCCGGATCGTCGGCGCACCAGCGGGTATCGATCGCGAGATTGCGGCTCCAACCCAGCTCCCCCAGGGCCTGCACGAAGACCGCAAGGCGGGCTTGCGATTCTCGATCATCGGCGCCCAGACCCATAAGCACGCCAAGACGGCGCATGCGATCGGGCTGTTGGGCGCGTGCAGCGACCGGCCATGCCAGGGCCACGCCGCCACCAAGGTGAATGATGAATTCGCGTCGTCGCATGGCGGGGGCCTCGGAAGACTGATGCTCGATGCAATTCGCGGCAGCTTAGCATAGGCGTCTTCGACCAACATCGGCCTTCATCGCTTGAGCCGATTCTCCGGGCTTGGTTCCCTTTGGTCGGGTTCAGCGATTTCAACCTGCCGGCGGCCCGCCCCGTATTGGCACTGATTTGGCCCGCTATCCGCTATCCACAGGCTCCGAATCGCGCTCCACTGCCTTGCGGCTCTATGCCGCTCTCCTATATGAGCCATGAACGCCGCCGGGGGGCGGCGCAATAACGTCAAAAGGGGGCCGAAGGAATTCCACGGTTTGATCGTGGGTCCTCGTCCCGGGTGCCTTAGGGGCCCGGCCGGCCTGCCGCAGCAAAGAGGATTTTAGACCATGGGCAAGGTCATCGGTATCGACCTCGGCACTACCAATTCCTGCGTTGCCGTGATGGAAGGCAAGACACCGAAAGTCATCGAGAACGCCGAAGGCATGCGCACGACGCCTTCCATCGTCGCTTTCTCTGATGATGGTGAACGAATGGTTGGCCAACCGGCGAAACGCCAGGCCGTCACCAATCCGGAAAAAACAATTTTTGCGGTCAAGCGCCTGGTCGGCCGGCGCTACGACGACCCCATGGTGGAGAAGGACAAGAAGCTCGTCCCCTACAAGATCTCGCGCGCCTCCAATGGCGACGCCTGGGTCGAAGCCGACGGCAAGGCCTATTCGCCCTCGCAGATTTCGGCGTTCACGCTTCAGAAGATGAAGGAGACGGCGGAGAGCTATCTCGGCCAAAAGGTCGAGCAGGCTGTCATCACGGTCCCGGCCTATTTCAACGACGCCCAGCGCCAGGCCACCAAAGACGCCGGCAAGATCGCGGGCCTCGAAGTCCTGCGCATCATCAACGAGCCGACCGCGGCGGCGCTCGCCTATGGGCTCGACAAGCAGAAGCAGGGCACAATCGCGGTCTATGATCTGGGCGGCGGCACTTTCGACGTGTCCATCCTCGAAATCGGTGATGGCGTGTTCGAAGTGAAGTCCACGAACGGCGACACGTTCCTGGGCGGCGAGGATTTTGACATGCGCCTCGTCAGTTACCTGGCGGACGAATTCCAGAAAGAACAGGGCATTGATCTGCGCCGCGACAAGCTCGCGCTGCAGCGCCTCAAGGAGTCGGCTGAAAAGGCAAAGATCGAGCTGTCCTCAACGGCGCAGACCGAGATCAACCTGCCGTTCATCACGGCCGATGCGTCCGGGCCGAAGCACCTGACCATGAAACTCACCCGCGCCAAGTTCGAGGCGCTGGTCGACGACCTGGTGCAGAAGACTGTCGAACCCTGCCGCAAGGCGCTCAAGGACGCCGGCCTCTCGGCTGCCGAGATCAACGAAGTGGTGCTCGTGGGTGGGATGACGCGCATGCCGCGCGTGCAGGAAGTCGTCAAGCAGCTGTTCGGCAAGGAACCCCACAAGGGCGTCAACCCTGACGAAGTCGTGGCGGTCGGCGCCGCCATCCAGGCGGGCGTGCTGCAGGGCGACGTCAAGGACGTGCTGCTGCTCGACGTGACCCCATTGTCGCTTGGCATCGAGACGCTGGGCGGTGTGTTTACACGGCTCATCGACCGCAACACAACGATCCCGACCAAGAAGAGCCAGACGTTCTCGACCGCGGAGGACAATCAGGGCGCGGTGACGATCCGGGTCTTCCAGGGCGAACGCGAGATGGCGGCCGACAACAAGATGCTTGGCCAGTTCGATCTCATGGGCATTCCGCCGGCGCCGCGGGGTGTGCCGCAGATCGAGGTCACCTTCGACATCGATGCCAACGGCATCGTCAACGTCCATGCGAAAGATAAAGGCACCGGCAAGGAACAGCAGATCCGCATCCAGGCTTCGGGTGGTTTGAGCGACGCCGACATCCAGCGCATGGTCAAGGATGCCGAGGCCCACGCCGAGGAAGACAAGAAGCGCAAGGCCGAGGTCGAGGCCAAGAACCACGCCGAAGCCTTGGTCCATGCCACCGAGAAGGCGCTGGCCGAACACGGCTCCAAGGTTGGCGAGACCGAGCGGCGTGCCATCGAAACCACGATGGCGGACCTCAAGGAAGCCCTCAAGGGGACCGATGCGGAGGCCATCAAGACCAAGAGCGATGCGCTTGCACAGGCTTCGATGAAGCTTGGTGAAGCTATGTATAAGCAGGCACAAGAGGGGCCTGGTGGCCCCGGTGGTGACGCAGCGGGTGCTGGCGCGGCCAAGAAGGAAGACGTGGTCGACGCGGAATTCACTGAAGTCGACGACGACAAGAAGAACACCAAAAAGTCGGCCTGACGCGAATTGACCGGAACACCCGATGGCTCGACGATCTATCCACATGACCGCCCTCGGGACCAAATCCCGAGGGTGCTTTGTTTTTTGAAGTGAGCAAATGGATCGAGTAAGGTTCAGCGAAGACGCTACGGCGGACAGGGACGCGGGGATGTCAAAGCGCTGTTTTTACGATGTCTTGGAGGTCGAGCGGTCCGTCAACGACGGAGAGCTCAAATCTGCATTCCGCAAGCTTGCGATGAAGTGGCACCCTGATCGCAATCCAAACGATGCAAGCAGCGAGGGCCGCTTCAAGGAAATCAACGAAGCCTACGAAATACTCAAAGATCCGGATAAACGCGCAGCCTACGACCGCTTTGGCCATGCGGCTTTCGAGCAGGGCGCTGGTGGTGCAGGGCCCGGATTTGGTTCCGATTTCGGTTCGGCCTTTTCCGATCTGTTCGAAGGCATATTTGGCATGAACGGCGGCCGCGGTCGCGGCAATCGTGCCGAGCGTGGTGCCGATCTTCGCTACAATATGGAAATCAACCTCGACGAAGCCTTTGCGGGCAAGACTGCGCAGGTGCGCCTGCCGTCCTCTGTGTCCTGCGACGCCTGCTCGGGTTCTGGTGCCAAGCCCGGCACCAAGCCGAAGGCCTGCCCACATTGCGGCGGTGCCGGCCGCATCCGTCAAGCGCAGGGGTTCTTCACGTTGGAACGAACGTGCGCTGGCTGTCAGGGCCGCGGCCAGGTGATCGAAAACCCATGCCCGACGTGCGCGGGTGTAGGGCGTGTCACGCGCGAGCGCACTCTCTCGGTCAACATTCCGGCTGGTGTCGAGGACGGTACCCGCATCCGGCTTGCCGGTGAGGGCGAAGCCGGTGTTCGTGGCGGCCCGTCGGGCGATCTCTATATTTTCCTGACGCTTACATCGCACGGGTTCTTCCAGCGTGATGGTGCTGACCTGCATTGTCGCGTACCGATTTCCATGGTGCAGGCGGCCCTGGGCGGAGAATTCGAGGTGCCGACCATCGACGGCAGCAAGACGCGGGTCAAGGTGTCGGAGGGCACGCAGTCGGGCCGCCGGTTCCGCCTGCACGGCAAAGGGATGCCGGTGCTACGCTCTCGCCAGGTTGGGGACATGTACGTCCAGGTCGTGGTCGAAACGCCCCAGAAGCTGACCAAGCGTCAGCGCGAATTGCTTAGCGAATTTGAGAAGTTATCGTCAAAGGATACCCACCCTGAATCCGCCGGATTCTTCGGCAAGGTTAGGGAACTCCTGGGGGGGCGGGCTGGCTCGGGCTGACGAATTTTTCTTGACCCCCTGAGTCCGGGGCTTTACGCCTTGGCCATGCCGGAAACGGTAATCATTTCGCAGCGTTAGCGCCCCCGATGCCACTTCAGGCCCTCCAGGTTCTTGAAAAGAAGATCGAACGGCAAATTCGCCTGTTTGAACTCAAGCGCGGCGTTTTTGAACGTAAAATTGAAAAAAAGATCGAAACCCATAAGCGGCGCATCGGTCAGAAGTTTGAAGACCAGAAGCTCAAATTCAAATCCCACATTCGTCGGTTCGAAGAGCGCAAAGGCATTCGGATCAATGACGAATTGCGGTTTTTCAGGACATGGATCGAAAAGCCGCTGTCGATGGGCTCGGTAACTCCGTCCGGCAAGGCGCTGGCGCGCACGATGGCATCCTATATCGACCCAAATTCCAGGGGACCGATTATCGAGCTTGGGCCGGGTACCGGGCCCGTTACCGAGGCGCTGGTGGCGCGCGGCATCGACCCATCACGGCTCGTGCTTGTGGAGTTTGACCCGACTTTTTGCCGGCTCCTGTCGGAGCGCTATCCGACCGCAACCGTGGTGCAAGGTGATGCTTACGGGCTCAAGCGTCTTCTGCAATCCGTCCTGGAAGAACCAGCCTCTGCTTTGGTGTCCGGCTTGCCGCTCTTCACCAAGCCGCTCAAGATGCGGCTGCGGCTGGTCTCCGAGGCCTTCGCCTTGATGGGACCGGATGCACCTTTCGTGCAGTTTACCTATGCGGCCGTTTCCCCGATCCCGCGTTCGCTTGACCGTATCAAGTCGCAAGCGTCGGAACGCATCTGGACGAATATTCCGCCGGCGCGCGTCTGGGTCTACCGGAAACACTGACGATTGATGATGGACGTCGTACGACCGATAAAAAGGCTGTCATTGTCCGTCCTCCGCAATCTGTCCGCTGTCGCCTGAATCATGCTTGTGCCAAAAATTCTCGTCATCCCGGGCTCGCTGCGCAGGGGCTCGCACAATGTGCGGCTGGCAACACTTGCAGCTAAGGAATTGTCGCTGGCGGGTGCGGAGGTTTTCCACCTGTCGCTCGCCGATTATCCGCTCCCCATTTATGATGCCGATCTCGCAAAGTCGGCATTGCCGCCGAATGCACAAAAGCTCAAGCAATTGGTTAGCACGCATCGCGGCGTCTTCATCGCCAGCCCCGAATACAATGCTTCGGTCACGCCCCTTCTCAAGAATGCCATTGATTGGATATCGACCGTACGGGAGCCCGGCGAGCCGATGCTCGTGGCTTTTCAGAACCGTGCGTTTGCGATTGGGGCCGCATCCCCAGGCCGTTCCGGCGGCATGCAATCCTTGATCGCCTTGCGTCAGGTGCTGGCAGTTGGCTGCCGCGCCTTGGTGCTCCCCGAGCAAGTGACGGTGGCGAATGCATATGAGGCGTTCGACGACAGCGGTGAGTTAAAAGATGCACGCCTCGGCACGCAACTCAAAACCGTGGTGCAAAAACTCATCGACTATGCACGCTTGTTGGGTTCGATCTAGCGCCAAGAAAGCGTCAAGAACATGCGCCATGCAAGGAACCGAAAATGCTTGAACCTCGAGAACGCCTGATCGTTGCGCTCGATGTGTCGTCCGTTGCGGAAGCGGAAGCACTTATCGCCCGGCTTGGCGACGCAGTGACGTTCTACAAGATCGGATACCAGCTTGGCTTTGCGGGCGGGCTGGGTCTTGCGGAACGGCTTGCAGGCGCCGGCAAACAAGTGTTCGTCGACATGAAGCTGCATGACATCGGCAATACAGTCGCGGAGGGCGTCAAAAGCGTCGCGCGGCTCGGCGCAACATTCCTGACTGTCCACGCCTATCCGCAGACGATGCATGCAGCGGTCGATGCGCGTGCGGATACCAATCTGCGCATTCTGGCGGTTACGGTCCTGACCTCCTACGACGATGCCGATTTGGCGGCAGCAGGCTACGACTTTACGGTGCCTGAACTGGTGGCCGAGCGCGCCGCCCAGGCGCGCGATATCGGCGTCGATGGGCTCGTGTGTTCTGCCGTGGAAGCCGCAAGCTTGCGCCAGATCGTCGGCGGCGGCAGGACGCTGGTGACACCCGGCATCCGCCCTGCTGGAGCGGACGCCGGCGACCAGAAACGCATCATGACGCCTTCGGCTGCGATCAAGGCCGGCGCCAATTATCTCGTGGTCGGCCGGCCGATCGCGACCGCCAAGGATCCGAAGGCCGCAGCGGATGCCATCGTGGCCGAAATCGCGGCGGCGAGCGAATGAGCCGGCGGATGAAGTTCTGGGGGCGATTGGCCACTGCGATACTCGCTCTTGGCATCGTCGGATCGGTGATCCTCACGATCGCCATCGGGCATTTCGCATCGGCACCTGCGGCGGCAACCATCGGGGACGGGCCGCCTGAACTCGCGGCCGAGAATGTAAGGATCGTTTCTCAATCCGGAGCGACGCTCGCTGGTTGGTATGTGGCAGGCAGGCCAGGAGCCGGCGCCGTCGTTCTGCTGCATGGTGTTCGCGCCAACCGGTGGAGCATGGTGCGGCGTGCCATGATGTTGAAGGAAACCGGCATCGCGGCCCTGCTCATTGATTTTCAGGCGCATGGCGAAAGTACGGGCGCACGTATCACATTCGGGCATCGTGAAGGAATGGATGCCCATGCCGCGGTCGCGTGGCTACGCCAGCGCCTGCCGGCCGAACATATCGGCGCCATCGGTTCTTCGCTTGGCGGAGCCGCGGCGTTGCTGGGTCCAGGCCCGCTTGCGGTTGATGCACTTGTGATCGAATCGGTTTACGCCGACATCGAAATGGCCATAGCAAATCGGGTGCGTTCGATCGCTGGGGCAATTGTTGGGCCGGCATTGGGCAATTTCATCGCGCTGCCGGTGGCCAAGCTGTTCCAGTTGGTTGTGCCCCCAATCCTCGATATCAACCCGGCCGCCCTGCGTCCGATTGATCGCATCGCAGAAGTGAAGGCACCGATCCTGGTGGCGAGCGGACTACGCGATGAACTCGCGTCCGTAGAGGAGGCAAAGGCACTATTTGCGCGGGCACAGTCTCCGAAAACATTATGGATGGTGGAGGGTGTCGGCCACTTCGATCTTGAAGGTTCCGTGCCTGACGAATACCGCCAACACGTGCTGGCGTTCCTGGTGGAGCACTTGGGCGCCAAGCGCTAGTGTTCTGGCGCTGACAGAGGATTCCCACCTGCCCGCAAATCAGTCATAGCACTGATGGACGGCACCATGGGGGATCGACATGAGGCGCGACGACATCTGCCTTTACCTCTGCCCGACGGATCGGGCCAAGCTGGAAGCGATCGTTGCCGATCGCAACAGTCTGCGCAAGTGTTGCTGGCGCGCCGAAATCGTGCTGGCCACTGCGGACGGGCTCGGCACCAACGCCATCATGCGACGCACGGATAAGTCGAAGCCGT
>DATGVJ010000134.1:0-13062 GCA_035300505.1 Xanthobacteraceae bacterium
ATAGGGTGAGCGGAAGTCGCTATCGGAGCGAAGTGGAGTAGGCGGATACGCGCCGTCCACTGGTTTCGACGCGAATGACCCAAAGGAGAACGCGCGGTTCCTGCGTCCCCTCTCCCCGCTGCGTTCTTCACGCGACGGGGAGAGGGACAGGGTGAGGGGCGGCCACTTGCGAGGAGCTGGCCCGGGAATCGTTCGCGAGTCACTCAAAATTCGCGATAGGCAAGTCTACCCAGGAGCGTGCACATGAAACGCAGTCCCATTCTACCCGAACGGCTTTCTCGCCTTTGATAGTGATCATGGCAAGCCGGCGAGAACTTGAAATTGTGTTTTCGTCTCTCTGGGTTCTTCCGTCGCAATAGCCCCAAGAAAGTCCCGGCGGAGCAAGTTGCTGCCCCTCCGGCGCCTTAGCCGGCGCACCCCGACCTCTCCCCGCAAAGAGCGGGGAGAGGGAGCGCAGGCGGCACCCCGCGCCGTGTTGAACCGGGAATCACGAAGGCCCGACCATGGTCTCGGGCCGCACCAAAGTGTCAAATTCCGGTTGCGTCACGTAGCCGAGCCTCACGGCTTCGGTGCGTAAACTTGTTCCGTTGGCATGGGCGGCCTTGGCAATGGCGGCGGCTTTTTCGTAGCCGATCTTGGGAGCGAGCGCCGTCACGAGCATCAGGGATTTGTCCAACAGCTCGACGATCCGCGTCGTGTTGGGCCGAATGCCGACGACGCAATGGTCGGTGAATGACAAGGCCGCGTCGCCAAGCAGCCTGATCGACTGCAACAGCGCATGAGCAATTACGGGCTTGAACACGTTGAGCTCGAGATGGCCCTGACTGCCCGCCGTGGTGACGACGGTGTGATTGCCAAAGACCTGGCAGCACACCATGGTCATGGCTTCGGTCTGGGTCGGATTGACTTTGCCAGGCATGATCGAGGAACCCGGCTCATTCTCCGGCAAAATGAGTTCCGCGAATCCGCAACGCGGGCCGGAACCGAGCAGGCGCAAATCATTGGCGATCTTGAAAAGCCCGGCAGCCATCGCTGAAAGGGCGCCGTGTGCGAAAATTTCGGCATCATGGGCAGCGAGGGCTTCAAATTTATTGGCTGCGCTGACGAACGGCTTCCCCGTGACAACAGCAAGTCGCGACGCGAAAAGTTCCGCAAAATGCGCCGGTGCATTAAGGCCGGTGCCAACTGCCGTGCCGCCTTGCGCAATCGCCAACAGGTGGGTGGACGCTTGCCGGATGCGCCCAATACCAAGTTCCAGCTGCGCCGCATAGCCGGAGAATTCCTGGCCGAGAGTTAGCGGCACCGCGTCCTGCAGGTGCGTGCGCCCGATCTTGACGATTGATGCAAAGGCGTCGACTTTTTCGACCAGGGCATGGTGGAGATGCTCAAGGGCCGGGATCAACCGCTCGTCAATCTCGCGAAGCGCCGCCATGCGAATTGCGGTCGGGAAGCAGTCATTGGATGACTGGCTCTTGTTGACGTGGTCGTTTGGATGCAGCGGCGCATGCTCGCCGCGACAGCCGCCCAAAAGTTCGTTGCCACGATTGGCGATCACCTCGTTCACGTTCATGTTTGACTGAGTGCCGGATCCGGTCTGCCAAACCGCGAGCGGAAAATGGCCGTCGAGTTTGCCGGAAATGACTTCCTGAGCCGCAGCGATGATCGCCCCCGCAAGGCGTGCGTCGAGAAGCCCACATTCGCAATTCACTTCGGCGGCAACCCGCTTGATGACCGCAAGGGAGCGGATGATCGGCTGCGGCATCAACTCCATGCCGATGCGGAAATTTCGCCGCGACCGCTCGGTCTGCGCCCCCCAGTAGCGGTCCGCCGCAATTTCGATGACGCCGAACGTATCGGTTTCACTTCGCGTGTCAGCCATAGAGCCCTCCTGATCGTTTGCCGGACCGAGATGCTCAATAACCACGGGCATTTCCCGGAATCAAAAGGTGCGGCCGCCTCTTGGGGGGAGAGCATTGTGAATATCTCCTGCGCCGCTCCTTCAATGTGGTCGTTGAAAAGGATTCCGGATTGCGTGGAGTGCAGGAGATTTGTCAGGATGGCCTTGCGCCGTTCGATAGGCTCCTTGCGAAGGTCGGCGCCGTCGAGCTGTAGGTCGAAAGCGTAACGGATCGCCGCCCGCAGGATCGGAGCAAATCGATCAGGTAATTGTCTTTCCTTTTGATCCGCAGTCCGGGCCGTGGATGACTGCGGGGTGAGCGGCCCGCGTACCATCGCGGTCATAGATACGCAGGACACGAAGCGCAGCCTCCTTGGCGTCATCGAATGTTTGGTACCTGCGATTCCGTAGGCCATCTCCGCCGACGAATGTGACTTCAAACTTGTCGGATTTCATTACGATCATGTCAGTCTCGCTGTTAGAGTCTCGATTAGGGTTTCGGTCGAGTTGCGCGGAATCGTCGCTGAATAGGCGTCGGACGGCTTTTACGACTGTAGCATTTCAAGGGTCTTGAGGTGAGCGCTTTACTCGGTCGCGAAGGGGCGGGGCGCCCAGCGCGTTTGTATTGGGCCACCAGCCCATCTCATCGGCCTTCTTCCTTACCCTATCCTGAGTGCCCCGACGGCACAGGAAAATCGCCACATCTTCAATCGAGCCACCACGCGCCAATGTCGTCTGCAAATCCTCGAAGTCCATCTCCGACCAATTTTTTTGATCATTTGGGTCGTGTTCGGGGTCGTAATGAATATCAGGGATGACGGGGTTGGTCATAACTCAACTCTTACATATGCGCGGTACTGGCATGCCACTAATATATAGCGACTCCGAGCCCCGTTGTCAGCGCCGCCGAGCGAGGACGCGTCCGGAAAATATTCAACCTTTTGAATGGTCACAGGAGGAAGCGGCCGTTGACCACGGAGGAATGTTGTAAACGTCTTGAGGTGCTCCATGGTTGATTTGTATCAGAATTCCCGACCACCCCCTCACCCACGGCCAACGCATGAAACCGCCTGAACGCGACCTGAACACGCTTCTCGCAAACATCCGGCCAACCATGTCAGAGGAAACTTATGTCTTTTGTACCATCCCGGCTCATTGCAGCGTCCCCGCGAGCGTCACCCCGTTGCTCACGTTTCACGAACAGGAAGGAACTTCCCTTATTATGACTCTTGCCGACGCCAAGGCCGCGAATCTCAACTATCAATATCCATCCCGCATGATCACCCTAAATGCATACTCCGCGCTCGATGCCGTAGGATTTCTCGCGGCCATAACCGCACGCCTTGCAGCCGCGGGTATCAGCGCCAACGCGGTCTCAGCCTACCACCATGATCACCCTGTTCGTGCCCGTTGCACGCGCGGAGGAGGCTATTCTGCTTTTACGAACAGACCCTCACTCCTGACACGACTATTCCCTTTGCATTCCGGCTACACGCGCCAGCATCGGCGGCTTCTCGACCCAGCCAAGTCCACGATTGACACCTGTGAGTAACTGAATGCCAACTGTCTGGGGAGTATAACCGGGAGCCCACCGACCTGGCGACTGGCCATCTCCAGCCTTTCCGCTATAATGGGCGGGTCATCATACGTGTGTGTCGAGTAGGAGTTGGATATGGCGCCCCGTGCTTATTGGAAAGGCTATCTGAAACTTTCACTTGTATCTTGTCCTATTGCACTTTATCCGGCCTCATCGAGTTCGGAACGCGTATCCTTCAATCGGATCAATACCAAGACGGGAAATCGTCTAAAACAGCAATTGGTCGACTCGGAGACGGGGGATCCTGTTGACAAGGAAGATATCAAGCGCGGCTACGAACATGCCAAGGGCCAATACATCATCGTCGAGGATGAGGAAATTGAGAAGATCAAGATCGAGAGCAAGCATACTATTGAAATAAATAGCTTCGTTCCCCGTACCGAGATCGACGATCGCTACCTCGGCAGCCCATATTATCTGTCGCCGACAGACAAGGTCGGTCAGGAGGCATACTCGGTCATTCGCGACGCCATGCGCGCAAAGAAGTTGGTCGGGCTTGCGCGGGTAGTTCTCACGAGCCGCGAGCATGTCGTCATGCTTGAGCCCTTCGACAAGGGCCTACTCGCGACGACATTGCGATACGGCTACGAAATCCGCGATGCGGCCGATTACTTCACCGATATTCCGGATTTGAAATTGCCAGACGAAATGATGCAACTCGCGTCTCACATTGTTGAAACGAAAGCAGGTCACTTCGATCCAAAATCCTTCGAGGACCAATACGAAAATGCACTGGTCGACCTTTTGAAGAACAAGCAGGCGGGCCTTCCCATTCAAACTGCGGGCGAAGAGACAGCCGCTCCGCGCGTCATCAATTTGATGGATGCCTTGAAGGCCAGCATCAATGCCAGCGCCAAAAAGCCGGCTGCAGCCAGCACGGATGCCCGCCGACCGGCAGCCAAGAAGAAAGCATCCGCAAAATAATGCATGGCGCCTGACCCCACCATCTCTAATTTTCAGCGCAACGTCGCTTTCACGGGTCGGCTCGCCTCGATGAAGCGCGAAGAAGCATTCGCGCTCGTCCGCCAAAAAGGCGGGACACCGCGTCGCGGTGTCACCAGGAAAACGACGATCCTCGTTGTCGGTGAGCTGGGTTGGCCGCTATTCGAAGACGGAGAGCCGTCGAAAAGCCTCAGCCTCGCAAAATCCTATGGCGTCGCGATTTCGAGCGAGCGGCACTTTCTTGAATGGGCCGGAAAATCAGTGCCAGCCGATCAGGTCAAGACCTATACGACGGCGCAAATATCATCGTTAAGTGCGCTGCCGCTCGATGTGATCGAGAAACTTGCATCATTCGGGTTACTCGATTGCCGCGCGGAACGATATGGCTTTCGCGACCTGGCGGCGGCGCGTCAATTGGCCGAGCTGTTTGATGCCGGAGTTGCGCTTTCAACGATAACCAGGAGCCTTCACGAGATACGCAAATGGCTTCCGGACGCCGCTCTCTCCAATCTACGCCTATATCCCTCGTCAGGCGATACCCTCATTCTGGAACACATGAAAGGCCGAACCGACAAGACCGGTCAGTTTCTGCTTCCTGTGAATGATTCGCGAGAGAATCCCGACGAACTGTTCGAGCGGGCGCAGGAAGCAGAGGAGGCCAACGACGCCGAGACGGCGCAGCGCCTCTATGAAAGGATCATGCGGCTCGATCCCAATGATCCCTCTGCGGCTTTCAATTTGGGCAATCTGTTTCGTTCGATCGGACGCAAGATCGAAGCGGAAAAGGCCTATCGCTCGGCGATAAAGGCAGACCCAAAATTTGCCGAGGCTTGGTACAATCTCGGCGACCTCCTTGATGATCAGCGTCAATCCGATCAAGCCGTCGTTTGCCTCACGCGCGCGATCGAAGCTGACCCCGAATACGCCGACGCCATCTTCAACCTGGGCCTCCTGTATCAGCGCAACAATAGAACGTCTGAGGCCTTAGGATGTTGGCGACGCTATCTCGCGCTGGACAAGGAATCGCCTTGGGCCGTGCGCGCCCGGCAGGCCCTGAAATTCTGCGAAATGCAGATCGCTCATTCCCCGTAGCCGATCTGTCAATGGAGCAATCGTGATTGCGACCCGGAAAGTTATGAAGTCATCGCCGCGCCGGGACCCGCTGCAGGAATATGAACTTAAGCGCGATTTCAGCCGCACGACCGAGCCCAAGGCAAAGCGCGGCAAGGCCAAGGGCTGGCAGTTTGTTGTCCAGAAACACGATGCGCGGCGGGTGCATTACGATTTGCGGCTCGAACTCGGAGACACACTCAAAAGTTGGGCCGTGACCAAAGGGCCAAGCCTCATCGCGGGTGAAAAACGGCTTGCCGTTCGCACCGAAGACCACCCCATGCAGTATCTCGATTTCGAGGGGAACATTCCCAAGGGCGAGTATGGCGGCGGCGCTATGATCGTATGGGATCGAGGGCGTTGGGAGGCAGGCTTCGACGCCGACAAAGGGCTTCAGAAGGGCCACCTCGACATCACGCTTCACGGCAGCCGCCTCAAGGGACAATGGCACCTGGTGCGGATGCGACCGCGGGCAGGTGAGAAGAAGGAACAATGGCTTCTGATCAAAGCGGCCGATGAGTATTCGCGGAGCGCGGGCGAGCCGGATATCACCGACGAGGAAACGACGTCGACGGTGAGCGGGCGAACGACGCAAGAGCTTGCCGCCGAAGGTGAGCTGCGCAAGGACCACGCCGGCAGAGCGAAGGTTATTAGAACGCGAGCCATTGCACTTCCGGACCCGGGAAAGATTCACGGAGCCCGCAAGGGAATTCTCCCGGCGTTTTTGGAGCCGAGCTTGCCACAATTCACGGCAACGGCTCCAAGCGGACCGAAATGGATCCACGAAATCAAGTATGATGGCTACCGGATGCAAGCCCGGATTGATGGAGGCGCCGTTAAGCTGCTTACCAGGAAGGGCCTCGATTGGACAAAACGGTTTTCCATCATTGCAACCGCGCTGAAAACTCTTGGGTTGAGTTCGGGGCTGCTGGACGGCGAAATCGTGGCCGAGGACGCGGCGGGCTTTCCGAACTTCTCCCTATTGCAGTCGGACTTGTCATCCGGGACCGCTGGCCACCTCCGGTACTATTTATTCGACTTCCTTTATTGCGAAGGTTTCGATCTGACCAAAGCAACACTGTTGGATCGAAAAATGTTGTTGCAACAGATTGTCGGCAGATTGCCACCCACGTCGCTCGTTCGCTACAGCGAACACCTGGACCAGGACGGGCCGACAATGTTCGAACACGCCTGCCGCCTTGGCCTGGAGGGAATTGTATCCAAGCGCGTTGACTTTCCGTACCGGGCGGGACGGGGAGATCACTGGTTCAAGGCGAAGGGAGTTCTCCGGCAGGAGTTTATCATTCTGGGCTATATCCCTTCGACCGCCGCAAGTGGAACGATCGGTTCGTTGCTGCTTGGGTATTTCAAAGGAAAGACACTCCTGTATGCGGGTCGCGTAGGGACGGGGTACTCCGGCGATCAGGCACGGTCTCTGCGCGTGGAACTCGACACCATCGTCTCAGGAAAACCCAAACTGGGAAACGACCTTCCGGCTAGCGCCCTCAAGGGTGTTCGTTGGGCGGAACCAAAGTTGGTATGCGAAATCGAATATCGCGGCTGGTCGGCTGACAACGTGATCAAAATGGCCGCGTTCAAGGGACTTCGCGAAGATCGACCAGCGGAAGAGATCATTCTTGAAGCGCCGCCGGAGACATCCAAGGCAGATCGCGAAACCAAACGCCCGGCGGTGGGTCTTACCCATCCTGAACGTATCCTTTGGCCCGAGAAGGGCGTGACCAAAGAGGGCCTGGCCGAATTTTATGCCGAAATTGCCGATTGGATACTTCCGCACATCTCCGGTCGCGCCTTAAGTCTGGTCCGGTGTCCTTCAGGCGTTGGCGAGAAATGTTTTTTCGCCAAGCATGCCTGGCAGGGCCTGAGCAGCGCGGTGCAGCGTGTGGATGTTGGCGAGACGGAGAATATGCTCACCCTCGACAACCTTGAGGGCTTGATGAATCTGGTTCAGGCCGGTGTCCTTGAAATCCATCCCTGGGGATCGACCGTGGTTGATCCGGAAATGCCGGACCGGCTGATTTTTGACCTCGACCCTGGCGAAGATGTTCCATGGAATGCGGTGATCGATGCTGCATTTGAAGTGCGTGACCGACTTGGAGACCTCGACTTACAGAGCTACGTAAAAACATCAGGTGGCAAGGGCCTCCATGTCGTGCTTCCCATCCAGCCCAGTGTTGGATGGGATATCGCAATGAAATTCACGCAATCGATAGCCGAGATGATGGCAAAAGCCCGGCCGGACCGTTACGTCGCCACTATGGCAAAGGCCGCTCGGCGCGGGCGCATATTTATCGACTACCTCAGGAACCGCCGTGGCGCCACGGCGGTCGCCCCATATTCAACGCGCGCGCTTCCCCTTGCATCCGTATCGACACCGCTGGGGTGGGACGAACTCTCCGAAGGTATCAGGGCGGACCATTATAGAATCGACAACCTCCTTCAGCGGCTCGATGTTCTCAAAGAAGACCCTTGGCCTGACTTCTTCAGGTTACGTCAACGACTCCCTGTAACCGAAAAACGGCATTGATTGGCGGGTGTCCGCTAATTTACTTCTTGGGGGAACGCGCGATCGTACTCTCGATCCACTGGGCAAGTGCATCAAGCATTTCGCCGCGAATCTGCGGATCTTTCTTGCCGGTCCGTGCCGGCACATGAAACGAATGGTCGGCATCCTGAAACAGTTTCAATGTCGCAAGCTTGCCGAGGGCCTTGCAAAGCGGCTCAAGCTGATCGAGCATCGCGAGCGCGTCGCGCGTACCTTGCAGGAACAGCATGGGAATTTGCACCTCGAACAGATGTTTGCCACGGTCCTGGGCCGGACGTCCGGCCGGATGCAGCGGAAATCCGAGAAATGCCAGCCCCTGAATTCCTCGGAGTGGTTCTGCGGCTTGCGCCTGTGACGTCATGCGGCCACCGAACGATTTGCCTCCTGCAATAAGCGGAATGTCGGGCATGAGCCGGATGGCTTCTTCTACAGCGGCGCGTACGGTTGCATGGGCAAGTTTTGGAGGGTCGGGCCGCTTTCCGCCCTTTTCCATATACGGGAACTGGTAACGCAGCGTAGCGATGCCCCGCTCTTCCAATCCCGTGGCGATCGCCGCCATGAATGGATGGGCCATCCCGGCTCCCGCACCATGAGCCAACACAAAGCAAGCTCGCGCCCCGCTTGGCGACTCCAGCAATCCGGAAACGTGGACACCTTCATCGACATTAATGGTGACAGGCTCGGACACTATTGACGTCATTGCCCACCCTAATGTTGCGGTGTGGTTGTGTGAGACAGAATTTGAGACCCAATTTTAAAACCGGAAGGTGCCCAATTCATGATTTCAGTTGGCGGAACGCCACGATCGCTTTGCGCTATGCGCAAGGTCAGTTCGAGACGGCATTGACTCCTCCTGGTGCGGCGGTCCGGATTGGCGCCACGGTTGACCAAGTCGATCGGTCTTCTACGGCGAGGGCGACTCCTTGGTCGCGGCGTTCTCGCGGGTCGGGCAATCTTGGCCTAAAAGTCCCGCCCCCTTTTTACGCTTGCGTAAAACTTGCATGGCATTAATTTAAGCGCCTGCTGGCTGCGCCCGAGGGTGCTGCCATCGGTCTGAACTGTCATTCTGAACTGTCATAGCTAAATGTATTTGTAACCGTGCGCGAGTACCCGCTATGCGTGTGAACAATGCTATCGAAGATGCGATCAAGAAGCTGCAACGCCTCGGTATACCGCCTAGCGTTCGCATTGACCGCCCGGTCGAGCCTGACGACCTCCTTCTCCGCAAGAACTTGATGATCGCGATCGCGCAAGCATTTGACGAAGCAATCGCGGCGGTCGCCTCGGAAGCCGCCGAACACTCCAATCGGATATCGCGGCCCGACTTCATTTCGATCGCAAGCAATGCTCTCCACGATGAATCTTTGTTAGACCAATTCGACATCGCGATCGAGGAACTCGAACAAATTGCCGTAGAAAAGCAAGAATCCCACGGCTCAACCCGAGCGCGCGAAAAAATAAGCGCGTAATTCCTCGTCATGGCGCTTTTCGCACGTGTCCAATCCAGACGTGGTAAGAGCAGAGCAAAGCAAAGTTCTTTTCGGGAGACGAACCTGCGACCTGCAGGAATGTCAGAGTTAAGAGCACACCTTAGGCAACACCGTCGATCAGCCCGTTGCCAGTGCGCGGCCCGCGGGGCAAGGCAAGTGCCGCCTATTCGCCTTCGTCAGGTTCTCTGACGACCGCCGGCTCGTCGTCGCCCGGTTCGTCGTCGTCCTCTTCCTCGTCATCATCGTCATTCGGGTCGCGCGGCGGATTGCGTGTCGCCCGCATGATGGTGACGCGGCTCGGGTCGACCAAGCAATTTGAAACGTGTTCAGGAAGACGCTGGCTCATGTTTGGCCTCCTGTAGGATATCGCGACGTTCGCGGACTGATATTAGCGCGCAAGCTCGGGCCGGCAAAGCCCAATGCCAAAGGTATTCCAGCGATAGAAAAAGGTGCGGCCGCCTCTGGGGGGAGAGGCGGCCGCGCGCGAGCCCGATCGGGGGACGGGGAGGGGTGGGGGGTGACCGGGGTCGCGTTGTTCCTTTAATCGTTCAGTTTGATGCGGCAGTGGCCATCGCTGGTCGCGGGTCGCCGAGCGCGACCCACACATTTGGATCGATTTGCGATTGCCGTTTTACAAAGCGATAGTTTGTTTCCGTCCAGGCCATGATCCGCTCCTCTTGGTTGTCGAGGATGAACTCGCCCCTGTCGGTTTTAACGGTCAAGACGGCGTGGCCTTCGCCCTTGGTGTCGCGTACCACTGTGATCAATAGCGCCTGCCTCGGAAATCCGGCCTGCAGCAGCATGCGCCGCTTGAGCAGGACGTAATCCTCGCAGTCGCCGTATCCGTCGTCCGGATAGCTCCAGCGTTCGACAACGCCCCAGTGATCTATATCCGTCATCGGCCGGACATGGTCATTGACGTATTTGTTGATGCGTACTAGTTCCTTCCAGGACTTCTGCGTGAGCACCGCGTCGCGGGCTTCCAAAGGCTTGCCGTCGCAGTCGTGTGGGTTTTCGTTGCAAAAGTCCGTCCAGCCAATCGGTGCGCGCGTGGTTGCGCCAAGGGCGATGAACTGCGGACGCTCATTTGCGGCTTCGGCCCCTAGCGTCATGGCCAAGGCAGACGTTGCCATCACGACGGCGAATGCTGCTCTCAATAACCTCATGTTGTTGCTTTGCATCAATTGACCCCGTCCCTTTTGTGGGATCATATTTCGCACAAATACTTTGCGTTGCTGCTAAGTAGACCAGGGTATTTTGAAGGGAACTATCGTAAAATTTGAGACTAATACTCATCTATATTTCGGAAAACTTGAGTAAAAATCGATCTATTACAATTTGAATTAGATGCCGTGCATATACGCGGAATCGTCCGCCTACGCGGCACAAGTGCGGCGCGTTTGAAGTCGCGCAGGCTCGCACAGCGTCCTGGAGCAACTCTTGTTTGACCGTGCCTTGCAGATTGATGATCGGCGAAATGCTTGTGTCGAATTACGCCCGCATCCCTGATCGGCCCTGTGTTTATTTTGTGTCGCCGGCGATCTGCGGCATTGCGATCATGTGGCGCGCTATCAAATGGTGAACACATGGTTACACTCAAAAGATGTTATTTCGAATATATTTCAACTTGCAACTTGTGCGGGACGGCCTCGCGGGGCAATACGAATCCATTGTAATCGGAATGCTTGCTCTGACGGCCGAAGCGAGTCCCTTCTGTCAGGCTGTCCGCCAGTACTGCGCAGGCTCGCGCGCCTGAACAGGGGGAGCCTGCACGATTGTGCGCGGCTCGTTTACCGCTCGGTGGTGTCCCGGTCGGTGATGTTGTCTTCGAGAAAGTCGGCATGCTGGACGCGGGCGAATTCGATTGCGAACCCGTCGTCCAGATGTCGGATGACCCGGCCCGATGTCTTGCCGATCGTGACGGGGGTTCCGATCTCTGGTCGAAGTTCCGTCTTTACCGCAGCGCCGGATGCCGAAACGTCGATGATGAAAACCGCGACATCGCGACCATTGGGAAGGCCCAGGCGCCCCGTCGGATTTTGCGGGACGACGCGGTTGTGCCGGCGGTCTTCCGGAAGGTTAAGGATGTGGCGGTTTGCAAGCCAAGTAAGTTGTGCGGCGAGCTTTTCGCGCTTGCGTGCCGTGGCGGCGATCGTCATCGCAAACCCATTGTCGAACAAACGGGTCACGACGCCTTCCAACCGCCCCACATGGTCCACATAGGCGATCACCCGCTCCTGGAGCCGGCCCGCCACAGGGGCGAGCAAGGACATGCCACCCAGTGACATGTTCTGAACCTGGCACGGGAACTCGCGGCGATCCGGCAACATATACCGGCCTAGAAGATTGACGGCCACGCGCTGGAAGCGCCGTCGTTCTTCTCGCCGGGGTGCGAGCTGCGATTTCTTCAAAGGGAGGGACATGCCGGCTCGGTTGTATCGCTGAATAAAGCTCGGTGAGCCTAAACGTGCGTAGTTAATGGCCCGTTACCGCCCGGTTCCTAAATGGCAATTTTCGCAGTTATTTCGTGGAGGAAGCTGATGTTGGCCATCCTCTTCTGCGACCGGGTCTCAGGAGCGCCCGCCCTCATAGACGACAAATCCATGGATCAGGTGTCCCGCCGGCAAGGTTTTGGCGAGGCTTGGCACGGGAGCGGCAATGCTGTGGTGCCCGAGATAGCGATGTGGCCCGAGCGCCATGGGGCCCACCGCTCGCACGCCGAACCAGTCGGGCATTGACCTCGGCACCAATGCTCCGATCACACGATTGTCTGTTCGGCCGCGTTGCTTGAGCGGCAGGATCAAAAGTTCGAATTCCAGCGGAATCCCTTCGCTGGACTTAGCGCTTGCGCTCGCGACCACCCCCAGCGACTCATCGGTGACAACCGCCAGTATATTGCGCACGAGGTCGCGATATTCGGTCCGCCAAAGATTTACAAAGGATTGGGTCTTGAGTTCTCGTCCGAATGCGGCGTCGACGCGCGTACCCACAAAGTGGAAGGGGTGGCCTGCATGCAGGTCCACGTCAAGCGTGAACGTGTCGGCAAGAACATGCCGGATTGCGCCCGGTTCGATCCTGGCACTCTCCGGAGCAGCTCGGAGGCCGCGCTGCTCATTCCAATAATCGTACAACTGGCGACACGAGGGATGTCTCATGGTCAGACTGCTCCAGCACACGTAGTGGTCTGTCCTGGTTTGGGACACGGACCGGCCTGTTCCGAGGTTTCGGGGAGCAATCTGCAGGGCGCATGCCGGAACGTGCCGGGCAGGCGCCCGTTTTCGTTTAAGGGATGTTAACGTTAGCGGATGGCCGATATCGCAAATACGTCCAAGTTCCACGTCGCCGTCATCGGCGGTGGGCCGGCAGGATTGATGGCAAGCGAGGTGCTCGCGCGCCGTGGCGCGGCCGTTACGGTCTACGACCGCATGTCGTCGGTGGGCCGGAAGTTCCTGCTGGCGGGACG
>DATGVJ010000135.1:0-2852 GCA_035300505.1 Xanthobacteraceae bacterium
TATTACGCACGAGGTCGAACTGTTGCTGCGAATGTCCGACAGTGCCAGCACCGCACAAGGTTATGAGTGCGATTTCAGTTATTTCGGCGGGGTGCAAATCGTTAGGTGGAACGGTGCACTCGGTGACTTCACGGTACTGCAGACAAGCGGCCCCGGTACTATCGGAAGAGATTTTGTCACCAACGATGTAATAAAGGCGACTATCGTCGGCAACGTGATCAGCGCCTATATCAACGGAGTGCTGATCGCCCAAGCCACCGATTCGACTTATGCGAGTGGACAGCCCGGCATCGGGTTCTTTACGAGGCCCGGGGGCAATAGTGCGAATTTTGGAATGACGAGTTACACGGCGTCGTCCAATTGATGCGTTCGTCGGAATCGGTTCGTACGGGGCAGCGCGCAGTAATGTCCACGTTCGTGACTCGCCCGGTTGGGGAAAATCAGGAACGCCCGAGCGAAAACTAGGAAATAGACGCTGGTGCTGCGCCGCGTTTCAGGAACCTCTGCCGCAGGCCCTCGAACACCAGGCGCTCGGCGCCGGCCGGACGCCCCGCCGCCAGCCACAGCAGCATGATGGCCGCCGCGTAGGCGAAGACTCCGAGCGTTACACCTCCGATCGTCCAGCCGATCGATACCGCCAGGTCCATTGCCGGGCTCCACTCGGGCAACACCCAACGCACCAGTAGTGCCATTGCCAACGCGGCGACGACCGGGCGCGCCGCAGCACCCAGGAACACCATAGGTGTCACGCCGACACTGCGCCGTAATTGGGACAGGTAAATGGGTGTACTCAGGATCGACGTGACCAGCACACCGTATGCAGCGCCGCTCAACCCGTAACTTGGAACCAACAGCGCGAACAAGATCAGCAACGCCAGCACGTACAGGCCATTCGTTTTGGTGACCCGGTCCGGACGGCCGCTGGCAATTATCACGGTGCAGATCGACGACTGGAGCAACTGCAGGCCGCCATTGAACGCGAGAATTTCTATCAATGGTACAGCCGCCAGCCACTTGGGCCCAAGCAGAGTCGGAATCAAGTGTGGCGCTACAGCATAGATGCCAAAAGCGACCGGCACCGCGATCAGGGCCAGAACGCCGACGGCGCTTCTATAGGCGGCACGTATCGCGTCGGAGTCGTGAGCGATGCGCGAGAAGCCCGGCAGCAACGCGCGGTTAATCGGCGCCGACAGTTCGCTAGTCGGCATCAACGCGATCTCGTAGCTGATGTTATACACGCCAAGCGGCACCGCGCCGAGCAGGCGCCCGATGACAAAATCGGACGAACGTTCCTTCAGGAAATTGACGAAGTTGTTGACTAGAAGCCATTTGGAGAAACCCAGCAATCCGCGGACTTTGGTCAGCGAGAGATGCGGGCGAAACGGATGTACGAGATAACTGGTGATGGTCCCGACAAGCTTCGAGGCTAGGACCCCTGCGACCAGTGCCCAGTAGTTCCGCAGGTAAAACGCGAGCGGCACTACGACCAGGACTCCGATCACCTTGCGGCTCAATTGGAAGGCGAACTCGCGTCGGAACCGCATGTCTTTGCGGAAAGCCACCACACCGATGTTTTCGCTGCCGGAGATCAGGGGTCCGAGCGCGAGTGCGCACACGACCCAGTACAACTCGGGGTGCTTGTAGAAGTCGGCGATCCAGGTTGCAGCCGCCAGCATCAGCACGGTGATCGCGAGTCCCAGAAGCACGTTGCAGGTCCACGCCGAGTGGTAGTGCTCATCAGTAGCGTCCTGCTTTTGAATCAAGGCGACGTCGAAGCTGAAGGCCGTCAGCATCTCGGTCATGAGAATGAAAGAGCCGGCCATCGCAGTGATGCCGAAGTCGATCGGCGACAGCACGTGCACGAGAATCAACGTGCTGATCAACCCGAGACTGCGTTCGGTGAACTTGAACAGCACCATCCACAGCGCGCCATGCCCCATCTTGCGCTGGATGTCGCTACTCACGTGACGGCCTCTCCTCAATTTTCCGGTGGCCGCCGCCACTCGAAAACCAGGCAAGAGGGCCTTTCATTAGGCTAGCGACGTCATTGCGGCCGTCCTTGTCTATGCCTGCCGGTTAGTGATCGGCGCTGGATGCGCCGTCGGGTGCCATCGAATATCGGTGCCTGGATTCTCATACCAAAGTGCGGGGAAAACAATAGGCCGTTCCGCAGCTTGGATTAGAAAGATCAAAGAACCAGTTTTCGTGCGTGGAACGCTTCCGCAAAACCGCTTTGGGAACGAGACTCAAGACCGCGAAGCCGCATCAGTCCCAGGAAAGTATCAGCGGCGAACCAATCCTTGCCGCGTTGGGACGAAAAGCAGCGGTGTAGATGGCTGACCTTGCGACGCGCCAGGGAAGCTGAAATCGGCACGTATGCATTAGGCGTCGCTAGATCGCCCTCATACTTGGGAATCTCATACTCGAGCACGAGATGATTGCGCCAAGTATTCCAAGTGAGTTCGGCGGCCAAACGATGATCCTGATGCCGATCTTGCAGCCAGTGCGTAATGACAACATCCGGGTTGACCCCTCTCTTCAAATCTTCAAAATAGGACTTCACATCGACATACTGTGATTGCAGAAAACAGTCTCGAAAGTTTGCGATGATGACCTTGCGTGTTGTCGCGCGCGCAAGCAAAGCGCGCGCGCTGCGACGCGCCTCTGCGGCCCTGATCTTCTCCGCGCAGAGGACGACCCACGTTATCTCGACCGCTGGCATACTCGTCAGCCAGGTCAGGACGGTTCCGCCGCAGCCAATCTCAAGGTCGTCGCTATGTGCGCCGATGCACAGCAGCCGCAACGGCCGGCCTCCGCGGGCTTCAGGTACCAGGCGTAGCATGGGTTGAGTT
>DATGVJ010000136.1:0-2871 GCA_035300505.1 Xanthobacteraceae bacterium
GAAACCGGCCGAAGTCCTGTGCCGGACAGCGCGCGTTCGCCTTTGGGGAACCTAGCTTCGATTTGCTCGCCGTTGGGGGGCTGGCCTTTGGGTCAGTTGCCTTCGGGGTACTTGCCGTTGTGTCGCTTTCCTTTGGGGTGCCTTCCTTTGGGGTAGTTGCCTTTTGGGTGCTCGCCTTTGGGGCGCTTGACTTTTGGGCACGTTCCGTTGGGGCACTTGCCTTTTGGGTGCCCGCCTTTTGGGTGCTCGCCTTTGGGGCCTCGGTTGTCTGCTGTGCCGATTGGGGAGCCGCGATGGCCTGTCCGACAAGCACAAGGAACACGGTCACCAGTCCAATGGCGAACGGGAAGCGGTTCATTCGGTTTCCCGGACGCAGCAGGCGCCACGCAACCGAAGCGAAAAAATTGAAATTGGCGGATGGCAGCATCGACTTCTCGTGGAGGGAGACACGAATCCGAAGATAACATGCGCTGCAAATCGGCACCACGCGCAGGGTGCACTTGTTCACGAAGCATTGTTCCGGGAAAAAATTACAGACTGCGCCCGCAATATTTGCCGAATTTTGTGCTGCTATTTTCGTAGCACCCTGCCCGCGACCGCATCGAGCTTCTTGAGCAGCGTCTTGTCGCGCGCCGCCGGCGCCGTGATCAAGGCGCTGTCGAGGGCGCGGTCGGAACCAAGCGGACAGGGTTCGTGTTCGCGCGGGAAATCGCGCGCCAGACGGGCAACAAGACGCGCGGCCTTCTCGGCATTGGCGGTGAGCACCTTTATGATGTCAGCCACCGTTACGGCGTCGTGGTCGGGGTGCCAGCAATCATAGTCGGTGACCATCGCGACCGTTGCGTAACAGATTTCGGCTTCGCGCGCGAGCTTGGCCTCCGGCATGTTGGTCATGCCGATCACCGAATAGCCGAGTTGTTTGTATGTGAGGCTTTCGGCGAGGGTCGAGAACTGCGGCCCCTCCATGCAAACATAGGTACCGTCGCGCACCACCTTGATGCCTTCGGCTTCGGCGGCATTTGCGAGATGGATCCGCAGGCGCGGCGACACCGGATGCGCCATCGAGACATGTGCGACGCAACCTTTGCCGAAGAACGAACTCTCGCGCTTGTGAGTGCGGTCGACGAATTGATCGACAAGCACGAAAGTGCCTGGCGCGAGATCCTCCTTGAACGAACCGCAGGCGGAGAGCGAGACAAGATCGGTAACGCCTGCCCGTTTGAGCGTGTCGATATTGGCGCGGTAGTTGATGTCGGAAGGCGACAGGCGGTGGCCCTTGTCGTGACGCGACAGAAAAATAACCTTCAAGCCCGCGATCTCGCCAATGCGCAACGGCGCCGACGGCTCACCCCACGGACTCTTGATCTTTTTCTGGCGCACCTTCTCGAGGCCCGGCAAGTCGTAGATTCCGGAGCCCCCGATGATGCCGAGAACGGCTGTGGCCATGAGACGGAATGGTCTTTATACGGAAGTTATTGGGGCAACTACTTCGCCCCAGCCCATATCTTTTTCTTGGTGAGGTAAAGCAGCCCGGTGAGGACCAGCAGGAAAAACATGACCTGCAGGCCTGCGCGCTTGCGGGCTTCGAGGTGCGGCTCGGCAGCCCACATCAGGAAGGCAGCAACATCCTTGGCATATTGATCCATCGTCGCTGGTGCGCCATCCGTATAGGGGACGCGTCCATCAGTGATCGGTTGCGGCATTGCGATGGCATGGCCCGGAAAATATTTGTTGTAGTTCATGCCCGCAGCCATCTGCACTCCCTGCGGCGCGGCCTCGTAGCCCTTGAGCAACGCCACCAGATAGTCGGGTCCATGCTCCTGGTATTGCGTGATCATGTCGAACACCCAGCCCGGAAAGCCACGCTCATAACTGCGTGCCTTGGCGATGACCGAGAGATCAGGCGGCGTGCCGGTCGGGAAACGAATGGCAGGTGCCGGGAAGTGATCGGCAGGACGGCCCGGACGCTCGACCGTCTGGCCCTGATCGTTGACTTCCTTGATCTTGTACTCGGACGCAACGACTTCGGCTTGCGCCATCGAGAAGCCAGGGCCCCCCGGCTCCGCGATATTGCGGAACGACAAGAGCTGCATGCCATGACATGTCTGGCAGACCTCGCGATAGACCTTGAACCCGCGCTGCAGCTGGCCACGATCGAACTTGCCGAACGGACCGGCAAATGACCATTGGTTCTTCGACGGCGTCTCGGCATCCGCCGCAAAGGTAGACGACGAAGTTCCGAGCAAGGTGGCAAGACCGATCGCGAGCGCAAGGACAGCGGCCGCTCCCTTGTTCTTGAGCACATCTTCCGCAATCGAGTTCGGCAGCGGCTTGGAGGTTTCCATCACGCCGAGCAGGGGCAGGATGATCAGGAAGTGCGCGAAGTAATACGCCGTGAGCAGGCGTGAGGCGACAACGTACCAGCCTTCCGCCGGCTTGGACCCGAGCCACCCAAGCAGCACGCACACGACCACAAAGACCCAGAATGCCTGCTTGAACAGGGGTCGATAGCGGCCCGAGCGCACCCGCGAGGTGTCCAGCCAGGGCAGGAACACCAGAATCACGATCGAAGCGCCGAGCGCCGCAACTCCCAGGAGCTTGTTCGGGATCGCACGCAATATCGCGTAGAACGGCAGGTAGTACCATTCAGGGACGATGTGGGTCGGCGTAACGGCCGGATTGGCCGGGATGTAATTGTCCGAATGGCCCATGAAGTTCGGGATATAGAACACGAACCAGCAATAGAGGATCAGGAATGCCGACATCATGAAGGCATCCTTCGAGGTCGCATAGGGCGTGAATGCCACCGTGTCCTTGTCCGAGCGCGGCTCGATGCCGGTTGGATTGTTCTGCCCCACGACATGCAGGGCC
>DATGVJ010000137.1:0-18295 GCA_035300505.1 Xanthobacteraceae bacterium
ACGAAATCGCCACTCGCAAGCAGCGCACTGTGCAGGTGAACGCTGCCGAACGCCACGCCTTTCGGCGGAAAAGTGAGGCCGCTGGCGCGAAATGCGTCGGCAACCAGCTTGCCCACCAGCGTCCAGAAATTCGCTATGGCATCTGACCCCACGGCGTCGTAGCCTAACCGCTCGCACCGCCACCGATCAGGGAGGAAACTTTGGCACTGCGCAGATTCGTAATTGAAAGAGACATTCCGGCGGTCGGTTCGTTTGACCGTGATCAGCTTCGAGGGGCTGCTGCCAAATCGAACCAAGTGCTGCATCAGCTTGGGCCGGACATCCAGTGGGTCGAAAGCTACGTCGCGGACAACAAGACCTTCTGCATCTATCTCGCGAAGGATGAGGCTATCATCCGCAAGCACGCTGAAATCAGCGGCTTTCCCGCAACAAAAATCACTGAAGTGAAGAAAATGATCGATCCGACAACCGCAGCCGATAAGACCAATCCGGCTTGATACTGGGGCTTAGTGGTACCTCCATCTGTTATTAAAGACGCTTCCATATATTCAGCGCCAGTTCGACCGACCCGAAATCCAAGGAGGCAAAAGATGTCCGAGCGCGACGATACGACCATGCGCCGGCGTGACCTCCTGGCACTCGTCGGAACGGCGGCCGGCGGGGCGGCGATGTACCGTGCCATGTCGAGCCTCGGTCTGGCTGCGGAGTCAACCTATACAGGGCCGATCAGGCTCGACGGCGATGCGAAGGGAGCTTCGGTTCTCATCCTGGGGGCCGGCCTCTCCGGAATGGTGGCGGCGTACGAACTGCGCAAGGCGGGCTACCGCGTCCAGGTGCTCGAATACAACAACCGCGCCGGCGGCCGTTGCTGGTCGTTGCGCGGCGGCGACACGTACACTGAACTCGGCGGCGCGACGCAGCGCTGTGAGTTCGACTCTGGACTTTATTTCAACCCTGGTCCCTGGCGCATTCCCTACCATCACCACGGCGTGCTCGACTATTGCCGGCAATTCAATGTCGCGCTCGAGCCGTTCATTCAGGTGAATTACAACGCCTGGCTCCATTCCCAGCGCGCCTTCGACGGCAAGCCGCAGCGCTATCGTCAGGTGCAGGCTGATTTCAACGGCCATGTCGCCGAACTACTCGCCAAGGCCACCAGCCAGCGCAAGCTCGACGCGGCCGTCACGCTTGAGGATCAGGAGATTCTTCTGACCGCCTTGCGAAACTGGGGCGCGCTCGACGAAAACTACGCCTACAAGACAAACCTCGTGGCAAGCCGGCGGCGCGGATATGACAAGGATCCCGGCGGTGGATTAGCGGGTCCACCGATCCCCTCAAAGCCCCTGGCCTTGAGCGATCTTCTCAGGTCGCGCATGTGGCAGAGCTTGATTGTCGGCTCCAACTATCAATTCCAGACCACGCTGTTCCAGCCGGTCGGCGGCATGGACATGATCGCCCGCGCCTTCACGCGGCAAGTCAGCGACCTTATCCGCTTCAACGCCAAGGTGACAGCGATCCGGCAGGACGCGGGCGGCGTGACGGTCGTCTACGAGGATACTGGCGATCCCGGCAAGCCGCTGCGCGCAACTGCGGACTGGTGTCTCTGCACGATTCCGCTACCGATCCTCAGTCAGATCGAGATAAACGTGGGCGCGTCGATGCAGAACGCCATCGACGCTGTCCCGTATGCGCCTGCCGTCAAGATCGGTCTGCAATTCAAACGGCGCTTCTGGGAACAGGATGACGGGATTTACGGTGGCATCAGCTATACGGATCTGCCGATCCGCATGATCGGCTATCCATGTACCGGCTACGGCGACACCGGCAAGGCGGTGTTGCTTGGGGCCTATGAGATCTTCGGCACCTATGCCTACGAGTTCACGTCGTTGTCGCCGGCCGAGCGGGTCGCGAAGGCGGTCGAGGATGGCTCCAGCATCCATCCGCAATACGGCCGAGAGTTCGAGAACGGCATCTCGGTCGCGTGGCATCGCAATCCGTCCGTGCTCGGCTGCGAAGGGAACTGGACCGATGAGATGCGCAAGCAGCACTACGAAAATCTGTGCGCGATCGACGGCCGCATCCTGCTCGCCGGCGAACACGCGTCCTACTGGGGTGGCTGGCAGGAGGGCGCGATCCTGTCCTCTCTCGATGCTATCGGCCGCCTGCACCGCCGCGTCCTGGCAGGCTGACTTGTAAGGAGAACCGCCCATGTGCCGTCGAACCACCGTAGCGCTTACGCTCGCCGCGAGCCTCGTTGGCATGCCGTCCGCGCTGGCACAGTCCGCCGACCTCCGGTTCGGCAATCCGACGCGCTTCATGCCGCAGTCGGGAGAAGCGCTCTATGCCGCCGTTTGCCAGGGCTGTCACATGCCGGCAGGCGTGGGTGCGGTCGGCGCCGGCGCCTATCCGGCGCTCACCAACAACCCCAGGCTTGCAGTCGCCGGCCACGCTCTGGCGATGGTCGTCAAAGGACGCAAAGGCATGCCGCCGCTCGGCAGCCTGTTGAACGATCAGCAGGTGGCCGCAGTGGTCAACTACGTCCGCACACATTTCGGCAATGATTTTCGGGACGAGGTGACGGCCACCGACGCGCAGGCACTGCGATAAGGCGTCAGGCTCGATCATTCATGCCATGTGTCTGCCCCCCAAGGTCTGTGCCCATGGCACACGCTTTTGCCGAAGCGATCGAATATCTAACCAAGACTTCCAGCAAAGCGTTCCGCCAGTCGATCACGGCGAAATGCTTCAACGACGAAATCGACGAAGACACGCGTCTTGGCCGGCACCAGCGTGCGACTTGCGTAATAGATCGAGATCGGTCCAGCATCGGTGTACCAATGCGGCACGAGCCGCACGAGCGTGCCGCGCTCCAGATGCGGTAGCGCGTGCGGCACGGCGAGCAGCGTTACGCCGAGACCGAGCAGTGCCGCGCGGCACGTCGCTTCGGGATCGTCGAAAATCATCGTCTCCTTTAGCTTGACCGCGATCTCCGCCCCGGCGGCGTTGCGCATCAACCGGTCACGAATCCGTCCGGTGCGCGACGAACGCCAAGCTATCCCATCAAGTTCGGCGAGGCCGGATGGATCGGCGGGCGGCGTACGGGTCTTCAGGTAGGCCGGCGACGCGACCGCGACGAGATGCAAAGGCGCGAGCACGCGTGAAACGACACCTTGCGCCAGCTCGATACCACCACCGATGGCTGCGTCATACCCTTCGGCGATCAAATCGACCTGCCTGGTCCCGAACTGCCAGTCGGGACGAATGCCGGGATAATGCGCAATAAAAGCCGGCAGCAGCGGCAGGACATAATCGGTGCCGAAGCTCAGGCCCATGCTGACCTTGAGCACTCCTGCGGGTTCGCCCCGGTCCGTCCCCAGCCCGGCAATCACCCCCTGCAGTCTCTCCAGATCGTCCCTGATCGCATGCAGAAAACGCTCGCCAACCTCGGTGAGCGTCAGCTTCCTGGTGCTGCGCTGAAAGAGCCGGACACCGAGATTGCGCTCTAGCGTTGCCACGTTCCGGCTGACCGCCGCCGGGGTCAGTGCCAACCTGCGCGCCGCGGCCGAGAAACCGCCGGTTTCGGCGCTGCGGACGAAGGATTCGAGATTGGTGAGCGTTTCCATGGCTAATCTTCAAATATTACTTGTAAGTTATTCTAGCAATTACCGACTAATCATAGGCTAATAGATCAGCGATATCCAGTCCACGAAACCACAAACGGAGTGAACGCCATGACCCAGTCCGCTGCGCGGAAGACCGGCCTCGATGCCCTCCTGACCCCCGAAGAGTCGGTGCTGGTCCTGATTGACCATCAGCCCTTCCAGTTCGCAAATCTGCACAGCCACGAGCCGACGATGGTCGTGAACAACGTGATCGCATTGGCGAAGACGGCCAAGATATTCAACGTGCCGACGATCCTGACCACGGTGCTGGAGGATCGCGGCGGCAAGCTCATCAAGGGCCTCCAGGACGTGTTCCCCGACCAGAAGCCAATCGACCGCACCTTCATCAACACGTGGCAGGATTCCCGCGTTGTCGATGCGGTGAAGAAGACCGGCCGCAAGAAGCTGATCATGGCGGCGCTCTGGTCGGAGATTTGCCTGGCGATGCCGGCAATCCAGGCAGCGGGCGAAGGCTACGAGGTTTACGCAGTCACCGACGCATCGGGCGGCGTGAGCGTGGAAGCCCATGAGATGGCCGTGCGGCGCATGGTCATGGCGGGTGTCGTTCCGATCACCTGGATGGCGGTTGCCGGCGAGCTGCAACGTGACTGGGCTCGAGCGGACCAGGCTAAGGCTGTCGGCGGCATGTTCGCCGAGCATGGCGGCGGCACCGGTATCGCGTTCGCATGGGAGCTACAACTGCTCGGCCAAAAGGCAGGCGCCGGCGCGTAACCGCACAAGACACATGGCGCAAGCCGCACGGCAGCAGAACGGAGGAAGTCATGACCATCGGAATTATCGGATCAGGCGCCATCGGCAGCGCCTTCGCTCGCATACTGGCCCGCGCCGGCATCGAAGCAACCATCTCCAACAGCCGCGGTCCGGATTCGCTCAAAGAGCTGGTCCACGAGTTCGGCCCGCCGATCAAGGCTGGCACGCGCGATCAAGCGGCGCGCGCGGACATTGTCTTCATCGCGGTCAACTGGTCGAAACTGCAGGCGGCGCTAGCGGGCCTTCCGGACTGGAACGGACGCATCGTCATTGACGCCAACAATCCGATCGAGGCACCCCTGTTCAAACCTGTCGATCTCCAAGGCCGCGTGTCGAGCGAGGTTTTCTCCGATCTCGTACCTGGCGCGCGCGTCGTCAAGGCGTTCAATCACCTTCGCGCAGAGATATTGGCAGGCGATCCGAAGGCAGACGGCGGCCGGCGCGTGCTGTTCTATTCCGGCAACGACAACCCCGCAAAGGCGGCAGTCGCGGCACTCATCGACAAAATTGGTTTTGTCGGCATAGATCTCGGATCGCTCGCGATCGGCGGCAAGCTTGCTCAGTTTCCCGGCGGGCCGTTGCCGAACCAGAACCTGGTCAAAATCGGTTGAAGACCTTCATTTTCTAATGAGGCGCGGACGTTCGGAGTTCCGCCTTTACTCAAACACGCGAACTGCCCGAAGGTGGGACTCCAAACACACGCAAACCACTCAAAGGCGGAACTGCGAACTTGGGCTGCCCGCGGCGAAGCCGCCGTGAAGGCGGAACTCCGAACCAGAGCCCTATCCACACCCCCCTTTTGTAGCTTGACCCTGCCTCCTCATAATCGAATATTGACTGATTGGAGGTGCCGATGGCTGCCTACGACCCCAACAATATCTTTGCCAAAATCCTGCGCGGGGAGTTCCCGTGCTACAAGATCTACGAGGACGAGAAGGCGCTGGCCTTTCTCGACATCATGCCGCGCGCGCCTGGGCACGCGCTTGTGTTGCCAAAGGCATCGGCGCGCAACATCCTCGACGTCACGCCGGACGATTTTGCCCATGTGATGCGGATCGCCCAGAAGATCGCCAAGGTCAGCGTCGGCGTTTTCGGGGCCGACGGTATCACGCTGCAACAATTCAGCGAGGCCGCCGGCGGGCAGGTGGTATTCCATCTCCACGTCCATGTGATTCCACGCATGAATGGAATCACGCTCAAACCGCCAGCGAGCGTTAAAGAATCTCCCGATGTGCTCAAGGAACAGGCGGCACGCCTCCAAGCGGCGCTGGCCTGAAGGTACATGGAGCGCAGGAACCGCGGACAATCACAAGAGCAAGGCTCCCGGGAGCAGAACTCCCGCCAGCAAAGCTCCCGGAATGCGCCGGGGCGCCCGTCTCCAGCCGCCGGCCTGTTCGCCAAGGCCCTGGCGCATTTTCGCGCCGGCGACCTGCAGAACGCCGAACGCGCCGCCCGGGAATTGCTGTCGATTGATCACAGCAATGCGGACGCGTACCACCTGATGGGCATGATCGGCTTTCAGCTTGGACGCTTCGACGCCGCCCGCCAGCTTCTCAAGACCGCGCTGACACTCGACAGCCGCAATGCCGATTGCCATGTCAACATGGCGCAGGTATTGCGCGCCCTTGGGTCTCTTGACGATGCGACCACACACCTTGTCCAAGCAACAACACTTAACCGCAATCATTCTGCCGCCCGTGTGGCGCTCGGCGATGTCTATATGCAGCAAGGCAGGCTCGGCGACGCGCAGGCACGCTACGAGCGCGCGGCGACCCTCGACCCCAATCTGGTCGGTGCTCATTACGGCCTCGGCAACGTCGCAATCCAGCAAGGCCGCATGGACGACGCCGTGGCCCACTACCGGCGCGTCCTGGCGCTCAATCCAAACTTTGCGGAAGCCTACAGCAATATCGGGGTGGCCCTTGCTTCGCTTGGCGACTTGAAAGAGGCCGCCGATCATTACCAGCGCGCCGTAGCACTCAAGCCCGGCCTGATCGACGTTTACCGCAACCTGATCCGCCTGCTGATGACCCAGGGGGAATTGAATCGGGCACTCGAAGTCGCACGTCGTGCGCTGGCTATCCAGGAGACGGACGAAATCAAGATCCTGCTGCTCCAGTGCATCAAGCTCCTGCCGCGCGATGCATGGCCGGCCGGATTGCCCGACTGGATTGCGCGCGCCCTGCAGGAGGGCTGGACGCGACCGAGCGAACTATCAGCACTCGCCGCCGAACTGATAAGGACCAACGAACTCATCAACGGCTGCATCAAACGCGCGGTCACGGCCTGGCCTTTGCTACTGCCGGCAGCAGAGCTTTGGGGCGAACAAGGATTTGCAGCGGTAGTCGGCGACCGCCTGCTGGGCGCGCTCCTTGCGTCCGCCCCCATTCGCGATCTCGATCTCGAACGTTTTATCACAATGGCCAGAAGCGCCGTGTTGGAGACGATCGCCGCACCGGACGCGACCCCTCCGGTCGAGACATTGGGGTTCGCCTGTTCGCTCGCGCGTCAGTGCTTCATCAATGAATATGTTCTTGCGGAAACAGCGGCTGAAGCCGAAACGATAGCGAACCTGCAAACCTCGATTGAAAAGGCCATCGAAGCCTCAAGGCCTGTTTCGCCCCTGCAAGTGGCAGCGGTTGCGGCCTATCGGCCGCTCCGCATACTCCCACTTGCGGAAAAAATCCTGCGCAGGCCCTGGCCGGGCCCGGTCGAAGCTGTAGTCGACAGGCAACTACGCGATCCGCAACACGAGAGGAATCTTCGCAGCACCATTACGGTCCTCACATCCATCGAGGACTCGGTATCGCAGGAGGTTCGCCGCCAATACGAAGAGATGCCTTATCCACGTTGGCTGAAAGCAGCGCTGATCGGCAAACCGGTGAACATCGAATGGTACCTGCACAACCAGTTTCCAGGTGCGCCCATTCAAGATGCCGGACGCCATGGGCCTCTCGACGTGCTGATCGCCGGCTGCGGCACCGGGCAACACGCCATTGAAACTGCGCGACGATTCGCAGGCGCCAAGGTAACGGCCATCGACCTCAGTCTCGCGAGCTTGAGCTATGCGACACGCATGACGAACGAGCTTGGCCTGACCAACGTCCACTATGCACAAGCTGACATCCTCAAGCTCGGCGAACTTGAACAAAGGTTCGATCTCATCGAATCAAGCGGCGTGCTCCACCACCTCGGAGATTGGGCGGATGGCTGGCGTGTGCTCGTGTCATTGCTTCGACCGGGTGGATTCATGCATATCGGGCTTTACAGTGCCGTTGCGCGGGCCGACATCCGCACCGCCCGTGCCTATATTGCGGAGCACGGTTACGGCAGCACGGTCGAGGACATCCGACGGTGCCGGCAAGACATCCTCGCGCAGGAGGATGGGGCGCCGTTGAAGAATGTTGCGAAATTTACCGATTTTTTCAGCACCAGCGAGTGCCGCGACCTGCTCTTTCACGTGCAGGAACACCCGCTGACGTTGCCGGAGATCAAGGCGTTTTTGGAAAAACACGATCTCACGTTCATCGGCTTTGCGGGTATCGACACCCAGGAATTCCGCAAGCGAAACCCGAACGATGGATCTTTGCGCAATCTCGATCTCTGGCACGCGTTCGAAATCGAGAACCCGACGACGTTCGTGGGCATGTATCAGTTCTGGGTCCAGAAGCCCGCGGCTGCTGCACCCGATTAATCGAGAAGTGAATGAACGTAGCCCGGCTTACCGTCATTGGCGCGTTTTTCACGCGCTGGGCCACGATGGCTTATCAGGGATATTCCCGACAGGAGAAGGGTTGTCCTGAATGATGAAACCGGTCGGGGGACATCTCCCCCGACCGGTTTGACATTGAGGCATGCACGAAGCGTGCCTCGCATTTCAATCGCAACAAATGCGTATTACTGATTCTGAGCGCCTTGCTGCTTGGCCTTCATTTCCTCGACCGTGAGGACCGCGGCTTCCTTGGTGCAGAGGTCCTTGAACAGCACGCTGCCATCCTGGAGATATTCCTTGGTCAGGCAGTTGCAGGGCGCTTCGGCAGTGCTCACGGCCGGCCTGGCGGCAACCTCAGTATTGCCCGTGTACCAAGAATAACGACGCTTCGTGTACGTCACCTCTTCCGGCGGCAATACGGCGATGCTTGGCGGGGTCACAATGACGCCCGTAACCGGGGGTATGATGACTCCCGTGATTTTCGGCGGCTTGATGATTCCCGTAACGATGACGCCCTTGACCTTGCCGGGGGGAATGTAGAGGCCGGTGACCTTTCCCGGCGGAATGCTGAGGCCGGTGACCTTTCCCGGAATTTTGAGGCCGGTGATGCCGGTGACTTTTCCCGGAATCTTAATACCCTTGACCATGGTGGGCTGGCCCATGGTCTGATGAGTGCCCGCACTTCTAGCAGAAGCGTGGCCGCCCATGGCAGAGGCGCTTCCAGCTGTTAGCGCCGCGACGGCGAGAGTGAGGCCTGCAGCCAGCACGAATTTTGAACGACGGTTCAGCATTTTAGTTCTCCAAGGGGGTTTGTTGTTCCAGCGGGCTCGATGTCCCAGCGGGTTTGTTGTTCCCATCTCGCTAATTCGTCGATCCGGCCGAGCAACTGGTTCAATCGAATCGTCAAACGATTTGCACCGGCCTGGAAATGATTGAATCGATTGCGCATCCTTGCGGTCAAAAAAGCCGCGTAAACGCGGGCTTCCAAACCCGTCAGCACGGAATTCCGAAGTGGGATCCCGAATTCCAAAGTTGAATGTTGTGCGTTTGAGGTCCCGCTTCGAGCGGCTCCGTCTTCGCGGCTCTTTCATGTCGATCAGGCCAAGAAAAACCGCGTGAACTTCAGGCTCTCCTCAAGCGACTAACGATTCAATCACCCATCGTATCATTTGGAGAGGTTGCACCATGATCCGTCGTATCCTTCCACTGCTGGCGTTTCTGTTGGTTGGCTCCTGGTCCGCCCCTGCCGGCGCCGAACCCTTCACCGAGAAGCAGTTGCAGCAACTGCTGCAAAAGAACCCCGAGACCGGACGTCCGGTGGATTCGATCGGCGAACTCGTTCCCCTGTTGCCCCGGGAGCTGCGCGAGAACTTCCTTTTCGTCTACGAAAGCCGCAGCCCCTTCCACGCGGGCATCTCGCCCGAATATCCGCGCGTGATCCTGTTCACGAACGATGCGCGGCTGGTGCTGACATTCATTGGCGACGAACGACAGCCCGGATTTGATCTCCTGGAAACAATGTCGTTCGACGACGACAAGGCCAAGTTCGAGCTTCGTCCCTATCTGATGCCGGCGGCGGAACGCCGCACCTGGCGTCCTTCGGCGGAAGACGCCCGATGCGCGCGCTGTCATGGCGCCGACCCGCGGCCGATCATCGATTCCTATCCGTTGTGGCCGGGCTTTTACGGCTCCGTGCAGGATACGTTTCCCAATGACCGCATCGGAAACAAAGAGGTCAGGAACTATGCGGCCTTCTCGAAAGGCGCGGCCAAGACGGGCGTCTACAAGGACCTCATCTATCCGTCCGGAAGTCCGGTGAGCCCTTTCCTCGATCCACGTGTCTTCAAAGAGGACACCGTCGAACTCGACGCTTCCGAACTCCCGCTCCTGCCCAATGCGCGGCTCGGCATCGCGCTCACGGAACTCAATCGCGCCCGTATCGCCCGCAAGATCGTTGCTGGGCCGACCTATGCGGCCAACGAGAAAGAAATCCTGGCGAAGCTGATGTCGTGCCGCCCCGGCGAACGCCCGGACCAGAAGGCGATGCAAGCGGTCGCGCAACAATTACTGTCGGAGAACGCCGCGCGGTTGAAGCGGCTCGGCATCAAGGCCGGCGATCCGAAGAAGAGTCGCAACGACATGCAGGAATTGAAGTTCGTGCGCGAGCTTGCCGAGATCGACTGGGTGGCAAAGCGCGCCGGCGTCGACCGGTCGGACTGGTCGATGGCGCGCGAGCCCGGTTCTCTGGCCTTCTTCGACGGCATCCTGTCCGGAATCCACGACGGTAGGAGCTTCTACCTCAAGGAAGATCTGATCTTCGAACTGCTCGGGCACCTCGCCGATCGCGAACCGGCATTTCGTCCGTACTTCCGCTTCACCAACGTGTTCGAGGATCTTGGATATCCATACGGCCATCGGCTGGATCTGGGGCTTGCCATCCAGGCCTGCCCGCTCTTGACCGGAAAGCAGATGGCGTCAACGAAGTAAGGATCGATCGCACGACCGAATTGAAATGGCGCGCCTCAAGGCGCGCCATTCTGTATTCCGCCACCCGATACGCCGCGCTGGGACTAAATCACCGCGCCGATCACCAGCACCGCCTCGCCGGCGAGCACACCGACGAAAACCGATTGGCGCGCCGCGAGGTAAGCCCCAAAGCCGCAGCCGATCGCCGCCACGCGGATTGCAATAGGGATGGTCGCGAGCGCACTTGGTGGAACGACGACGATCTTGGCGATCACGCCTGCCAGGAGCGCAATGGCAACGGCCCGGACCCAGATGAGCAGTTCAGAATTCTCGGCGACGCCATGTCCGACAATGACGCCAAGCATCCGCCATAGGTCATTGGGGAGAAATCCACACAGGATCAACACCAGGTAGGGCCAGAGGTCGGCGAGCGGAGTCATCGCAATGTCCTCCACACCACGTGAACCCCGTAGGCGGCCGAACCCGCAATCAGTCCCGTCCACATGAGATCAAGGCCTATTTGCAAATAGACCAACAGCGGGCTGACCATGAGCCCGAACGCAAGGGCCAGGCGATCACTTAGGATGAGGCAATTGCGCGCCGATGACATAAGAAATGACAAGGGTGTGAGGAACAGCAGCGCCGCCGTCAACAACACCGGCAGCGAGGCGGCGAGAGAATAGCCGATCGCTCCACCGACTTCGCCCGCCGCCATGAACCCGCAGCCCAGTCCGTTGCAGAATGCGATGCGCCGTTCCAGCGGAATCCGCGGCAGCAATCGAAACGACTCCACCCATACGCTCGCTGCCGTAAAATGACCCGGCAGAACGAGATCGCGCATGCGCGTATCCGGCGCGCGCAACAGCGGCAACAGCGATACGACCATGGGCAGCAGACGAACGGCGGAAAGCGTGACCGCCAGGGCCACTTCTATCAGCGGGGCGCCCGCACCGAGCGCCGAAATGATGATCACCTGTGCGGGCGCCGCCCAGATCAGCATTGTCGAAAGCGCGAGCCACGCAAGAGCAAACCCATAATCATGCGCGAGCGCTCCAACCCCCACAAAAGTGCCGATGAGCACGAGGGTGAAAGCGGATGTCCAGGAAGCCCGAACGCCGTCAAGGAAGGCATTCGTGGACCTGTGAGAAGGTGTTTCGGCTGTTGTGGTTGACACGTTCTTGAACGGCTCAATGGAGTCGGGCACGGCATAGGGTTACGATTTGAAGCAGCCCCCCGTCCAAGCAAATGGCAACGCATTGCCAGTTCAAAACCGTGGAATCCGCTCCTGCGCAAGACTTCGCACGCGCCAAGCCACACGACAACCGATGCGTGGATCAATGCTGCTCTGCGCTTTCGTGAGACACGAAGGTGACGGCGTGCCAGCCGCATCGTCGAACGCGTGACGTCGTCACTCCTCAATGACAAAAATCTGACACCAAATATCGATCAGGTTATTCAAGCGATTTGACCATTGATGGTCCCGCTCCCTACACCTTGACCAACGGCACCTTCGGTACCGTGCCGCGCGGCGGCGGGCCCTCGTCGTCCCTTGGACCAGGCGGCTTGTTGCGGCGTGGTCCCGGCCTGCGTTTGGGCTTGGCCGTAGCCGGAAGCTTCTCCGGTTTCGGCGTCACCGGACCATCCGGAAATTCGAAGCCGAGCTTGTCGACACCGGCCTCGTCCTTGACCACCACGACGCGTACGTGCCCGCCTGACTTGAGCTTGCCGAAGAGCACTTCGTCGGCGAGGGGCTTCTTGATCGCCTCTTGAATTTGGCGCGCCATGGGCCGTGCGCCCATCAGTTCGTCGTAGCCGTGTATCTGCAGCCACTTGCTGGCCTCTTCGCTCAGCTCGATGGTAACGTTTCGGTCGCCGAGCTGCGCCTCGAGCTGCAATACGAATTTCTCGACCACCTTGGCAATGATCTCGCTCGACAGATGCGCAAACGTGATGATCGCATCGAGCCGGTTACGGAACTCAGGCGCGAACATCTTGTTGATCGCTTCGAGATCGTCGCCCTCACGCTTGATGCGCGTGAAGCCATAGGCCTGTTTGGTGAGATCGGCCGCGCCCGCATTGGTCGTCATGATCAGGATCACATTGCGGAAGTCGACCTGCTTGCCGTTGTGATCGGTCAACTTGCCATGATCCATGACCTGCAGCAGCACGTTGAACAGGTCAGGATGCGCTTTCTCGATTTCGTCGAGCAGCAGCACGCAATGGGGATGCTGGTCGACACCATCGGTCAACAGGCCACCCTGATCGAATCCGACATAACCGGGCGGCGCGCCGATGAGACGAGAGACTGTGTGTCGCTCCATGTATTCCGACATGTCGAAGCGAATCAATTCAACGCCGAGCGATGACGCCAGCTGCTTGGCGACTTCCGTCTTGCCGACACCGGTTGGCCCTGAGAACAGATAACAGCCGATCGGTTTCTCCGGCTCGCGCAACCCGGCCCGCGCCAGCTTGATCGATGCCGAGAGCGCCACGATCGCTTTGTCCTGGCCATAGACGACGGTCCTGAGTGTGCTTTCAAGATGCTGCAGCACCTCCGCGTCGTCCTTCGATACGGTCTTGGGCGGAATCCGCGCCATGGTGGCGATCGTGGTCTCGATTTCCTTAAGGCCGATCGTCTTCTTGCGACGGCTTTCCGGGAGCAGCATTTGTGCAGCCCCGGATTCATCGATCACATCGATCGCCTTGTCGGGCAGCTTGCGATCGTGGATGTAGCGCGCCGACAATTCGACCGCGGCCTTGATCGCATCATTGGTGTATTTGAGCTTGTGGTAATCCTCGAAATAGGGCTTCAACCCTTTGAGGATTTCGATCGCGTCCGGAACCGTCGGTTCGTTGACGTCGATCTTCTGGAACCGGCGCACGAGTGCGCGGTCCTTCTCGAAATACTGCCGGTACTCCTTGTAGGTTGTAGACCCGATGCAGCGTAGCGTGCCCGAAGCCAACGCTGGCTTGAGCAGGTTGGACGCATCCATGGCACCGCCCGAAGTCGCACCGGCGCCGATCACGGTGTGGATCTCGTCGATGAACATGATGGCGCCCGGATAGGCCTCAAGCTCCTTGATGACCTGTTTGAGACGCTCCTCGAAATCGCCGCGGTAGCGCGTGCCTGCCAGCAGCGTTCCCATATCGAGCGAAAAGACGGTCGCGCCTTTGAGAACATCCGGCACTTCGCCATGCACGATCCTTCGTGCCAACCCTTCGGCAATCGCCGTCTTGCCGACACCCGCCTCGCCGACGAACAGCGGGTTGTTCTTCTGACGACGGCAAAGCACCTGAATTGTGCGGCTGATCTCAGCCTCGCGCCCGATCAGCGGATCAATCTTGCCGTCGCGCGCCTTCTTGTTGAGATTGATGCAATAGGCCTCCAGCGCGTCGCCCTTTTTCTTGGGCTCTTCGCCAGGCTTGGTGTCGGTCTCCTCTTCGGCACCCCGCACGGGACGCGATTCCGACATGCCTGGCCGCTTGGCAATACCGTGGCTGATATAGTTGACGGCGTCATAGCGCGTCATGTCCTGCTCTTGCAGGAAATAGGCCGCGTGGCTTTCACGTTCCGCGAAGATGGCAACCAGGACATTGGAGCCCGTGACTTCCTCGCGCCCCGATGACTGGACATGGATCACGGCGCGCTGAATGACGCGCTGAAACCCGGCCGTAGGCTTGGAATCCTCATTGCTTTCATTGACCAGGTTTTCAAGCTCGGATTCGAGATAAGTTGTGAGGCTGCGACGTAACTTGTCGAGATCGACGTTGCAGGCGCGCATCACGGCCGCCGCGTCCTGATCGTCGATCAAGGCGAGCAGCAAATGCTCCAAAGTCGCATATTCGTGATGCCGCTCATTGGCGAGCGCCAGGGCGCGATGAAGGGACGCCTCGAGGCTACGCGAAAATGTAGGCATGTTCACTTCCCTTCATCAATCACGATATGGCCCCGGTGTTCCTTCATTTCCAGAGCCGTTACTTCTTTTCCATGACGCATTGCAGAGGATGCTGGTGTTTGCGGGCAAAGTCCATAACCTGCGTCACCTTGGTTTCCGCAACTTCGTAGGTAAAAACCCCGCATTCGCCAATCCCATGGTGGTGGACGTGCAGCATTATTCGCGTCGCGGTCTCATGGTCCTTGTTGAAGAAACGCTCGATCACATGGACCACAAATTCCATCGGCGTGTAATCATCATTGAGGATGAGCACACGATATAGGCTCGGACGCTTGGTCTGCGGCCGGGTCTTGCTGATGACGGCCGTCCCGGGCGCACCCGGATCGCCCCGGCGTTTACGGTCATCACCCGCCAGCCGCAGCACGCTGCGGACCGTACCCAAGGTAGCATTCGCCTTACTCAATGTTAAACTCATAATTAAACTCAAAGCCGTCTTGTGGTTTTATGGCTGGAGGAAAGCGCCTGGCAACGTCCACCATAATAATAAGCCCGGCCACAACGTGCCAGGGCAACCGCGCGCGAGATTGATACGGCGCCAGGTGATTCAAAAATTATTGAATAATTACCGAGATTTAACCAGATTTTCGCATTTGCGTACACGACATATTCACAGCTGCCCCCCGATTAATACGGCTCAATTTTCAACCCAGGGGACATGCGCCATGACGACAGCGCCAATTTGGCAGCGGGTTTACAAGGGCTTTCGGCAGTTTGGTCGATCCAAAGGCGGTAACATCACGATCACATTCGCCTTCGCATCGATACCGCTTTTCGGGATGGCAGGCGCGGCATTGGACTACAGCCGCGCAAATTCGGCCAGGACGGCGATGCAGGCTGCGGTCGATTCGGCGGCTTTGATGCTGTCCAAGGACGCACAGACCCTGTCAACGACAGCGTAAACCAGAAGGGCATTGCTCACGCGCGCCGATCTCACGAATATCACGGTTGCGACAACGTACACTGTTCCCCAACAGGGCAGTTTCAAGCTCACACTCGCGGTTGCGGCCCAAGTCCCGATGACCCTCATGAAGGTCTTCAACATCGACCATGTTGCTCTGAGCGCAAACACCGAAGTTGTCTGGGGTATGAAGAAGCTCGAAGTGGCGCTGGCCCTCGACAATACGGGCTCTATGGCACAAAGTTCGAAGCTCACCAATCTCAAGACCGCGGCTCACAACCTGCTCACGACTTTGCAGAACGCGGCGAAAACGCCGGGCGACGTCAAGGTTGCAATCATCCCGTTCACGACCGGAGTCAATGTCGGTACGCTGTACAACGCCAACAACTGGTTCGACTATGACACGATCAATTGCAACGGCTCCCTGTCCGGAACCGGCTGCGCGGCCAACAATTGGAAGAACTATTGGACTGGCTGTATACGTGACCGCACCTATCCTTACGACACGCAGGACGATGTGCCGAACTCTGCTACCGCGGCAACGCTCTATCCTGCCTTCCCTTCCTCGGGAACCAATGACTGCGGTACGTTACAGCAGCTCATGCCCCTGAGCTATGACTGGACCGCCTTGAACAACAAAATTACTGCAATGACGGCGGCCGGCAACACCAATGTCACGATTGGTATGGTTTGGGCTTGGCATGCCCTCACGGCGCAAGCGCCGATGTCGGAAGCCGCAGCCCCTGCACCCGATCTCGACAAGGTCATCATCCTCCTGACCGACGGCGACAATACCGCATCTTGGAAGAATTCAAACAATTCCGATGTCACCAGCTCATCCGCAATCGACGTACGCACAGCTTTGGCTTGCACCAATGCGAAAGCAGCAGCGATCGAGATCTACACGGTGCGCGTGATCAATGGCAACGCGTCATTGCTGCAGGGCTGCGCGACCACCCCTTCGATGTATTTCGATGTGTCAGCGGCAAGCCAGCTCGACAGCGTATTTTCCTCCATCGCTCAGAATCTGGCCAACTTGCGAATTTCGAAATAACATCCCCTCTTAATCCTACCACAAAGACTGCGGGGCCCGGGCTAATCAGCCGGGCCCCGTTTCACATGGGCATTTCATTTGGCACTTCACATGAGCATTTCACATGAGGACTTCTTAGGCGCGGGTCGATGATGACCTGTATCGTCTACTTGGAAGATGCGGCCTTGGTCGGCCGAGGTTCGTAGGGCTTGAAGACATCGCGGGCGAGACTGGCGTAGAGGTCGCCAAGTTTCGTGGATTGCGCCACAAAGCCTTCATAGGTTGACTTCATATACGCGCCGTGAACCTCGAATGCCTTGTCGGGCGTCTTGGCGGTTAGAAGTTTTTCCGTGGCGCTCGCACCATCCTCAAATACCTTCTTGGAATAGTCCGAGAATTCGGTGGCGATTGCCTGGAACCCCTTCGAACAAGCCCCTAGCGAAGACGTGGTGGCATCCAAGCTGGCCTTGCCAAACGCCTGCATCTCATCAAGTTTAATGTACATCTGGTGCCTTTCCGGGCCGGTTTGGCCACGAAGTACTGTTGTGCGAGATACTGTTGTGCCAGTGCCGCCCGCTGGCGAATGACCCCGGTCGGCAGATCACTATTTATGTTGCAATGCACAATTTTGTCAAGAGGGATGCTGCGCCGCAGTAACACTTCGTTAATTACTTTGAGTTGGCCTGAGCCCCGCTTAACCGTTTGGCAATTGCGCTGCCCTAGCTTGGCTTGTGGGCTTGCACGGGGAAATTGGCGCCACGCGGTGGCGCGGCCTGACGCAGGGCGGCGTCAGATTCGAACCGCTCGCAAGGGGACGTGCGGAGATGACGGCCAGGCAGCGGCCGACGTCCGAAAAACGCCGCTTTTGACCCCGACCTAGAGACGTAAAATAAACTGGGCACGGCCATTCCGGTTGGAACGCCGAATTGACGGGGGACCTGATGTTGCGGAACCAAAGCGATGTCCCACGAGGACTTCGGCCGGCGCTGTTCGGTCTTGCCGCAGCGGCGGTTGCCCCCGCGATGGTCACCGCCGCCCTATGGGGCGACGACGCGGCAGCGCGGCGACACAGCCAGGCAACCACGTCCTACAGCCCCGCCTATGCGGCGATTGTCATCGACGCGAATTCCGGCAATGTCATGCATTCATCGAATGCCGACGCGCTCCGCCATCCGGCGTCGCTCACCAAGATCATGACTCTCTATCTGCTGTTCGAGCGCCTCGAAGCCGGCAAGCTCAAGCTCGATAGTCCGCTCAAGGTTTCCGAACATGCCGCTGGCCAGGACCCGACCAAACTCGGATTGAAGGAAGGCAGCTCGATCCTGGTCGAAGATGCCATCAAAGGCATCATTACTCGCTCGGCCAATGATGCCGCGGTGGTCGTTGCGGAGAACATCGCAAATTCCGAGGATGAGTTCGCCGAGATGATGACGCGAAAGGCACGGACGCTCGGGATGACCAAGACGGTCTACCGAAACGCATCCGGCCTGCCTGATGACGAGCAGGTCACGACGGCACGCGATCAATCAATCCTGGGGCGAGCCATCCAGGAGCGGTTTCCCCGCTCCTACAAATATTTCCAGATTCGCTCGTTCACCTTCCGCGGCCAGACGATCGGCAATCATAATCGGCTGCTGGGACGCGTTGATGGGGTCGACGGGATCAAGACCGGCTATACGCGCGCCTCAGGCTACAATCTTGTGACCTCGCTCCATCGCGACGGGCGTTACGTCGTCGCGGTCGTTCTTGGCGGCACAAGCGCGGGCAGCCGTGACGCGCGCATGCGCGAATTGCTCG
>DATGVJ010000138.1:0-4104 GCA_035300505.1 Xanthobacteraceae bacterium
GGCGGTCACGACTTGCCCGCCTTTCAAAGGCAGACAGCGACCGCATCTGATTCGGGATTACCCATGCCATCTGCGAAGGTCCGTGCGTCCACGATCCTCGGCGCTTTCGAGCAAGCCGAGACCGAGCTTGTCGGCAAAGCCGTGATCCTCACCAACGGCACGGCCGGGACGGTGGAGCACGTTTGGCTTGACGAATTGCATGGCCTTCTGATCTCGATCAGGGGCCACGATGGAAAGTGACCTGTCTCGACCGTGAAATTTGCGCCGAGCTAGTGGTCAAAATCTAACTCGGCCTAGGAGTCGATGCGAGCACTACGCGGACGTAAAGCTTGCCGTAGCCGCCACTTGCGGATTTCAATACTGCGAAGGCACTTCAGGCTGATGTTAACCATTTGTTTACAATCTTAACGCGGACCCAACATAAAGAAGTTATGATGACGTTGATCAGACTACTAACCGGATTAAGTTTGGCCCCTTCGTGTAGGAGAATGCTCATGTTGAAATTCCTGGTAGTGACCGGCACTTCGCTCGGTATGTTAACCGCCGCTGTTGCTGCAGACTATCCTCGCCCGCAGCCGGTTTATACGCAAGCACCGGTCGGAAAAGCGCCAATTGGCAAGTATCCGGTCGGCAAAGCCCCTTACTACGGCAAAGCCCCAACCCCGATCGTTACGAAGGGCTAACCCGACGATTCAATCTCAGGGCCCGTTTATCGCCGAGTGACGCGCTTTCAACTTTCCCCCGAACATGCCATGCTTGCAAGCGAGGCGCCGGACCATGATCGCACCCGCATTTTTGCTCATTACAGCTTAATCGGCGGACTTTCTACCGACGGCATCCGTTCGCCTCGATCAAAGCGACGATATTTCTCTGCGGTCCAAGCCTGTTGATCGCGCCATTTCTGAAAATCGGCCTCTGTCCGCTTTGACAGGAACACTGCCCACGCCTGCTCAAAAGATAGCGGTGTTTTGACCGCACCTTGCGGCGGCGCTGACAATTCGTCAGATGTGGATCGGTTTGGCGAGATCGGTTCACATATATGGTCGACGATATATTTGACAATTCGCGGCGGCCGCTTGGGCGTGTTGAAGTCCGGACTGGTGTTGGCCGCCGGCGTCGCTGGACCGAGGAACAGAAGGGCCGGATTGTCGCGGAGTCGTATCGCGCGGGAGCGGTTGTTTCGGAGGTGGCGCGACGGTACGAGATCAGTCCTCAGCATTTGTTTGCGTGGCGCAAAGCAGCACGAGCGGGATTACTTGTGCTCCCGAATGAAGAAGAGCTGACATTCGTTCCCATTGTGACGCCCGGGGACAATTCGACGACGGTTGGGAATCCGCAGGAAAGCCGACTGATCAGGATCGAGATCGCAGGCGCGGTGGTTCATGCTGGACCTGGTGTTGATCTGGTCTTTCTGACTGACGTTCTCCGTGCGGTAAAAGCTGCGGCATGATCACGGTTCCGGCAGGCCTGCGGGTTTTGATTGCGACGAAGCCGGTTGACTTCCGCCGGGGGGCGGATGGGCTGGCGGCACTGGTGCGCGAGACGCTTGGCGAAGATCCATTCTCCGGCACAATTTATGTCTTCCGCTCGAAACGTGCGGACCGTGTGAAGATGGTTGCCTGGGACGGCACCGGGCTGGTGCTATTGTGGAAGCGGCTTGAAAGCGGAGCGTTCAAGTGGCCTCCAATCACCGACGGCGTGATGCGACTGACGTCGGCGCAATTGGCCGCGCTTGTGGATGGGATGGATTGGTCGAGGTTACATGCGCGGGATATTGTGCGGCCGACGGCGACGTCGTGAGTGCTGCGACTTTTTGAATCAGGTGGGTTTGAGAACAACACAGCGGTTCGCGAATCTGATTCAATACGGTCATGCCGATCGATGCTTCCTCCGATGATCTCGATAGCCTGCGAGAACTGGTGGCTCAGCTCTCCAGCGAGCGCGATGCGGCGCTTGCAGAATGCAAGCGCGTGATGGAGCAAAACGATCGGCTTCGCCATTTGCTGCAGCAGCTTCGGCGTGCTCAGTTCGGCCGCAAGTCCGAACGTCTTGACCCTGAGCAGCTGCAATTGGCGATCGAGGATCTCGAGACGGCGGTGGCTGCAGAGGATGCCGAACAAGACAAGACGGCGCCAATAGAAGAAGCTCCGAAGAAGAAGCGGAAGACCAATCGGGGATCGCTGCCGGCGCATCTTCCACGCGTGCATATTACGCTTGCTCCCGACAGTACCGCATGCCCCTGCTGCCACGGCGTGATGCATGTGATCGGAGAGGAAACCGCCGAACGCCTCGACAAGATCCCCGCGCAGTATCAGGTGATCGTTACACACCGGCCGAAATACGGCTGCCGGTCATGCGAGGGCGCAATCGTGCAGGCGCCAGCGCAGGAGCGTCTGATCAAAGGCGGCATTCCCACGGAAAACCTTGTCGCCGATGTCGTGGTCGACAAATACGCCTGGCACAAACCACTCTACCGCCAGGCGCAGATCATGCGGCTGCAGGGCTTACCGGTCGATCGCTCGACATTGGCTGGTTGGGTTGGCGCCGCCGCAGCCGAAATCAAGCCGGTCTATCTACGGATGAAAGAAATCGTGCTCGCTTCGGCGAAAGTCGTGGTCGATGAAACCCGCGCGCCGGTGCTCGATCCCGGGCGGGGCCGAACCAAGACCGGCTACTTCTGGGCGATCTCGCGGGATGATCGACCCTGGGGCGGGCTGGATCCCCCGGCCGTTGTCTATACCTATGCGCCCGGCCGCGGCGGCGAGCATTGCACGGCATTGCTTGCGGGCTATACCGGCATCGTTCATTGCGACGGATACACGGTCTATAAGCAGTTGGCCGATCCGCAGCGCGACGGCGGTCCAGCGACGCTGGCCTTTTGCTGGACGCACTGGCGTCGCGGATTTGTCGAGATCGACGAGGGCGGCCCGGCACCGATCGCGCATGAGGCGCTGGAGCGGATTGCAGCGCTGTACGCGATCGAGAATCGGATCCGCGGTCGCAGTGCCGATGAACGCCGCGCTATCCGTCAGACGCAGACCAGGCCGCTCGTCGAGGCGCTGAAAACCTGGCTTGAGAACAGGCTTGCGGCGGTCTCAGACAAGAGCACAATTGCCGAGGTGATCCGCTACGGCTTCAATCATTGGCAAGGCTTGGTGCGCTTTCTCGACGATGGCCGCATCGAGATGGATACCAACAGCGTCGAGCGCGCGATGCGGCCTATAGCTCTCAATCGCAGGAATAGCCTCTTCGCCGGCCACGATCAGGGCGCGGTCAACTGGGCCTGCATTGCTTCGCTGATCGAAACGGCAAAGCTGCAAGACATCGACCCCAAACCGTACCTTGCTGATATCCTCAGCAAACTCGTTAATGGTTGGCCGATGGCGAAGATCGACGAATTATTGCCCTGGGCATGGGCTCAACACAGCAAAGCCCGCCTTGCGGCATGATCAAATCTGCCATCAGTTCGGTGGCAGCGCCTCGGAAATCTCCTGCGCCTCGCTTGCATCGGCGAAGACCTCCTCGCGGATCACGCGCATCGTCACCTGATGAAGGTAGGCTTGCAGAGCTTGGTCAAGTTCGGAAAACTCAGGCCACAGGACTTGGTCGAGAAACCGCTTCGGCGCCCTGATCATGACCGTGTTGCGCCGCTGCCGATAATAGCGGTAGGGCTTCAAGCCATAGCGTCGGCACAACGCAAGAAACAAATGGCGCGACCATTGATCAGGCATCGAGAACTGCATCTCAATCGACGGATCCTGCCGGCTGAGTTCGCCTAGACGCGCCCGGACACGTTCCAGCGCGGCCTCCGCAGCGAGCCGTTCGCCGGCCGTCCCGGCCCCAGCGAACAGGGCCTCGATCTTCCGCAACTTCTCGCGCAGCTGCGATTCGGTCGACATCGGCAGTCTCAGGCTTTGTCCTGAGTGAAGCCCAACATCCGCATTGCGCGCGGTCAACCGACCACCGTCGATATCCACGTAATTCATTTGCCACGTGGGATCAAAACACCGCTATCGCTGAATCGGGGTGGGGTGATGAAGGGTTTCGTTCAAGGGGCGGATCGCCAGCAGACGACGCTGTTGCCGGAATGCCTTGATGATTGGG
>DATGVJ010000139.1:0-17274 GCA_035300505.1 Xanthobacteraceae bacterium
AAGCTCGAAATCGATGGGCCTTCGACCGGAGAGGAGTTGAGCGCTCTCGTTGCGCAGATTGCGAGGACACCGCCCGCCGTCGTCCAGCAACTCGTCGGGCTTTTCAGCGGCTATAAGTGAGAAGCGAACACTATAACTATAAGTGAGAAGCGACTTTAAGGAACGCCCATGATCCTGTGCCATGTCGCGCGATGGGCGCTTTTGCTTCTCATCTGTCAGATGAGCTGTCTGAGCATGCACGCGCCCGCCCGGGCGCAAGATTTCTACCGCGGCAAGACGCTGACGATCGTCGTGGGCTTCACGCCGGGCGGCGGCTTCGACATCAACGCGCGATTGCTCGCGCGTCACATCGGCCGCCACATCCCGGGAAACCCGACCATTGTGGTGCAGAACATGCCGGGCGCGGCCGGCCTCAACAGCGCGCAATATCTTGACACGGCGGCGCCGCGTGATGGCACCGTCATCGACATTTTCAATTTCGGCAATATCGGCGATTCCAAGCTGATGTCGGACAAGATCACGACTGATTTCCGCAAGTTCCAATGGATCGGCAGCATCGCCCAAGATCTCACTGTTTGCTATGTGTGGCATGCGTTCGGGTCCAGAAACCTGGCCGAACTCAAGGCGCGTAGCGTCGGGCGCACCGGCATCGGAAGTTCCAGCGACCTCAACCAGCGCATCCTCAAGAACATATTCGGCGTCCGCATCCAGCAGATTTCCGGCTACCCGGGCAGCGCCGAGGAACGCATGGCGGTCGAGCGTGGTGAAACCGATGGAAATTGCGGCGCCTGGAGCAACATTCCGGCCGAATGGATTGAGGGACGCAAGATTGTCCCGATCGTGCGCTCGGCCGCCGTCGTGCCGCCCGATCTCCCCAATGATGTGCCCTATAGTGCGGATATCGCGCCAAGTGAGCGTGAGAGGCAGGTCATCAAATTGTTGGTGGCATCGGGCCAGATTGGCCGCCCGTTTATTGCTTCGGCCGCCGTCCCGGCCGATCGCATTCGCGCGCTGCGAGATGCCTTCAACGCCACCGTCAAGGACCCGCAGTTCATTGCCGAAGCGCTAAAACTGCGCCAGCCGCTGTCGCCGAAATCCGGCGAAGAGGCGTTACGCGTGGTCGAGGAAATTTATGCGGCGCCAGATGACGTCGTGCAGGCTGCGAGAGCGATTGCTGGGCAGTAGGGTGGGTAAAGGCGCCTGGCACAATGCCGGTGTATGCAACGAGCCATCGTGGCGTCGTGCCCACGCGCTACCCTCACGGCCGGCGCGTGGGCACGGCCGCCACGATAGACCATTTGTTTGTTCGACCATTGTCCCGGGCGCCCATAGCGCGCGCAGACGCGCGTAATATAAGACGCGCTTATGGCCCACCCTACGAAACTTGCGCCATTACTGAAACATCTTCAAATCAATCGACTCCGCCATTGCTCGATAGCCGGCGTCGTTGGGATGAAGGTGATCTCCGCTATCGAATTGCCTGATCATCGCTGATGGGCTCTTTGGGTCAGCGAGAGCCTTTTCGAAATCAATGAGTCCGTCGAACGCGCCACTGGTTCGGATCCACTTGTTGATGGCCTGGCGCGTCATTTCCTTCGCAGGCGTGTAGTATCCTTGCGCTGGCCGTCCGGCCTGGGCATTTTCGAAGGGTGCAAGCGGGCTACCAATAACTTTGATCGAGCGCGTACGCGCGCGCTCGATCAACTGCTTATAGCCCGCAATGATTTCGTCAGCAGAGCGAACGAGACCGAAGGGCTCGATGGCGGTGCCGGTAAACCCCATGTCGTTGATGCCGATGAAAATCACGACATGCGATACGCCCGGCAGGCTCAGGACATCGCGTTCGAATCGGGCGAGCGCGCTCACGCCCGCGCCGTCGCTGAGCACACGATTGCCCGAGATGGCCTGGTTGAGGACCGCCGCATGAATGCCGGCATCCTGCAAACGCCGCGCGAAAATATCAGGCCAGCGTGCATTGGCATCGAGCGTCGAATTGGTCCCGTCCGTGATAGAGTCCCCAAACGTCACGATGGCCCGCGCGGGAATTGAAGGTTCTACCATAACTCCGGTCAGGAAAAAGCGATGATCGAATTTCTCGACCGCCGGGAACGAGGATTTTGCTGTGAAGTCGCCCGGGCCTGAAACATAAGCGGTCTGCTGGCCCACGCGGTGAACCGTCGCGAGTTCCGTGGTCTCAGGCAAATATAGGTTCACCGTAATGTCGGACAACGGTGCGACCAGTAATTCGATCGGATCGCTCAGTGCTGGCGCACCCGGTGGAATGGTGATCGATTTTAATCCACCGAAGGTGACAGGCAGGTTTTCGACCACGTCCCCGCCGCTGCGCGCAATGCCGACACTCGCCGAACCGACCAGGAGTGGCGAAGTGCCGAACTCATTCGACAACCGGATTTTGACCTTGTTCCCACCGATGCTCAGGCGCACGACTTGTCGAATGGTCTGGTTCGAAAAGCTCGCCGGCATGACGCCCCGGGGTGCTTGGGGGCTTGCGGTCCAACTGCCGATCCAGCGATTAGTCTGCGGGGTGGTCTGGTCTTGGGCGTCCGCAACCTTAAGCCCGAATGGAACAACAAGGAGCGAGACCGCAAGTACCGCGAATTGGAGACGGCAGCCTAGCGAGCGTATCTGCCTTCGTAGTTCGGTCCAATCTCCAGCCATCACAAGAATTGCGCGATCCATATTCACCTCCGTCACGATCCGGCAATCTCGCCATCAAGATATCACTTTTTCGTCGACGTCGCGGTCATGCTTTACACATCCTGCTGCGGCGCGCGACCAGACTGGCGTTCCGGCCTCTTATCGCCGACGAGACCGGGAAATGAGGTAAGATCATCCGCGCCGCGACATCAATCCGGTGTCAGGCTGAAATCCGCGCTGGTGCCGCAATGAAGGGCAGCCAAATGATCAACGTGCAATTTTCGCGCCGTCGACTTCTGTACCTCGCCGCGGGTGCTGTCGCACTGCCGGCAGTGTCGCGAGTCGCATGGGCGCAATCCTATCCAATGCGCCCGATCCGGCTGGTGATCCCCTTTCCTCCGGGCGGCGTGTACGACGCCACCGGACGCCCTTGGGCGGAGAAGGTCAAGCCGCTCCTTGGCACCATCGTGATCGAGAATTTGGGTGGCGCAGGAAGCACCTTGGGCACGGCCGCGGTCGCGCGCGCACAACCGGATGGCTATACGATCCTGCTTGGAGGCACATCAGGCTTCGTCATCAACCCGCTGGCATCGACGAAATCGTCCTACGATCCCATCAAGGACTTCGAGCCTATCGCTGTGCTTGGCCGCAATCCCACAGTCATCAACGTTCATCCCGCACAGCCGATCAAAAACCTGAAGGAACTTATCGAATTCGCACGGGCAAATCCGGGTAAACTGTCCTACGGGTCCTCCGGGGTGGGCACGATCAATCATCTCGTCGGGGAGCAGCTCAAATTGTCGGCTAACCTGGACATCACGCATGTGCCGTATCGCGGCGCGGGACCGGCGTTGACCGACTTGATCAGCGGACACATTCCCCTGCTCTTCCAGAGTGCGACAGGGCAAGCGATTGAAATGCACAATACCGGAAAGCTGCGCATCCTCGCGGTTACGAGCGACACGCGACTTGCCGGGGTGCCGGATGTTCCGACCGTAGCGCAAGCCGGGATGCCGGAACTTTCCGCACTGCAGTTCTTCGGTCTATTCGCTCCAAACGGAACGCCAAAATCAATCATCGAGCAGATTGCTCACGCTACTCGCAATGCAATGGCGGATAACGACTTGCAGCGGCTGTTCATCGCGTCGGGCTTCGAGCCTGATCTTAATTCGAATCCCGAAAAAACGCGGCGCCTCGTCCAAGAGGAAATTGGGAAATGGACGCCGGTGATCAAGGCAATCGGGTTGAAAGTCGATTGAAAATTAGCGAGTCGCGCCCGGCATGCGATCCATCGCCCTCGTCAACTTCACAGCCAGGTTCGCCATGAATGAGAAAACGCCTGTGGGACGTTACTGCACCGCCGCGCTCTGTGCGGATATCGGCACGCCCCCGTTTTCACGAATGAGTTGCTGGGCTTGTGGAGTGCGGGTGAACGCAATAAAGCGCCGAGCCACCGCGGACGGTTGCGCGCTGGTAATGAGCTGCATATTGGTCCTCAAGGTGTATTTTCCCGCTTGCATGTTTTCGACGGAAGGCTGGACGCCATCGAGCATGATGGCATGGAGGCGTGGGCGTTCGGTGAGGAATTGGAGCAGTGTCATTGCGGTAAACGAGGCTGTAATTTCTTCCGCAGCTTGAAGGTTGTCCTGATCTGTTGCGGCCACCGGCACTTCCGGACGCTGCCTGAGCTTATCCATCGCGGCTTGCATGCCGGAAAAACTTTCAATCAAGAGAGCAGACGCAGTGTCGCTCCTCGGGCGAAGGATCGGCTTGATTCCCTTGTTGTTCGGCCACTTTCTCAGTGTGCCATCGTGGATAGCGACGACATCCGCATTGGAAATCGTCAGGTTGGCCACGTTCGATGTAACGAACATGAACGGTGTGTCGATGAATGGGATGCCATCCAAACCTTTCGCTTTCTCATTCTGCCTGAGCGGGCGGCTGCTTACTGCAAGCGTTAATGCACCTTCCGAAACCGCAGCAATGCCGCCGCTGCTACCCAGTCCGGACACGATCTCAACCGCATCGCCCGGATTTTCTGTGCTGTAGGCTTCTCCAAGGATTTGAAGTATGCCATGCGCCGCTCCGGTCCCACGAGGCGGATTTCATCGGCATGTACAACGCCGCCTGCCGCCCAAAAGGCTACAGCGAAAATAGCAGTGTTCTGCCTTAGCACGGGCACGTAATACGACTTCCGGTTAATTGGTGAACCATTCATTTCACGAAGGTATCAAGAGTTCCTTACACTGGTCAGTTGCTAATAGTTAAACAACGGAACGATAACCTTTAAAATGAAAAAGCTCCGAAATGAACCCCATCGCATACCTAATCGGCAATATTAGGCTTGAATTCATTCAAATTAGCTGAAAGTTTTGCGGAGCGATTTGGCACAAGCTGACCTTGGCGCGAGCCGAACTCCGATATGGCCATCGCCGAGATAAGGACCAGGCATCCATGCTTCCTGTTCGAATTCGGAGATGGATTTCATTCATTGGCACTGCCTCGGCGATCGTTACGATGATTGCGGTGCCTGTCGAATATGGATGGGTCGCGTACCAATATGAAGCGGATAATCTGGCGTTCAAGGCTCGTCTAAATGCGGCACGCGTGTCCAAATATATCTATACGCACGGCGCAATGTGGACCTTTCATCGTGTCCGTCTGGCTGAGTTGATCGAACTCACAGAAGCAAAGGACGTTTCTGTCAACCAACGTATCTTCGATCAGAAGAACAAATTTGTTCTCGAGGAAGGTCCGAAACCTTCGTCTCCGATTTTCATGCGGACTGCGTCAATCCTGTTGAACGGCGAGCCTGCGGGCCGGATTGAAGTTGAGGCCAGTGCTTGGCCGCTTCTGGTCAATATCATGTGGGTTGCGGGAGCCAGCACCCTGTTGGGGTTGCTGATATTTCTCGCTTTAAGAGCCCTTCCTATTCGGCTCCTGGACAAGACATTTGATACGCTGTCAAAGCGCGAAGGGGAACTCGAGACGCAGAACAATCGATTCGAGGCAGCGATCGAAAACATACCGCAAGGTCTATGCATGTTCGACAGGGACAACCACCTACTCGTTTGCAACGGCAAATACGCAGCAATGTATCGGCTTGGTGCCGAAATGACCCAGCCCGGCACGCCGCTCCGAACGATCCTGGAGCGTCGGGATGCAGCAGGTATCCACCTGAAGGATAATGAAGATCATATCGAGCGTATTATGGCGCGCGTGGCCGCAGGGAAGCCGTATCGTCACATCAGTGAATTCGTGGATGGACGCATTATTTCGCTGATGTATCAGCCGATGCAGGATGGCAATTGGCTCGGCGTGCACCAGGACATCACCGAACAAAGGCAGGCTGAAGAGAAAATCAGCCATATGGCGCATCACGATGCGCTGACCGGCCTGGCCAATCGCATATTGTTGCGTGAGCAGATGAATCTGGAACTTAACGAAGTCAAGCGCGGGGCATCGCTTGCCGCGCTGTGCCTGGATCTCGACTATTTCAAGCAAGTCAACGATACAATTGGTCATCCCATTGGCGATGCCTTGTTGTGTGCCGTTGCCAAGCGATTGAACGAGTGTATTAGTGACACCGATTTTGTGGCCCGTCTTGGTGGCGACGAGTTTGCGATCATTCAAACTCAGGTCGAACAGCCGGTTTCGGCCAAAGCCTTGGCGCAGCGGCTGGTCGATGCGATTTCGAAGCCGTTCATCGTGGAGGGGCACGAAATCGTCATTGGCACCAGCGTCGGAATCTCGATTGCGCCCAATGACAGTACGGATGCGGATGTCCTGTTGAAGTGCGCCGATACGGCGCTTTACCGGGCCAAGGAACAAGGTCGAAATGGGTTCAGCGTTTTCGAGACCACGATGGACACGAAAATGCATGAACGCCGCACTCTCGAAATCGACCTTCGTAAGGCCCTTGCGGTTGGCGAGTTCGAGCTTTTCTATCAACCCATAATGAATCTCGAGCACGATACAATTAGCGGTTTCGAGGCTCTCCTACGATGGAACCATCCGACACGGGGCATGGTATCGCCGGCAACGTTCATTCCATTGGCGGAGGAGACAGGCCTCATCGTTCCGATTGGCGAGTGGGTGCTGCGGCAGGCTTGCGCCGAGGCTGCGAAATGGCCCGATGACGTCAAAGTTACGGTCAATCTGTCGCCGGTACAGTTTCGTAACAAGACATTGGTACCGATGGTTACATCGGCAATCGCAAATTCCGGCATCCCGGCAGCTCGCCTGGAACTCGAAATTACTGAAACTATCATGTTGCAGAACACTGATGGGACACTTGCGGTTCTGCGCACGTTGCAGGGTCTGGGTGTGCATATTTCGATGGACGACTTCGGCACCGGCTACTCGTCATTAAGTTATCTCCGAAGCTTTCCGTTTGATAAGATCAAGATTGATCAGTCCTTCGTTCGTGATCTCGATAAAGGCAGCGATGCGATCGCCATCATTCATGCCGTATCGGGACTGGGAAAGAGCTTCGGCATGACGACTACGGTTGAAGGCGTCGAAACGAAAGAGCAGCTGGAGCAGGTCCGATCCGAAGGGTGTACTGAGGGGCAGGGATATCTATTCAGCAGGCCGCAGCCAGCCTCCGAAGTGCCCCGACTGCTCTTGAGCCTGGGGCGAACGAAGCGAGGCACAGGTGAGGCTGCGGCGATCCCGGCGGTTTCTCGGGAAATTCCGCAATCGCGACGCATGGCGTGATCGACTGCCGGCGCCATGCCCTCTTGGAGGTGGCATTCGAGACGCCACTCTCCAAGGGGTGAGATGCACGAGACGCGGAACAGGTAGGCGGTTATGCTTTATTTTCAGGCATACGACTAAAAAAAGTGCAAAAGACAGTCTTTTGTGCGACATCCTGACCCAATAGTGGCGATGAGTTGTCAATTGTTAACGTCGTCGGAACGAATTCATCCGCGCGGCCCGGCGTTTGCGGCGACACGCGCGCCAACTCCTTGAATTAGTGAGCTTTCCCGGCGCCCGCGGGCAGTCGTTCGGGCCGTACACGCGTCCGTGGCAGGGGTTCACGGCTAGATGAAACGGCGAACCCGAACCGAATGGTACCTCCACCGAAACCGACCGCCTCCCGGCTGGCACGCTCATTGCAAAGAGCGATTTTGAGTTCACGGAAGCTTCGCGAGGGAGGAAGGCCCAAATCGTTAACTCACTCCGCAAGTCAGCGGGGCCAATCCATCGCCCTTCGGGACTCTTTGCGTAATCGAACAGTTGGAGGCGGAAATGAAAACTATCGTCAGTGCAATCTATATGACGGCCATGCTTGTGGCCTCGGTCGGCGGCGCATCCGCGACGTCGTGGATTCAGGCCTCGAGCACGGAAGAGCAAGTGGCATCGGATCCCAAGCCCAAGGTCGTCACGATGAATTCGACCGATGGGGCGAAAAACATCAAGATGGATAAGGGCGTCGTCACCGTCAATGAAAAGGGCTCTTACTTCCTGATGGCGGCGGCCCAGGTCGGCGGCAAGACGAAGGGTCTGGTCCGGATGTGGATGCGGGTCAACGGCAAGGACGTTGACAATTCCAACACCGAGCAATTCATCGCCGATGCGAGTTCCACCACCGTTCTGGTCTGCCAGGGCGTGGCCGAACTCAAGAGAGGCGACAAGATTGAGGTGGTCTATTCGGGTTCGGAGTCCGGCGTTGGGCTGGTCGTCAAGAAGCCCGCGGGCGAACCCGTGGTGCCCAGCATCATCTTCTCCGGCTGGAGGATCGACTGAGCCGGTCATTGGGCCGCAAGCAGGGGACGTCTGAAAGTGACGTCCATTTGCTGCGCTTGGCCCTGAACTGCCGCCGAATTGAACCGAGCCTGTGCAACTCGGCGGCATCATTTTTTACCATGGTCAAGCAGGGAACAAACTCATGAAAATCGTCATGGCCATTATCAAGCCGTTCAAGCTAGATGAGGTCCGCGACGCACTGACGGCGCTCGGCGTGCACGGGATGACCGTTACGGAAGTCAAAGGATACGGCCGCCAGAAGGGTCACACCGAAATCTATCGTGGCGCCGAATACGCCGTAAGCTTCTTGCCCAAGATCAAGATCGAAGTCGCAGTGGACTCTGCGCTGGTTGACAAGGTCATTGAGGCGATCATCGCTGCCGCCAAGACCGGTCAGATCGGCGACGGTAAAATCTTCATTCTCGGCCTCGACAGCGCCGTGCGAATCCGCACCGGCGAAACAGACGTCTCGGCACTCTAAAGCCCGCACCTACACCGTCTAGCGACAGGAGTTGGACTATGATGTTCAAGAAACTTTCCCGTGCGGGGCTATTGGCTCTCGTATTCGGACTTCTTCTTGGAGTTTTCCTCAGCGTTTCGACTTTCTCCCATACGTCATATGCTGAGGAGGCGGCACCCGCGGCCACGGCACCAGAACCTCCTGTGCCGGCGTGCGACGCCAAAATGCTGCTCAATTGCTCGCCCAATTCAGGTGACTCCGCCTGGATGCTGACCTCCATGGCGCTCGTTCTGATGATGACCATACCGGGTCTGGGTCTCTTTTACGGCGGCATGGTGCGTAAGAAGAACGTCGGCGACACGATTATGACCAGCTTTGCCATAACGTGCCTCGTCAGTATCCTATGGATGGTTTGCACCTACAGCTTGGCGTTCCGGGGGGGAACGCCATTCATCGGGGGGCTGGACCGTGCCTTTCTCCAGGATATCCTGAGCGACATTGGCAAGGGGATGGGCAATCCCAGTCCGCTCGCGGCTACGATCCCCGAAACCGTCTATATCTGCTTCCAGCTGACATTTGCGATCATCACGCCAGCCTTGATCGCAGGTGCTTTCGCCGAGCGCATGAAGTTTTCTGCGATGCTCTGGTTCATTGGACTGTGGGCGGTGCTGGTCTATGCGCCCATCGCACACTGGGTCTGGGGTCCGGACGGCTTCCTCAACGCGGCCAACGAGGACGGCTGGATCAAAGTACTCGACTTCGCCGGCGGCACGGTTGTTCATGTCAATTCCGGCGTTGCCGGTTTGATGTGCTGCATCATGCTCGGCAAGCGCAAGGACGCAGTCCCGCCCCATAATATCGTCCTGACATTCATCGGCGCTTCGATGCTGTGGGTCGGCTGGTTCGGCTTCAACGCCGGGTCCGCCGTCACCGCCGGATTGCAGGCCGGCATGGCGATGCTTGTCACCCACATGGCAACAGCATTCGCGGGCTTCACCTGGATGATCGTCGAATGGATGAAACGGGGCAAGCCGACGGTCGTCGGCATCTGCACGGGCGCTGTCGCAGGACTTGTTGCGATCACGCCGGCCTCCGGCTTCGTCGGCCCAGTTGGGTCGGCGTGCATTGGCATTGCGGCCGGGATCGTCTGCTACTGGGGCTGCACCGGCCTCAAGCACATGTTTGGCTACGACGACGCGCTCGACGCGTTCGGCGTTCACGGCGTCGGCGGCATGGTCGGAGCGCTCCTCACTGGCGTGTTTGCGATCGAGCAATACGGCGGCACCCCCGGCGCGATCGAAGGAAATATCCAGCAGGTGGTCAATCAGGTCATCGGCATCGGTATCGTGGTGGTCTACTGCGCCGTCGTGTCGCTTATCATCCTCAAGGTGGTTGACGTCCTCATCGGCCTGCGCGTGAGCGAAGAAGCCGAGCGCGAAGGCCTCGACCTGCACTTGCACGGCGAATCCGTGCAATGAAGACTTTCACTCCCGCTTCTCGCGGGAGCGGCGACTGGACACGGCTAAGGTGGAATCCCGGCACCGCCCTTGCCGTCGGGGGGCCCTGGTGAAAACCAGGGCCCCTCACTTTTTGTCAGGTCGACACTAGCCCTTGGCGGCGCGCGATCACCCAATAGAGTGCGATTAACGGCGTCATCATGAGCAGCATCACGATGGCAAGTGCGGAAGCCTGACCCAGGCCACCGCCCAGCCACAGACTCCAGACTACGACCGGGAAGGTGACATTGTCTGCGGATGAGAGAATGACGGCGAGCGTGAGTTCACGGAACACCAGAAGTGCGATCCAAAGCCAGGCATAGAGCAGCGTTGGAGCGAGCAGCGGCATCGAGATGCGGCGGAAGCCTTGCCAGGCAGTGGCGCCGCTCATCTCCGCCGATTCTTCGAGTTCCGTATGGATCTGAATGAGCCCGCTATTGGTCATGCGCGTGCCATAGCTGACGCGTGCGATCACAAAGACAATGAGCAGGATCCAGATCGTGCCATAGATCGGCAGCGCGCGTTGCAGGACGAACAGGGTCAGCAGCAATGCCCCCACGCCGAACACGATTGACGGTATGGCGTGTGGCAGGAAGGCAATGAAATCGAAACCGGCGCGGCCGCGAATGCGCGAGCGCAGCACGATCCACGAAAATGAGAGGCTGATGACAAGCACGATCGTCGGGGTGAGCACGGCGAGGATCGCGGTGTGCCAGACCGCTGTGAAAACCAGTTCCCACGGAAGCGTCAGGTAATGGTTGAACGACATCACCGTAAAGGCGCGTTGTGAAGGAAGCTGGAAGAACGGCAACAGCGAACTCCAGACCAGGAGCGCGATCGGCATGATCTTGCTCAGCACCAGGTAGCTGCCGATGAAAATCCAGGCCGCGATGGCACGCCGCCCAAGCCGCACGACCTTCGGCCGATAGGCCTTGCCGGTGACGACGGCAAAGCGGCGCGAACGCTGCTGCATGGCGCCGTACCACCAACTCATGAGCGCTGCGATCACCATGGCGACGGTGGAGAGCGCAGCGCCAAGCCCATACTTCGGCAGCACGTCCTGTGGATTGAGCAGCAGGTAGAGAAACGTCGTAAAAGTGAAGATGCGATTGCCCCAGCCAATGATCGCCGGCACATCGAATGCCGCAAATGCAGTCATGAAGATGTAGATCGCAGCCGCAAGGATGCCCGGCCAGGCCAGCCGGATGGTGATCCGCCGCATCACCGTCCAGGCGCCGGCGCCGTGCATTGCGGCGGCTTCTTCGAGCGTCGGATCCATGGACCGGAACACGGCCGCCGTCATGATGAAGGCGAGCGGTGCAAGGTTGAGCCCCTGGACCCAGCCCATGCCGGCGAGCGTCGAGATGGGAAGCGGCGGGCCGGAAAGCCCAAATGTGCTAACCAGGACCTGATTGAGCAGTCCAATGCGCGGATGCAGGAGAAAGAGCCATCCCATGGCGGCTGCAAAGCCCGGGATCAGCAAGCCGACCGCCATCAGGGTGAACAACAGCGTCTTGGCACGGAAATCCGTGCGCTCCGTGATCCAGGCCGCCGGAATACCGAAGCCGAGCGCCACGGCAAGCGAAATCAACGAAAAGCCAAGCGTATCGATCAGCACCGTGTAAGTGCGCTGATCGGTGAACACCTCGACGAAGTTCTGCGACGTATAGACCAGGTCCTGGCTGCCCGGGCTGCCGCTCGTCCAGGCGAGCCATAGCACCACGGCGAGGAGCGCGAGGATGACAAGGCTCGCAAATATAACTACTGCCAGCATGGCGGCGGGGAGGCGATCGCCGAGGCTGCGGCGTTCGTGTGATGAGGTGGCGGCGGAGGACATAAGCAATAGTCGCGGCCTGGATTTCATGGCATAAGTGCGCGAGCGTTTATGGCATTTTCTAAATACACCAGATCCCGAGGCGGAGGCGCAAGTTGCATAGCCGACACACGCTTCGTGTCGGCTATGTGCAGCCCCTATTTCGCCGTCATGATCTTGATCAATTCGCTGCGGCCGGCATCGATCTCGGGATGCTGCAGCTGCCATTCGACCGTGACTTCCTTGAAACTCACGTTGAGCTTCTTGTAGTCGTCAATCATCTTGGCCATGCGTGAGCCGGGTAGGAAGTGAAGGTCGGTCTTCCAGGTTTCGTAGGACAATTTCTGTCCTTCTTCGGTCAGCTGGAACAGCGCGTAGAGCTTCGCCGCGCCAGGATGTTGTGCGTTCTTCGGAATACCGAAATAGTAATAGCGCTGCTGCGCGGCATCGAGTGGCATCATTTGGGCCATGGGGGCGCCCTTTTCCTGCCACTGCAGGGCGTCCTGGCCGGTGCAGTCCATGACAATGGCAAGATATTCACCGGTCGCGATTCGCTCGGCTTCGCCGCAGCGGATCAGGCCCGCGACCTGCTTCGACAGGGCGGCAACGTAGCTGAACGTCCTCTCTTTGCCCCAGACATCGGAGGCCGCGAGGATGTCGAAACCGGCCGCATAGGGCGTAGACGCGATCTTGCCTTTCCACGCTGGAGCCAAGAAGTCCTCAAGCCTGGTCGGCTTCATCGGGGCGAGCGCGGAATTGTAGGTGGCGCCCGAGAGGCCCGTCACGATGCGGATAATCCTGCCGTCGAGTTCGATCATCTCGGGCGTGATGCGATTGGGCAGATATTTCTTCCAGTCGACCCGTTCGAACATGTCGAGTTTCACGACCGGCACAATCTGCGGCGAGGCGCCAAGTGCGATGTCGACGCTGCCCTTTTGTCCGGCTGAATGTTCGGTCGCCAATTGGTTGACGATCCGTGCCATGTCGGCGCCCGGCAGGAAATTGATGCGGATATTGGTTCCGAACATCCGGTTCATGGCGGCCTGGTAGCGCGCCGCGCCCTGGATGCCGCCGAGCGATGTGCCGCTCCAGCTCAACGTGAGCGTGCCTTCGCGATTGGCGGCGGCCGCCAGTTCCTTGAGCGCGGCATTGATTTCTCGGGGGATTTCTTGAGCGCCGGCGCTGCTGGCGAGCAACGTGGTGAACAGTGCGATGGCTGACAGGCACGGTCGAATGATTGAAGCCACGGCCACCTCCGGTTATCCCGCTGGTCACTTGCGGGCGCTTATTCGGTCGCCACACAATAGCGTTTTCCAGGGCAAACCAGAATGCCGTGTTTGGGTGCTCATTTTTATACAGACATGCACCCGGCATCGCGTGTAAGAGAAGTACCTGCAGCCTTTAAGGCAAAGAATCACACAATATAAGCGTGCAATTCGTATGAATCGACGAGCGCCGAATGCTCATCCCGCGCTCGAGCCCCGCGCGTTGGCAAACGTTCTAGTCCGCTATCGCGAGCCCAACTGGGCGCGTAGCGTGATCGAACTCGCCATAACGGTGATACCGTTCGTCCTCATCTGGGTCGCCATGTGGGCCACTCTGCACGCCGGCTATTGGATTTTCTTGCTGCTCGGCGTGCCCGCCGCGGGCTTCCTCGTGCGCCTCTTCATGATCCAGCACGACTGCGGACACGGATCGTTCTTCCGCCATCGTCTCGCGAATGACTGGGTCGGACGTGTCATAGGCGTCCTGACACTAACGCCCTATGACTTTTGGCGACGCACCCACGCCCGCCACCACGCGAACTCGGGTAACCTCGATCACCGGGGCATGGGCGACATAACGACGCTGACCGTGTTGGAGTTTCTGGCATTGCCTCGATGGCGTCAGTCGCTGTATCGCTTATACAGGCATCCGTTCGTGATGTTTTGCATTGGTCCGGCATATTTGTTCATCTTGCAGCACCGTCTGCCGGTGGGGCTGATGCGCGGTGGTTGGCAGCCGTGGCTAAGTACGATGTTGACGAACGTTGCAATCGCGATCGTGGTCGCAACCATGATCTGGCTGGTCGGCGTAGGTCCATTCCTGCTCGTGCAGTTGCCGATTACGCTTCTCGCAGGTTCGATTGGTGTCTGGTTGTTCTACGTCCAGCACCAGTTCGAGGACACCTTCTGGGCCCATGACGAGGACTGGACGTTTCACGAGGCGGCGTTACGCGGCAGCTCGCATTACGACTTGCCGGGTATCTTGCGCTGGTTCACCGCCAATATCGGGTTGCATCACATCCACCATCTCTCGAGCCGAATTCCGTATTACCGCCTGCAACAAGTGCTGCGGGATCACCCGGAGCTCGCAGCCGGTAGTCGGCTTACGCTGCTCCAGAGCTTCCAGAGTGTGCGCATGGCCCTTTGGGACGAAAGGCAACGGCGGCTGACCTCCTTTCACTAGATAAGACAAAGTTACCGGTTTGGATTTTTCAACGCCGCGTCCAATCGCGCGGTTCCGTCAGAGCCGACTTGCACACCATACTCGCGCTCGGCTGCTGCGGCCGACACATAGCCGGCGTCGAGATCGCGGGCGATGAGCTCAAGCGACCGTTTGGCGGGCGGCCCATAACCGCCGCCGCCGCCGGTTTCGACGCAGACCAGATCACCTGGGTTGAGCTGGTAGGCGTTCTCCTTTTCGACGCTTTGTTCCGTTGTGCTGCCGGCCGGCACCAGCGTGAAGCGTCCCGGCATGGCTTGCCGCCCTCCCTGCACGCCCCAGGGCGGATATTTGGTGCGATCCAGATTGGTGCCGAGCAGGCACGGGTTGAGGATGCGGTATTTCTTGCGGAACCCCATGCCGCCGCGGAATTGCCCGGCGCCACCGGAATCCTCGCGCAATGAGAATTCCTCGATACGAAACGGCATCAATGATTCTTGCAGCTCAAGGGGAATGATGCGCGTATCGCCGTGCGCCATGGTGCGGAAGGGACCCGAGCCGTCGTGGGTCGCGCAGGCGCCCCAGCCGCCGTGGCCGCTGTCGTGGGTATCGAAAAACGAACCATTGGGGCGGCGCCCATAGAAACGGACACCGGAATGCGTGCCGAAATGGCCGCCCGGCACGCGGTCGGGAAGCGCATGTTCGAGCGCCTTGATGACGGCGTCGATGACGGTCGGAAATGGCGTCGGATACATGAACATCGGCGCGGTTGGATCCGCGCTGATCAGCTTGCCGGGCGGCAGCACGAGCTTGATCGGCCGGAACGTACCTTCGTTCGCCATCTCGGCCGCGCCCATGAGATATTTGAACGCCACGCGTGCGATCGTCTGCCCGCCGCCGAAATAGCCGGAATTGATCGGCCCCTTGGCTTGCGGCGCGATGTCACTGAAATCGACCGTGAGTTCGTCGCCCGCGATGATCACTTTTACCTTGATCGGCACCAGCTCTTCGCCACCGGAGCGATCGTTGTCGAGATAAGTCTCGGTCGTATAGGCGCCGTCCGGCATGGCGCGGATGAATGTGCGCGCGGCTTGCTCGGATTGGTCGAGGATGAGTTCGACCGCGCGATTGAAGGTCGCGATGCCATATTTGTTGGCGAGCTCCGCCGTGAGGTCGCGCCCCAAGAGGCAGCCGGCGAGTTGCGCCGCGATGTCGCCCATCAGTTCGAGCGGCATGCGCGTATTGTTCTCGATGATGCGATAGACTTCCTCGATCGGCTCGCCCTTCGACCATAGCTTGATCGATCGCAGTTGCAGCCCCTCCATGAAAATGTCGGTGGAGTTGGTCTGGATGCCGCCGATCTCGATCCAATGCACATTGATGGCGAAGAATCCGATGAGCGCGGTGCGATCGGGCCCCGCATAGATCGGCGTATACATCACCGTGTTGTTGAGGTGCTGGCCCTGCACGGCCGCGTGATTGCAGAGCACGATGTCGCCATGGTGAAGCCGGGCCTTGCCGTAGATCGATAACCCGTCGCGCACCGCCGTGCCGACCGAATCGGCAACAAAAGGCGGCATGCCACCGGTGCATTGGGCCACGAGCTGGCCTTCGCTTCCCACAAGACCGACAGCGAAATCATTGTATTCGTAGATATAGGGACTGAACGCTGTCCGCTTGATATTGGCGTCGATCTGGTTGGTGATCGACACGAGGCCATGGCGGATCACTTCAAGCGTGATCGGATCGATGGCCGAATTCGTGTCCTCGGCTGGGTTGCTGCTCGCGAAGGGCCCCACCCCCAACCCCTCCCCACAAGGGGGAGGGGAGCCCACCGAGTTTGCCGCACTTTCCATCCGCAACCCCAAATTTCTGGCGTACTCAGTTTGTGGAACACATGGACGTCATGCCGCGGTCGGCTGATAGCGCATGAATCGTGCGGCGCGCTCGGTCCACCTCCCCCTTGTGGGGAGGTCGACCGCTTCGCTCTTTGCGAAGCGGTCGGGTGGGGGAAACCAACAACGCACATTCCATTTTGGGTTCCAGTACATCAGCTTACTCGCACACTTGGATGCGGATTTCGCTAAGCGTTCCGACCTCGAAACGATCGCCTGGCCAGATCAGCGTCGTCGAGCCGTATTCCTCGATCAACGCAGGGCCTTGCGCTTTAAAGCCCGGCGCGAGCGCGGCCCGCTCGTAGATGGTCGTGGTGATCATGTCTGCGGCGGTCGCTTGGCCCTGGCCGAAATAGACGGGGCGCGTCTGCGGGGCGCCGGCCGCCGCTCGGGCGCGGGGCAAGCGTTGGAGCTCCGGCCGCGGCAGCCGGGTGACGGCGGTCAAGTGCAGGGCCTGGAATTCGGCCGCCGCGCCCGCATCCGCATGGCCATAACGGCGCTTGTAGTCGCGATCGAATGCCTGCCGAATGCCTGTCGAATCATCGAGACCCGAGATCGGCACCTTGATGTTATGGCGCTGGCCCGCATAGCGCATTTCGGCATGACGCTCGAAGGTGACATCGCCCTTGCCAAAGTCGCGCTGGAGCGCGCCACGCGCTTGGCCTTCCATCTCGGTGAATTGCTTGTTCAGCGCTTCGATCGTCTCCGTTTTGAGCGTGCCGGTAAATGTGGTCGAGAGATCGAGGCGTGCGTCGGCAAGGAGCATACCGACGGCGG
>DATGVJ010000140.1:0-2588 GCA_035300505.1 Xanthobacteraceae bacterium
AAATTTACAGTCGCCGATGACTCCAGCACCAGCAAATACGGTGGTACCGGGCTGGGGCTGGCGCTTAGCCAGAAGCTCTGCAAGCTGATGGGGGGCGAGATTTTCGTCGAGAGCGAACTCGGAGCGGGAAGCCGCTTTACGATCCGGGTGCCGCTGCTCACTGGAAGGCGGAAGGGGGATGCATTGGCATCCGCGACGCTCGTCCCCGCAGCCTCCGATTTTGCATTGAAAACGACCAATGCATAAAATTCTGCTTGTTGAGGATAATGAGATCAACCGGGACATGCTGACGCGGCGCCTGCAGCGTCACGGTTTCTCGGTCTGTTGCGCTCACGATGGCGCCACGGGCGTTGAGATGGCCGCGAGCGAGATGCCGGATTTGATTCTGATGGATGTCGCGTTGGGAGCGATGGACGGCTGGGAAGCGACCCAGTTGATCAAGGCTAATCCTGCAACATCCGCAATTCCGATCGTCGCGTTAACGGCCCACGCTCTGGCCAGCGATCGCGACAAGAGCGTCGAGGTTGGATGCTCCGACTTCGATACGAAACCCGTTGATATGCAGCGATTGCTGGGCAAAATTCGAGGCTGTCTGCCCGCCACAGCCCGCGAAAACGCTGTTGCCTGACTGCGCAATCGAATCGCTGCCTCACTAAAATTTATAGGCGGCGCCCACGCGAACGGTGTTGAAAGTTGGCTCCTGCTGGCCCGTCAACCCCGGAAATGTCACCACCGAATTGTACCGATAGTGCCCAAAGTCGGCGTATCGATATTCGGCGCGCACCAGAAGATTTTGAGTAACGGCCACTTCTGCGCCGACGCCTGCGGTCCAGCCGGTGCGGACGGCCGACGTCGTCTCGGTGTTCCCCACGACGAGATTGTCATACGTGTGACTTATGTCAGCATACGCCAATCCGCCGGTTCCGTAGAACATCGCTTTTTCAGCCGCGAAGCCGAGCCGGCCTCGCAACGACCCTTGCCAACCAATTTTCGTGTTGCCAGCCCCACCCAGGGCGGGATCATTGAAGCCACCTTTAATGCCGGCCATTTCAATGTCCGTCTCGAGGCCTAATACCATTGCGCCAATCTGATAGTTGCCGCCGGCGTAGAGGCCCCCAACCGCGCCCTTCGGAGCGTAATCCCATTTTAAACCCGTAAGCGTGTTCGTTGCGGTAAAGTATTCGGTCGTGCTGTCGTGACCCCAGGCATATCCAACGTCGACACCAACATAGAGTCCGGTCCAGCTGAAAATCGGAAGCGGCGGTACCGCTTTGGCCGGAAACCCCAGATCGGCCGCGTCCGCGGGGTTGGAAAGTATCAACGCCAGGACGACGGCGGCTGCGGTGCAAGAAGCGCAAGAACTGATTCGTGCTGCAACTGCGCGCGGTGAGCCGAGCATTGAATCCTCGAATTCTCGAACGGCCCGACGGATTGTCAGACAATGCGTTCCATAGACGAAGTATGCGGCCATTATGGTTAATGGTCGCCTAATCCCTTTGAAGTTGGCCGTCCTCGCTATGTCGCTTGGCATCGGACAGTTTCGGCCAAACACGCTCCGAAAACGTCGATCGAATTAATTAGCGGAGAACCAAAGATTCACATCGGTAAATAGACACCTAAGAAACAGGCGAGAAGGAATCGAATGTTAATTCCGCTCGGGCATCGTTTCCCAGACGGCAATAAGTCCATTCAAAAAACGCCGAACAGGGATAGCAATGTCAGATACTACCAACGCCTATATTCCGCCTGCTGCATTGAGCGGCAGCATGAGAGATTTCCGGGTGCCCGGCGGGGCGGACCTCCTCGGACGCACCGAAGGGTTTTTCAAGTGGCAAAATCTGCGTCGTCAGAATGGTCTCTGGCCGTTTTCCCGCGCGACCGAAGATGGGCCGAATACCGTTTGCTGGGCACAAGACGATAGTGGCAACAAGATGCGTGGCGTCAATTTTGCCTCGCAAGACTATCTGAGCCTGTCGTCACATTCCGGAATCAAGGCGACTGCCAAAGAAACAATCGAGCGCTGTGGCGTGCATAGCGCGGGTTCGCCGGCGCTGGTCGGCAATACGTCCTATTCCGTCGCGCTTGAACGCAAGATCGCCGACTTCCTGAAAATGGAGGAAGCGGTTCTATATCCGACGGGTTGGGCCGCGGGTTTCGGCGTGATCAAGGGCTTGGTCCGATCGGCCGACCATGTGGTCATGGACATGTTGTCGCATTCCTGTCTGCAGGAAGGCGCAAACGCTGCCACCAACAATGTTCATCTGTTCCGTCACCTCGATAACGAGTATTGCCGGACCATCCTTGCGAAGATCAGGGCAAAGGATAAGGAGAACGGCATTCTCGTCGTTACCGAGGGCCTGTTCTCCATGGATTCGGATACTCCGGATCTGGCTGGACTCCAGGCCCTCTGCCACGAGTTCGACGCGACATTGGTCGTTGACGTTGCGCACGACTTGGGCTGCCTGGGCGACGACGGCCGCGGACACATCGGCATCCAGAACATGCTGGGCAAGGTCGATATCGTGATGGGCAGCTTCTCCAAGACCTTCGCGTCAAATGGCGGCTTCGTCGCTTGCAAGAGCCGCGCG
>DATGVJ010000141.1:0-13472 GCA_035300505.1 Xanthobacteraceae bacterium
TGCTGCTCGATGCCGGCAATTTCGATCCGACCGTCATCAATGGCGGCATTATCGAGGCCTATGGCACCAATGCGCGGCTCGGCGCCGGCAACTGGATGGTGGTCGAGGCCGATGAATCCGACGGCACATTCCTCAAGCTGCCTGCCGATATCGCGATCGTCACCAACGTCGATCCGGAACATCTCGATCATTTCATGACGTTCGATGCCGTGCAGCAGGCGTTCCGTAGTTTCGTGGAGAACGTCCCGTTCTACGGTTTTGCCGTCATGTGTACCGACCATGCGGTGGTGCAGCAGCTCGTCGGCCATATCGAGGATCGCCGCGTTATCACCTATGGGGAAAATCCGCAGGCCGACGTGCGGCTTTGCAATCTTGATCACGCCAACGGGGCTTCGTGCTTCTCAGTCGTGTTCCGCGATCGCGCCGGCACCGACGTGCACGAAATCAAGGGTTTAACTCTACCGATGCCCGGCCGCCATAACGCGCTCAATGCCACGGCTGCGATCGCGGTCGCGCATGAGCTTGGCGTGGGCGACGATATGATCCGCAAGGCGCTGCAAGGCTTTGGCGGCGTGCGGCGGCGGTTCACGCGCACCGGCGAATGGAACGGTGTTCCGATCATCGACGACTACGGCCATCATCCGGTCGAGATCGCGGCCGTGCTGCGGGCGGCGCGCGAGAGCAACAAGGGCCAGGTGATCGCCGTGGTGCAGCCGCATCGCTACACGCGGCTTGCCTCGCTGTTCGATCAATTCTCGACCTGTTTCAACGATGCCGATACCGTGATTGTCGCGCATGTCTACCCGGCGGGGGAAGCGCCGATCGCCGGCGCGGATCGTGACTCATTGGTGCAAGGCCTGCGCGCGCATGGGCACCGTCAGGTGATCGCGCTCGACGGCCACCAGGATCTCGCGCGCATCGTCGCGCGCCTGGCGCAGCAAGGCGACATCGTCGTGTTCCTCGGAGCCGGCAACATCACCCAATGGGCCTATGCGTTGCCGGGCGAGCTTGCGGCACTGGGGAAGGTGGCGTGACTTTTTCTGACATTGTCCCCGAATTGAAATCCAAACTGCCCGACCTGCGCGGTCGGCTGTTGCCCAACCAGTCGCTCCAAGGACTCACCTGGTTTCGCGTTGGCGGTCCGGCGCAGGTTTTGTTCATGCCGGAGGACGAGGCTGACCTCGCCTATGTGCTGGCGAACTTAGGCAACGAAATTCCTGTGACAGTCATCGGCCTTGGATCAAACCTGATCGTGCGCGATGGCGGCGTTCCAGGCGTGGTGATCAGGCTTGGGCGCGGCTTCAATGACGTGATTGCTCTGGAGGATTATCAGGTTCGCGCCGGCACGGCCGTGCCGGATGTCAAGGTTGCGCGTGTCGCGCAGGAGGCAGCCATCGCGGGGATTGCGTTCTTGCGCGGTATACCGGGCGCCATCGGTGGTGCCTTGCGGATGAATGGCGGCGCCTATGGGGGCGAGACCAAGGATGTTTTGATCAGCGCGCGTGGCGTCGACCGGCAAGGCAATATCAGAGCTTTCAGCAATGCCGACATGCATTACACTTATCGTCATTGCGGCGCGCCCGATGATGTCATCTTCACGGAAGCTTTGTTCCGCGGGAAACCCGGCGATCCAGCCGTGATCGCCGCCGAGATGGACAAGATCACGCAGTCGCGCGAAGCAACGCAGCCGATCAAGAGCCGAACCGGCGGTTCGACCTTCAAGAATCCGCCGGGGCATAAGGCTTGGGCCCTGATCGATGCGGCCGGCTGCCGCGGCCTCAAGGTAGGCGGCGCGCAGGTGTCGGAATTGCATTGCAATTTTCTGATCAATCTCGGCAGTGCGTGCGCCGCCGACATCGAGATGCTGGGCGAAACCGTGCGAAAGCGCGTGAAAGAGAATTCCGGCATTGAACTTGATTGGGAAATCAAACGGATCGGATGTGCTTGAGGCAAGACCAGCAACCTCGTGGTCGGCGGCGGTACCTTTCGGTGCCTGGCCTGGCTCTACGGCGGATTTTCGGTGTCGATGGCCTAATTTTCGTCAAAGAGACTCTCGACGCGGCGCAAAAACTCGATTCTATTGCATTGATAGCGAATCAGTTGTCGCTGGAGCACGGGGGTCCAAGAATCAAGCGCCATGGGTAAGCACGTCGCTGTCTTGATGGGGGGCTGGTCGGCCGAGCGCGAAGTCTCACTGCGCTCCGGCAGGGCCTGCGCAGATGCGCTTATGCGCCAGGGCTATCGCGTCACACGTATTGACGTGGGCCGTGACATCGCGGCCGTGCTCAAGACCGTAAAACCCGATGTCGCGCTCAATGTCCTGCATGGACGTCCGGGCGAGGACGGAACCTTGCAAGGGCTGCTCGAAATCCTCGCCATTCCCTACACGCATTCGGGCGTGATGGCCTCCGCGGTTGCCATGCAGAAGGACACCGCCAAGGTTCTGCTGCATGCGGCTGGGGTGCCGGTGCCCGACGGGCTGGTGGCATCGCGTTTTGACGTATCCAAGAAACACCTGATGGTGCCTCCTTATGTGATCAAGCCGATTGCGGAAGGATCGAGCGTCGGCGTTTTTGTCGTTCAGCCGGACCACGCCCATCCGCCACAGGAACTCATGCGCGAAGACTGGGCCTTTGGGGAACGCGTTCTTGTCGAAAAATACATCCCCGGCAAGGAATTGACCTGCGCCGTGATGGGCGAGGAGGCGCTGGGAGTGATCGAGATCGTGCCGACGGTGCGATTTTACGATTATGAGGCCAAATACGCGCCCGGCGGATCGAAACACATTCTTCCTGCTCCAGTTTCATCCTTTGTTTACCAACTAGCCCGAAGACTATCGGTTACGGCGCATAAGGCGCTGGGGTGTCGTGGGGTGAGCCGGACGGACTTTCGCTACGACGACAGTATCGAGGGCAATGTCGAGGGGACGGGAGGGTTGGTCTGCCTCGAGGTCAATACGCAACCCGGAATGACCGAGACGTCGCTTGTGCCGGAACTTGCCGCGCACGCCGGCGTAACGTTCGATGAGCTTGTGCGATGGATGGTCGAAGACGCCTCGCTCAATCGCTGACCTCGGTCGCGCCATTGCGCACCGAGCCGCATAGTTTTGCGGCAGTGGGGCCACGTGTTCAATTTGAAGCCGCGATGCCGCCGTCGCTTGTGACGTCTCTTGGTAAGCCGATTCTTGGGAAGCCAATGTCGCACCGCCTTTGGGGCATGATCTTGAAGTTGCAATTGCCGCGCGGCGTTGGCCTGGCGGCGGCTCTGCTCGTCATGTGCGGGGGCCTGATCTATGGCGTCATCAAAGGCGACCATGTTCCGGAGGTCATCGAGTTGCTGGACGAAGCCCGCAATGAGGCTGCCAATGCGGCCGGTTTTCGCATTGTGTCGATCGCCGTTTCGGGCAACCAGCACCTCAAACGCGAAGAGGTGATCGGGCTTACGGCGGGAAAAACCTCGTTGCTTTTTCTTGACGTTGCGGCGATGCGCAAACGGCTTGAGAGCGATCCTTGGGTGGCCGAAGCCACCGTCCTCAAGCTCTACCCCGGGGAACTCCAGATCGATATCAAGGAGCGCGTGCCGTTCGCGCTATGGCAAAGCCGGGGAAGCATTGTCGTCATCGCCGACGACGGCACCCTTCTTGAATCCTATCAGCCGGGCCGCCTTGTCCAGCTGCCGCTTGTTGTCGGTCTTGGCTCGAATAAGCGGGCCAAGGAGCTGCTCGCCTTGGTCGATCGCCATCCGGCCATTCGCGACCAGTTGCTCGCCTCCGTGATGGTCGGGGAGCGCCGGTGGAATCTGCGGTTGCGCAATGGCCTCGATGTGCGTTTGCCCGAGACGGACGTTGCACAGGCCCTTGACCGGCTTGCGGACTTGGAACGCGATGCAAAACTGACCTCGCGCGATATCCTGCACATTGATTTGAGGCTGCCTGACCGCGTGACTGTCCGGCTTGCACCAGGTGCCGCCCAGTCGCGCGCTGACGCGCTCAAGGAGAAGAAACCGCCGGCGAAAAAGGGGGGCAACGCATGAGCGTGGTTCTCCAGTTCGGCAAGACACCGAAGTCCAGGCCGCTTTCGCCAAAACGGTCTGCGCTGGTTGGCGCGCTTGACGTCGGCACCAGCAAGATCGTGTGCCTGATTGCGCGGCTCAAACCGCAGCCGCCACAAGATACTCTGCGCCGGCGGACCCATGCGATCGAGGTGATCGGACACGGTCATATCGTGGCGCGCGGAATGAAAGCCGGCGCGGTGATTGATCTCGCAGAGGCCGAGCAGGCAATGCGCCAGGCCGCCGCGATCGCGGAACGTGCCGCCAATATGCAGCTCGAGCGGGTCGTGGTCTCGATTTCGGGTGGAAAGCCCGGGAGCGAACTCATCTCGGCATCGATTGATGTAAAGGGCAAGACCGTTGCCGAAGGCGATATTGCACGCGTGCTGTCCGTCGGCAGCCAACATCTGGCCCGCCCGGATCGCGCCATCCTTCACTCCTTGCCGATCAGCTACTCGCTCGATGAGATGACCGGTATCCGCGATCCACGCGGTATGGTCGGGCACCGTTTCGGTACCGACATTCACCTGATGACGGCCGATTTCGCCGTCGCACGCAACCTCATGCTCGCGATCGAGCGCTGCCACATCGAAGTCGACGCGATGGTGGCTGGTTCCTATGCGGCGGGGCTTTCGGTGCTGGCCGAGGACGAGGCCGATCTCGGCGCCGCCTTGATCGACATGGGCGCCGGTACGACCACGATGGCGGTGTTTTCGGGCGGGCGGCTTGTCCATGGCGACGGATTTGCGGTCGGGGGCCAGCACGTCACGATGGATATTGCACGCGGCCTCAATACGAGCATGTCGGTCGCGGAGCGAATCAAGACCTACTATGGCAGTGTGCTGGCCGGAGGGTCGGACGAGCGCGATATGATCACCATTCCGTCTGTCGACGATGCTGACCGCGGAGCACCTCAATTCGTTTCGCGCGCGCAGCTCATGGGCATTATCAGGCCGCGCATCGAAGAAATTCTGGAGATGGTCCGGGATCGGCTCAAGGCGTCTTCGTTTGCGGCTGAACCGCGTGGTCGGGTGGTTCTCACGGGCGGCGCAAGCCAGCTCAACGGACTTGTCGAACTGGCGACGCAAATTCTGGGACGGCCGGTTCGCATCGGGCGTCCGCTTGGCATCGCCAGGCTTCCCGAGGAAGCGAAAGGGCCCGCGTTTGCGGCGGCAACGGGCCTGCTCGTTTACCCGCAGGCGGCGCATCTCGAGCATTTCGAAGGAAGCGGCAGGCGAACCGGACGTATGACGACAGAAGGCTATATCGCGAGGGTCGGCCGATGGCTGCGCGAGAGCTTCTGATGGCTGGAGTTGAAGAAATTCGATCGGACGGTGGCGGACCGGCCCGATCCGGCGGTGAATTCCGCGTCATGAAGAGGCGAAAATGAGCATCAATTTGAAGATCCCCGATATACGCGAGTTGAAGCCCCGGATCACAGTATTCGGCGCCGGTGGCGCCGGAGGCAATGCCGTCAACAACATGATCACGAGCGGGCTGCAAGGCGTTGAATTCGTGGTCGCCAATACTGACGCCCAGGCGCTCGCGTCGTCGAAAGCCGAACGCGTCATCCAGATGGGCGTGAAGGTCACCGAAGGGCTCGGTGCCGGATCGCAGCCGGAAGTAGGGCGGGCGGCCGCAGAAGAAGTGATCGACGAAATCCGCGACCACCTTGCAGGCGCCCACATGGTGTTTGTCACCGCCGGCATGGGTGGCGGCACCGGCACGGGTGCGGCGCCAGTCGTTGCACGCTGCGCCAAGGAAATGGGCATCCTCACCGTCGGCGTCGTCACCAAGCCCTTCCATTTCGAAGGCCTGCGACGGATGCGCATGGCAGAGGCCGGCATTGCGGAACTGCAAAGCGTCGTCGATACATTGCTTATCATTCCGAACCAGAACCTGTTCCGGGTCGCCAACGAGAAGACGACTTTCGCGGATGCATTCGCGATGGCGGACCAGGTACTCTATTCGGGCGTTGCCTGTGTGACCGACCTGATGGTCAAGGAGGGGCTGATCAATCTCGATTTCGCCGACGTCCGTGCCGTCATGCGGGAAATGGGCAAGGCGATGATGGGCACCGGGGAGGCTTCCGGCGAGAAGCGGGCTCTGGCGGCAGCCGAGGCCGCGATCGCTAACCCGCTGATCGACGATGCATCCATGAAGGGCGCCAAGGGGCTCTTGATCTCGATCACCGGCGGACGCGATCTCACCCTATACGAGGTCGACGAGGCTGCCACCCGCATCCGCGAGGAGGTCGATCAGGACGCCAACATCATTGTCGGTGCCACGTTTGACGAACAACTCGAGGGCATCATCCGAGTCGCTGTCGTCGCGACCGGGATCGAAAATCCCAGTGCCGTTGCGGCATCGCGGGCTCCGGCGCAATCAGAAGCACGGCTTGCCGAACTTGCTCAAAAAATGAAATCGGAGCAGCAGCGCGGGCCTGAGGCGGGATCGGATCGTGCCGAGAGAATTGAGCGTGTCGGGTCACGGGCACCGGTCACGACTCCCCAAATGGCGAGACCGCCGCATGCTGCGATGCCGGGTCAGCAGTCCGGGCATGCTTATGCAGGAAACGGGCAGGTTCCGGCTGCCGATGCGGTCATGACGGCTGCCCGTATTGCAGCGGGCGTCGGCGGTGTATCTGAGGACGAAGGCGTGACGCTTCGGCCAATCCCGCCAAAGCCGTCGCTCTTTCCGGACCCGGTCGCGAACGAATCGGCGCATGCGGCGTCTGAACCGCCGCCTGGCGCCTTTATTCCTCCGCCCGCTGAGCACACGGGGCGCGGACAGCGCATGCCCAGGATCGATGAATTCCCATTGCCGGGGCAAAACCAACTGCGCGCCAGCCGGGACAAAACCCAGCAAGTTGACGCGCCGGAAAAGCGTCGGGCCGGTCTGTTGCAACGTCTTGCCGCCGCCAGTTTTGGCCGGCGCGACGATGATAACGAGGCCGAAGCGGTGGCCGTTTCGCCCCGCCCGGTCGTTCAACCGATGCAGCGAGTGCCCGAATCGCGGCCAAACCCACGCCCGCCGGTCGCCCGGCCACCCGAATCACGTACCGTGGATCCTGTATCGGAGTATGGAAAACGGGCCCCGCACCAGCCTTTGGACCCGCACGGCAGGCAACCTCCTGTGCATAATTCGCCGGAGGGAGACCATTACGAAATACCGGCCTTTCTCCGTCGTCAGGTCAACTGACGGGGGTCGATTGGTGCATCGACAGCGTCCTGACCTTGAGGACACTTAAGCGAGGGAAATGGGGCGTGTCCGCTGGCTCGGTCACAAGTACATGAAAGAAAAGGAAGATTTATGATCGCCCCGTGGCGCTTTGGGGTGGCAGGAAAGGGGCATTGGGCCAATTTGGATGATTCATATCGACCCGCAATGGTGTCGGGAGACCATTTACGACGGTGCGACGGCACGAATACGGCCGCAAAGTGGTAACAGTCGGTAAAGAAGCGTGAGTTGTAATGCCCACAGGCACCGGTAAGCTCTGCGTGGTTACGGGGTTTTCGTGTCGGGGGACTGTGCGGGGGTAAGTTTGTTCCCGCGTCGTCAATGCATAATCCCCAAGTGAGTTTGGTGCGGCGACATTATTGCAATGTCGTCTGGGAAGCTTGCCGCATTGGTTCGGCGGGCTTGGGAATGGGACGGGATTATGAAAGTCGCGAAGCAAACGACGCTTTCTGATCAAATCGCCCTCTCGGGGATCGGGGTTCATTCGGGTCTTCCAGTGACCCTCACGCTGCATCCTGCCGATTCCGGCACGGGCATCCGGTTTCTGCGTACGGGCATCGAAGGCCGGCGGGACCGGGAAATTTGCGCAACCCTTCGTGCCGTAACGGCAACGGAATTTGCGACTGTCCTGGGCGACGCTTCCGGACCTCTGGTGTCGACAGCAGAGCATGTTCTTTCGGCATTGCGCGGTCTGGGCGTGGACAATGCGCTGGTCGAGGTGGATGGGCCCGAAGCCCCGATCATGGACGGCAGCGCGGCCGCATTTGTCGATGCGATTGATCAGGTTGGCATTGAAGTTTTGGATGCACCGCGCCGTTATATCCGGGTTCTCAAGCCCGTGCGCGTCACCAGCGGTCACGCATTTGGGGAAATCAGGCCGTATAGCCGCGGTTTTAGGGTCGAGACGGAGATCGAATTCGATCACCCATTGATCGGGCAGCAAAAGTTTGCGCTCGATTGCCGGCCCGATACGTACCGTTCTGAAATCGCCCGCGCGCGCACCTTCGGCTTCATGCGCGATGTTTCCAAGCTTTGGAGTGCCGGCTACGCGCTCGGTGCGTCGCTTGAGAACACGTTGGTCGTCACCGACAGCCGGGTACTAAATCCAGAAGGGGTGCGTTTCTCGGACGAGTTCGTCCGCCACAAGTTGCTGGACGCGATCGGCGACTTGGCGCTTGCCGGCGCGCCCCTGCTGGGGGCCTATCGTTCGGTGCGCGGTGGCCACAAGCTCAATTACGCTGTCATGTCGGCTTTGATGGCCGACCATTCGGCTTGGACGATGGTCGATGCCGAGGCCGTGCGCCCGGTGCGCGGACATGCCGACCTTGCTGCGGGGCTGGCAGCACCCGCATATGCTCCGGATGTGTCCTAAGCAGAATGGCGCGGCTCGTCCAATGGAAGTCCGAGCGGGCGTGTTTGGAGTTCCGCGCTTACGCGGCCTTTTTTCCTGCGGTAAGTCTTTGCTCAGGCACTTGACGGAGACAGTCTGCCATCGCTCGGTCGAGGAAGCAGTCGGGCCACGGACGATTACCGGGAGCACGCCCTGGAAAATTTGAAAAAGAATTCGTGGGCGGCGTTGTCGGCGAGGTCATCCACCGTTCGCCACATTCCGGGCGGAATGTCTGCATAAACATTTGGCCGGCCTGGGGTTTATCGGCTAGATGGCGTCCGTCTGCCAGATGAAATTGCCGGACGAAATTGTCGACGCTGCAGGCAGGCCCCATCTTGTGCCGAGGACCGGTCTGTTTGACAATATCCAGCTGGGTGACAGTGTCCAGCGGGGTGGGAGTGTCCAGCTGGGCGAATGTTGAGGCGGGGGAAGTTCGGATCGGGCGAAGTTCGAGCGGTAAATCTCAATCCAGATGCCACCATTGACGAGTAGTGATCTATGAGTTGGTATTTTCTATCGTCGAACTGCATGAAATCGCGCGCACGACATTGGGCGCCTTTGGTGGCTCTTGTCTTGATGGCCCCGATTCTGACTGGTTGTGAATCACTTACCTCCTTTTTTAGCAAGGACGACCCTATCCTTGATGAGCCGGCTGACAAATTATACAATGAAGGATTGTACCTCTTAAACGAAAAGCGGGACATCAAAGGGGCTGCCAAGAAGTTTGACGAGGTGGAGCGACAGCACCCCTATTCGGATTGGGCGCGTAAGTCGCTGATCATGTCAGCCTATTCGTATTATGAGGCGGGTGCTTTTGAGGATTCGATCGGCGCGGCTCGGCGTTATATCCAATTGCACCCTGGCAGTCCGGATGCGGCCTATGCGCAGTTCTTGATCGGCAGTTCCTATTTCGATCAAATCCGCGACATTTCGCGCGATCAGGATCGAACGGAAAAAGCGATCGCTGGGCTGGACGAGGTGATTCGCAAATATCCTACGACCGAATATGCCGTTTCAGCCAAGCGAAAGATCGCAATCGCCCGCGATCAGCTCGCCGGCAGGGAGGTCATGACGGGAAAATATTATTTGGATCGGCGGGATTATTCGGGTGCGATCAACCGATTCAAGGTCGTGGTCACGCGCTACCAGACGACGCGGCATGTCGAGGAGGCACTGCTGCGATTGACCGAAGCCTATATGGCACTTGGAGTTGTTGAGGAGGCGCAGACATCGGCGGCTGTATTGGGGCACAATTTTCCTGATAGCCGCTGGTACCAGGACGCCCATGCACTCCTGACGTCGCGCGGTTTGAAACCATCGGAGAACAAGGGCTCCTGGATCAGCCGGGCTTTCAAGATCGGTTAATTTGTCTGCACAAAGTTCTGACCAATACGTGGCCGGGCCTTGTCCTGGCCACCCAGGTCCTTGATGATAGCAATTCTTTGATGATGGCGAATCACGGAGATCGAGGGCCGTTGGCCGGCCCGCTCCACAAGGCCCGGGACCACGAGCCGGGGAAGAGATGCCGCGCATCGGGACTTGCGTATGCTGACGCGACTTTCAATCCGGGACATCGTGCTCATCGATCGGCTCGACATCGATTTTGCGTCGGGTCTTTCAGTACTTACAGGCGAAACTGGCGCCGGAAAATCGATCTTGCTCGACTCGTTTGCGATGGCGCTCGGGGCGCGCGGAGATGCTGCACTCGTGCGGCAGGGGATGGATCAGGGGCAGGTGATTGCGGCCTTTGATCTGCCGGCGTCCCATCCGGCGCATGTTCTGATGGCCGAGAACGACATTCCGGCCGAGGATGAACTCATTCTGCGCCGCGTCCAGTTCGCCGATGGACGTACCCGTGCCTTCGTGAACGACCAGCCCGTGAGCGCGCAGGTATTGAAAAACCTGGGCGCAGTTCTGGTGGAAATTCACGGCCAGCATGATGACCGGGCGCTTGTCGACGCCGCGGCCCATCGACGTTTGCTGGATGCTTTCGGCGGGCTCGAAACTCAAGGCCACGAGGTTGAGCGTCTCTGGGGCGAGCGTCGTAGGGCTGAGGCAGCGGCCGCGTCGCATCGTGCTGAAATTGAGCGTGCCGGCCGTGAGGCGGACTGGCTTCGCCATGCGGTCGCGGAACTCTCAAAGCTCGCTCCTGCGCCGTCAGAGGAGACGACGCTGGCCGGACGGCGTACTGCCATGATGCAATTCGAAAAGCTGGCCGACGATTTGCGCGAAGCCCAGGAGGCCGTCGGGGGTTCTCAGTCGCCGGTACCGGCGCTTTCGGCGGCGGTACGCCGGCTCGAACGTCGCACATCTCAATCGCGCGATTTGATCGAGCCTGCCGTGAAGGCGCTTGACGCTGCATTGACGGCGCTCGAAGAAGCGCGCGGCCATCTCGATGCCGCGCTTCGCGCCGCCGACTATGATCCCCATGAATTGGAGCGCATCGAAGAACGGCTGTTCGCGCTTCGCGCCGCCGGACGCAAATACAACGTTCCGGTTGACGAACTGGGAGCGTTGACAGCGCGCTATTCCGGCGACTTGAGCCTTATCGACGCTGGCGCGGAGCGGCTGGCTGCGCTTGAAGCCGCTGCCAAGGCGGCTGATGAGCGTTACCACGCGCTGGCTGCCAGCCTCTCCGCGGCACGACGCAAAGCGGCCGACAAACTCGACAAGATGGTCAATGGTGAGCTTAAGCCCCTCAAGCTCGAACGAGCGACATTTTCTACGCAAGTCGTGAGCGATATGGCGGCGGCAGGGCCACAAGGGATCGACAGGGTCGAATTCTGGGTACAGACCAACCCAGGTACGCGGCCCGGCCCCTTGATGAAAGTCGCATCAGGGGGAGAACTCGCGCGCTTTCTACTGGCGCTCAAGGTTGTGCTTGCAGATCGTGGTTCGGCACCAACTCTCGTTTTTGATGAAATCGACACGGGCGTGGGCGGCGCCGTTGCGGATGCGATCGGGGTGCGGCTCGCGCGCCTGGCACAACGCGCCCAGGTGATGGCGGTGACGCATGCGCCGCAGGTCGCGGCGCGGGCCGACCGTCACTATGTGATCAGCAAGGATGCGCTCGACCGCGGCAGGCGCGTGGCAACGCGCGTTGTCGAGGTCGAGGCCGAGCGCCGCCGCGAAGAAATCGCGCGTATGCTGGCGGGGGCCGAAATCACGGCGGAAGCACGCGCCGCCGCCGAGCGGCTCATGAAAGCGGCGGGGTAGGGCACAATTGCGTTTTTGGGATGAACAATGCGGTGCGGCTGACAGGCGCGACATGGGTTTGGCAGCGAGCCGGTTGTCGTGAGCTTCCCCAGCTGTAAGCGCTAGCCGCACCAAACCGTTGGTATCAACCAGCGCATGGATCTTGCTGGTTAGCGGAACTCACTTTGATAGCCAATGGTGCAATGTGAGAGGCCCATTACGTCCAGCGCTGAGCTGGCGTGTCCGACCTATTCGGTCATTCTAATCCCGGAATCTTTGACCACCTTTGCCCAATGCGCAACTTGGGATTTCATGAGGTCACTGAAATCGGAGGACGTCCCGCCAACGGCGTCGGCGCCAAGCTTGCCGATCGCTTCACGCACGTTCGACTTGGCGAGCGCCTTGTTGATGGCCGCGTTGAGTTGGCCCACGATTTCGTTCGGTGTCCCAGTCTTGACCGCAAATCCAACCCAATCCTCCGCCACCAGGCTTGGAAACCCCTCCTCAACGACTGTGGGAATTTGTCCCAGCGCAGGTACCCGCTTGGCGCCGGTTGTTGCAAGAGCGCGAAGCCGGCCCGACTGAACAAGATCGACAACGGGCAGCGTCGAAATGAACATATACTGATTTGTGCCGTTGAGTAGATCGGCGACGGCCTGCGGATATTGCTGATAAGGAATATGCGTCGTGCGAACACCCGTTTGCAGCTTGAACATTTCTCCAATGAGATGCGCTGGAGTTCCTATACCACCAGACGAGAATGTGTGCCTGTCCGGTTGACTCTTGAGGAGTGTCACAAGTTCGGAGATCGACTTCACCGGCACCGATGGGTTGACCAAAAGCACGTTGGATGCGCGCGAAATCTGGATCACGGGCGCAAAATCGGCTTCCAGTCGAAAGTTGATATTCGGCAGGATGGCAGGCATCGCCGTTAGGGGCATACTCACGGCTAAGACTGAGTACCCATCGGGATTTTGCTTGAGGACATCGGCTGATCCCACTGTCATTGAGCCACCAACACGATTTTCAACCACCACGCGCCAGCCCTCGCTGGCGGACAGTTCTGCCGCGATGATTCGGCTAATGATGTCCGGCGGCGTAGTTGCGGCCGATGGAACAACAATGCGGATCCTACTTGAGGGATAAGGCTGTCCTACAGCCTTCGACATAGTGCCAACGCCTGCGACCGAAAGAACCAACACAGATTGAGCTGTACGACGAATGACTAGGCTGGCATTCATTGACGCCTCCTGTTGTTGCATCATTCAGCATTGCTTTATGACGCTATAGATGTGAAGTTCCGTTTTTAGATAGACGTATAGAATTTATGACTAGGAGATTACCGGTGCGCCGGACGCAGGAACAAAGTCGTCAGCTCAAACTACGGCACCTGGAAGTGCTTCTGGCCGTCGCGCAATGGGGCAGAATGGCGAGAGCCGCTGAACATCTTGCAATCACGCAGCCTGTGATATCGAAGACAATTGCTGATCTGGAACACATCGTGGGGGTGTCGCTATTCGATCGCACCTCGCATGGTGTCGAACCCACACTCTATGGCCGCGCGTTGCTGAAGCGAAGTACCGCTATCTTTAACGAC
>DATGVJ010000142.1:0-4671 GCA_035300505.1 Xanthobacteraceae bacterium
GTCCGCCCGTCCCGCGACGGGTGGGGTCGAGCGATCAGGGCACGGCCGCCGAGTTCGTAGGGGCGGACCCCTCTTGTGTCCGCCCGGCTCGCGACGGGTGCGGTCGAGCGATCAGGGCACGGAGCCGTTGTGGTAGGACAAGCTCGGCCAAAGAGCGCGCACAATCCAATTGTTTGGAGCGTGCTCGTCGCCGGGCGGACACCGCGGCGCAAGCCGCCGAAGAAAGGTCCGCCCGTACGCGACTCCACGCGCCTTGTTTATCCGATGGCCGAGTTGGTGAGCTTCCGGATCGCCGGTTCAAGCTGCCGTGCTCCCGCGCGATAGGCCTCCCAGGCGTCGCTCTTGGCGAGAAGCGACGGCACCGTTGCGACTGTAAAGCGCGCCGGGTCCAAACCGTCCCGTACCTGTTGCCAAGTTACCGGCATCGAAACCGGCGCACCTGGACGCGCACGCGGCGACAACGGGGCGACGGCGGTTGCCATGCGATCGTTGCGCAGATAGTCGAGAAAGATGCGTCCGGCACGCTGTTTCTTAGACATGTTGACGAGGTAACGCTCGGGGCTGTCGTCTGCCATCATGGAACAGAGGGATTGTGCAAATGTCTTTGCCTCCTTCCATCCGATGCCGCCGCTGGGCTTCGCTTTCAACGGTGTCACGACATGCAGGCCCTTGCCGCCCGTTGTCTTGCAAAACGTCACAAGGCCGAGGCGCTCAAGACGATCTCGAAGTTCATTGGCGGCCGTAATGACGGCATTGAACGCAACGTCGGCATCTGGGTCGAGGTCGAAAATCAAACGCCCCGGAATAGTGGGATGCTCAGGTTCGCAGTTCCAGGGATGAAACTCCACCGCCGCAATCTGAGCCATGGCAATCAGGCCTTCAACACGATCGATTTGCAAGTATGGCTTGCGGTCGCCCTCGACCGTGGTCATCCGCACAAGATTGGAAACGCCCGCCATCGCGTGCCGTTGAAAAAACTGCTGACTGCCGATGCCGTCCGGTGCACGTATGATCGAGCACGGGCGACCCCGCACGTGTTCTATCATCCAGGGTCCGACCGTCTCCAGATAGCGGGCAAGGTCGAACTTGCTCACGCTTTCGCTTTCTTTTTCAGTCGGCCATAGCTCCTTGTCCGGCTTCGAGATGGTGACACCCATGACCACGCTGGCTTCGGTTTTTGATCCGCGGGGGGGCTTCGGCGCGCGGTACGCAGGAGCCGGTGGTGCCAGATCGATGCTGTCAGGAGCCACGGGATGTTCGGCCTTCACATCCTTGGCTGGCTTGTCTTCGCGCAAGCCTTTGAACGCTGCCTGGCGAACTGAGCCTGCAGCAGTCCAACCCGCAAACTCAATCTCCACGACAAGCACGGGTTTGACCCAAGTCCAGTCGGCCTGTTTGCGGGGCGCGTTGTTACCCTCAAACGGGCTCTTACCGCTAACATTTGCGTTAAGCCGTTTGAGAAGAGCGGTCGAGTTTCGCGCATTGAAGCCCGTTCCGACGCGACCAACATGCACGAGGTGATCGCCACGGTAAACGCCGGCAATGAGCGAGCGAACCTTCGTTGAGCTTCCGCTCCACCCGCCGATGACCACCTCATGCCCCGTGCGGCATTTAGCCTTGGTCCACAAGTCGGACCGGCCCGATCGATAGGGGGAATCCAAACGCTTTGAAACAATGCCTTCGAGATGCATGCGGCAGGCAGACTGCAGCACCGCATCGCCCGCGTCCGACAGATGCTGGACATATCGCAGGAGCGCCTGATCGCCGTTGCCGAGAAGTTTCTTCAGTCTGTTCTTGCGGTCCGACAGAGGCAGCGATCGTAAATCCTCTCCGTCGGCAAACATGAGATCGAATGCAAAGTAGATCAGGTCCTGCGTGCGCCCTTCGGACAGGGCAGCTTGCAACGCCGCGAAGTTCGGTGTTCCTTCATGATCGACAGCGACGACTTCGCCGTCAACCAGCACGTTCGGGAGATTCTTGGCAACCCGTGCAATAGCCCGGAATTTGTCGGTCCAATCGAGCCCTGTACGCGTTCGCAAGGCCACTTCGCCGTCTTCGACGCGCAACTGGATGCGATAGCCGTCGAATTTGATTTCGTGCACCCAATCGTCGCCCTGCGGCGCCCGCGATACAGCCTTGCACAGCTGCGGTGCGACAAAACGCGGCATGGCAATGGCTTTGGAGCGCCGGGCAGGCGTTGAAGTTGTGGTTGTTGAAGTTGTCGTTAAAGTCTTGATCTTGAAAGTCTTGGACTTGTCCGAAGCACTTTTCGTCGCCGTGGCTTCCCCGGCTTTGTTCGAATGCCAAATTGCGCCTGGATTTCTTGCCGCTTTGCCATTGGACATGAATGGCTTCGGCCCACGACCCGTTCCGGCCGCGATCTGGTCCATGGAGCGGCCCGAAGCAACGGACCGGTCATCGTCCAGTATGGAACCTTGCTCGTGTTCGCCTTGCTCGTGTTCAGAGCCATCCCGGTGCTTGATAAGCAGCCAGTTATTGCGTTTTCCGCGGTTGCGATCGTTCCGCATGCGAACCAGGACCCAGCCGCCCTGCAGCTTTTCGCCGCCCAACGTGAATTTGAGATCGCCCTTGCGTAGCGCCGCATCAATATCTTTGATCCCGTCAGGCATCCAGAAGCCGCGGTCCCAAACCATGACGGTGCCGCCCCCATATTCTCCCTTCGGGATGGTCCCTTCAAAATCGCCGTAGTCAAGCGGATGGTCTTCGACTTCAACGGCCAGGCGTTTGTCGGACGGATTGAGCGAAGGGCCCTTCGTCACCGCCCAGGATTTGAAGACGCCTGCATGTTCCAGGCGAAGGTCGTAATGCAGCCGCGTCGCGTCATGCTTCTGGATGACGAAGCGCGGATATTCGGCCGCGTGCACCTTCGCCCGTCCGCTGGGCTCTGAAGTTTTCTCAAAATCCCGTTTGGCGTGATAGGCAGCTAGTTTTTTCGTCGCCATGGTAACCCGTCCAATTCGCGTTTGGTGACAATATGGTTGCCAACGTGCAACGAATTGAGGTCGAACGCGTTCCCCCTTATTGCCGCCTTATTGCTCCATTGTCGCCAGGAGACAGTCATGGCGTCGCGCCTACTGGAAGGGTTATTTGAAGCTGTCGCTTGTCACGTGTCCGATCGCGCTCTTCCCGGCACCCAGCGTCTCGCCTTCGCTCGCCTTATGTTTGACAAGCGACATTGATTCCCAAGCAACAAAAACGGCGTCCGGCTTGCGCCGGACGCCGCAGTCGAAATCAGCAATCCATTAGTTCGCTGCGAGAGCCGGACCGATATCGGCCTGCTTCGCGGTTGCACCGTGGCCGCCGGCGAGTGTCGCATTGGTGATGTTGTGCTTGCGTAGCGCGTCACCCACCGCGACCGTACCGGGGTTGCGGCCGATCGTGCCACGTGGGGAGACAAGGTCGGTGACCCACACGATGTTGTCCTTGACGACGTGAACGAGCAGCATGCCGTCCACATGCGGGTTCGGGATATTGATGAGATTGATCTCAGCCGTGTCGTCCTTGAGCGACATGGTGTCTTTCACGTCCTGTACATTCGCCTGCCTTTGCGCCCTCTGCTGCGCATCCGGGAAGGTGGCGTGCGAGGCCCTGATGGCCCTCTCGAAATAAATCTTGTCGGGTGTCGGCACGATCACGGTCGCGCCTTCAGCTACGAAAGTGCGCATGCCGCCGGTGTGGTCCATGTGGTGGTGGGTGAGCACGAGCGTCTTGATCGGCTTGCCGGGATATTTGGCCTTGGCGAGCTTGATGACTTCGATCGACTGGCCCTCGTCAGTCGGAGCGTCGACCACGACGAGACCGTCCCTCTGGTTGACAATCAGGTTGTTGGCGCCGCCGCCCTGGACCATCTGCACATTCGGGCTAAGTTCCACGAGCTTGAAGCTGCCGCCCGGCGGGAAGTAGATCGCGTCGCTGTCGGTGAAGCGGTTCAAGAAGATGCGCCGCAGCACCCATTGATAGGGAACGTTGCCGGTCGCCGGGGGCTTTGCCGCTGCCTTGACGGCGTCGGGGATTGCGAAAGCTGCGGGCGCGATTGTCGGATTCAACGTGTATTCCTTGATCGTGATCCGCTGAACTTCCATGCCGTTGAGCGTGTACGAACGTGTATGCGCGGCCTTGATGTTGCCGACCGTTTTCCAGTCGCTCAAGATCATGTTGTAGTTGGAATCGCCATAGATATTGTCCTGATCGCGCGTGCGCACCGAGAGCGGCAGCTTGGTGGCGCGATCGAACACGATGATGTAGGTGTTCGGACCATCCTTGTACTGCACGGCCGGCAAGGTCTGATTGCCGACCGTCTGGTCGGCGATGGGGGATACGCTTTCCGGGGACTCCAGCGCGCGCAGTATCAGCTGGGACGTCCCACGGCGGGCCTCACGGTTTTGCGCCGCCAGCCTGATACCCGACATTGGTGTCGCCGTGCCCTTCTCATCAATGACGACACCGTAGGTCGGGTGCAAAATCTCGGTATATTTCACCCGCTCGACCGCCGGGAATTTCATGTCGCGCTCCCAGTCGTAGCGGATAATCCTGTTCACCGGATCTGCGGTGAGGGTATAGGTGGAATCGCCCAGGAAACGTGCTTCGCCATTGACGCTATGCGATTGGCCGGGCTCCCAGTGCTTGACTTCGGCCTTTTGCATAACGAAC
>DATGVJ010000143.1:0-30512 GCA_035300505.1 Xanthobacteraceae bacterium
GCACCCCAAAGGAAAGCGACACAACGGCAAGTACCCCGAAGGCAACTGACCCAAAGGCCAGCCCCCCAACGGCGAGCAAATCGAAGCTAGGTTCCCCAAAGGCGAACGCGCGCTGTCCGGCACAGGACTTCGGCCGGTTTCTCGACGTGTTTTCCGACAGTCCCAACTTGCAGCGTCGGTTTACACGATTTCCCCTCGAATTTGGCGAGGTGATCGACCCTGGCTATGCGGAGCCGAGTCGGGAATTTTCGATCCGAATGATCGAGTCCTATGACAAGATACCGCTGTTTGATCGTGGCGATGGCGGCAGGATATTTCCTAGCAGAACCAAGCGGAATCGGGGCGACCTCGTCATTGTTCGGGAACGGGGGATGCGCGAAAAGCCGGAATTTCCGGACGAACGCGATGACCCTGACGATGAAGTTGTGCTGCTGTTCTTCGGGAATACGGGCTTCGGCGTCTACTTTCGCTTCTTGCGCGACGGAAATTGCTGGTTTCTCCAGGCCATCCACGACAAGTCGGCCTGGTCCTGACCGCCTCTTCGCCAGTATAGCCATTACTTTGGCGCGATGCTGCGACAACGTTGTCTCGCAACCGCATCGGGCGTAACCTCGCCCGCAACGATAGCAAAACGCGGGAGGATTTATGATTGCACGTCGCGATTTCTTGACTGGTGCCGCCGCCGGTTTCCTGCTGGCGCCCCGCTTGGCCAACGCCAAAGCATCGCAGCCGGCGACCCCTGTCAATTTTGACGTTCCGGCAGGCGCTTGCGATTGTCATACGCATATTCACGGCGACCCGGCGACGTTTCCGTGGTTTCCCGGGCGCACCTATACGCCCGAGATGGCGGTGCCGGAGGAAATGACCGCGCTCCACAAAGCGATCAAGATGCAGCGTGTGGTCATCGTCACGCCGAGCGTCTACGGGCCGGACAATTCCGCAACGATCCTCGGCATGAAGGCGCGCGGCAATGATGCCCGCGGGGTGGCGGTGATCGACGACAAGACCAGCGAGGCCGAACTCGATCGCCTGGCATCGCTGGGCTTCAAGGGAATTCGGCTCAACCTGTCGACCGCCGGCATCTCTGATCCCAGGGTCGCGACCGAGCGCTTCGTGGTCGCCGCCGAGCGCGTCAAGCGGCGCAACTGGCATATCCAGCTCAACACGACACTGCCGGTGATCGCTGCCATGAAGGACACGCTGGCGTCGTCGCCGGTGCCGCTGGTGTTCGATCACTACGGCAATGCTGACGAGGAGCGCGGCGTCGGGCAGCCCGGCTTTTCCGATCTCGTCAATCTCGTGAAATCCGGCAAGGCCTATGTGAAGATCTCGGTGACGGCTGGCCCGCGCCAGAACTACGCCTATTTCACGCCGCTTGCCCAGATGCTGATCGCGGCCAATGTCGACCGCATTGTGTGGGGCACCAATTGGCCGCATCCGAATTCGGTCGATGGCAGCACCACGAAAGTAAATCCGCTGTGGCAAGTGGATGACGGGCTAGTGCTCAATCTGTTGCCGACCTGGGCGCCGGATGCCGCGACGCGCAAGAAAATCCTCGTCGACAATGCGGCGCGGCTTTATGGGTTTTAGAAGATCTCAACTTTTCAAAGGGACGAACAGATGAACCGTCGATGCATGATTGTACTCGCTGCCGGGATGAGCTTGTTGGGTTCCGGGGCTTTGGCTCAAGTGAGCTATCCGACCAAGCCGATCCGCGTGATCGTTCCCGAGGTGGTCGGATCCGCCGCCGACTTGATGTCGCGGATCATCGGCCAGCGTATCGGGGAAGCGCTTGGCCAGCCGGTGACCTATGACAATCTATTCCTGGAGGCAGGCGTCGAGAAGGCGATCAAGGCTGAGCCGGACGGCTACACGCTCATGTACGGATCGTCCGGAAATGTTGCGCTGCTGCCCCATGTCAAGAAGGTGTCGTTCGATCCGTTGAAGGATTTGACACCGGTCGGGCGGTTCGTGATCCAGCCGACATTGATTGCGACCAATGCGGCGCTACCGGTCAAGAATCTCCAGGAACTGGTCGCGATGATGAAAGCCAATCCCGGCAAGCTCCGGATGTCGACAGCGGGAGCCGGCACGGCCGGTCACTTCGCAGGCGAGATGTTCATCGCACAGGCCGGCATCAAGCCGGAAGTGGTTCATTACAAGGGCGGCGGGCCGGCGATCGAGGCTGTCGTGGACAACGACTCGCAATGGACGGTAGCGCCGATCGGTGGACGCATGCCGCACGTCAAGAGCGGCAAGCTCAAGGCGATTGCGATGGGCAGCCCGACGCGGCTGCGTCTGCTGCCCGACGTGCCGACAGTCATTGAATCCGGTTACCCGGGCTACCAGGCCACGGGATGGGGCGCGATCTTCGTACCGAACGGCACGCCGCAGCCGATTATCGATAAGCTCAACGCCGCGATCGCCAAGGTCGTCACGCAGCCCGAGGTCAAGGCGCAGTTCGAAGAACAGGGCACCGAAGGCGCGAGCAGCACCCAGGCCGAGATGGCCAAATTGTTGCGCGAGGACTTCGCTCGGTTAGGCGGGCTGGCGGCGAGCATTGGGCTGAAGGTGAATTGAGGGAACGTTGGTTGTGTGAGTCGATGACCCGTCGACACGCTCGGTATGGCTCCCTCTCCCCTCCGGGGGCGGCGGAGCCGCCGAGGGGGCTGGGGTGAGGGGGGACAGTCTCCTGAATGGCCCGAAATCCAGCTCTCCAAACAGATGTCGTAACCTGTCTAGCTTCGGATATTCATTGCCACTCGGATATTCACTAGCGGCTTGTGTCCGACCAGCCGATACTTGGTTCCCCCTCACCCCAACCCTCTCCCCAGAGGGGAGAGGGAGCCACACCGAACTCGCTTTGAGGTCATCGGACCACTTCAGAGCGTGTACTCGCAGACGTGGGTAGCAACGCCTTGCAGCTGTCGATTACGCTATTGCCTCACCCCAAGCGCCCAGGGTGTGCACCTTCTCCATATCCAGATTCCCCTGTTCGACGATCGTGCCGGCGGCAGGACCAAAGTCGTCGGTCGTCATCGCCTTCAGGCCGGCCTTGGCGTCCGGATCGTTGAGCGCGTTCGCGAAGCGTTGCTCGTCGTGCCATGCCCACTTTCCGTGCTCCAGCCTCGCATAGATTTGGCCCGTTTCATGGTCGGCAAAATTGATGATCGGAATCCAACGCGCGCATCGCTTTAGAAAATCGACATTACACTCCGGTGCCAGATTCTCGTTGGCGTAAACTTCCTCGGGCGTCTTGGCACGAATGTTTATTTTCTTGAACCTTTCGATATCGAGCATGCTTTTGATGTCCAGGATGGTCAGCTCACCATTCCAACCGAATGCAGCTGTCCGCGGAGAGCGCCCTTGCGGGACGCTATTGTCAAGAAACTCATAATGGACACGCTTTCCGGTGGCCAGCGCCCAGGTAAAAAACAGTTCGGGCATGCCGGTATAGGCTTCGACATTGTGGGCCAACAGATCCTCGACGGACTTGTATCTGCCGACTTTCAGTCCTCGCGACCAAGCGCGCTCGACGGTCATCTCCGGCGGCGTAATCATGAAAAACATATAGACCAGATCGCCAAATCGGGTCAGCATCCGGCTCGACCCCTTGCCTTCCAGTTCGGGATCAAAACTGTCAAAGCGAAAACGGTCGATCAACAGGTGCGGCATCTCATTTCTGGCCGATCTAGCGGCCATTCGGCGGTCGAGCTTCTTGTCGATTATCTCGAGCTCGTGTCCTGTCAGCATGCCGGCATATTTGTAGGCGGAACCCAGCGAGCCATAGTCCAGAAGAAACTTTCGCCAAATATCGGGGCTGATCAAAGCAAACTCTTCCCAGGGACAATGAAGCTTTTCTGCCAGTATTTTCTGCAGCGGCCGCATCGTGCTCTTACCGGAAGCCGACGCGCCCTTGACGTTCATGACGACCGGTTTCTGCTGTCGCGGCAATGGCCGGAAACCTTCGCGGGACAACGCTTCTTGAACAAATGGTAAAATGGCGTCGCCAATCACTTCGCTGCCGTAATCATTACAGACCAATGTGACAGCAAGTTCCGTGAGCAAGGCGTTGTCGCCGAAAAGCCGGCCGCGCCTGTTCATGACGCCCGTTGCGATCCGGTTCAAGGCGTCGAAGCAGGATTCATCCAACCGGTTGTCCGCAGCTTCCGATTTCTTCGACCATTCGGAAACGATCCGCCGGTCGTGCTCTGCGGGAGTCTCCACGGGTTTGGATGGCTTTTTTGGGGGCTTGCCGGAGGCGAATAGCCGACGCCAGCGGCCTCCTTCCGCGGGTTCGACTGCCGGTTTCGAATCAGCGAACCTTTTTTCAAGTTCCCGCTCGATCTTGGCGGAGGCCTCCCTTTTCAACCGATCGAATATTTGCGCTAATTCTGCGCGATGGGGCGCAATATATCGATCGAGAATGGTGGTGGCGATTTTACGGAAGTTTCGCCCCAAGTCCTCGTAGTCCCGGCCGTCCGGGACGGCAACACTGGTGATCACGTGAATGAGCAATTCATGGACAATCAATCGGTCCTCACGAAATGCGACAAGTTCATGCGCAGGCAGACCACAGTAGCCGCGCAGTTCATGCGCTTTCGCAATGCTCGTCGTAACGTTCTCACTCCGAAATATTGTCGAGAGCGGTAAATACTCTCGCGGCAATTCCGATTCCAGGCCTGGGTTCCAAGCTCCATATTCAGCGGGATGGTCCACTTTTCCTCACTTGCGATGCGCCGTAGGGTGGGTAAAGGCGCCTGAATCAAAGGCGATAACAAACAAATGCTATATGATGGCGCCTTTGCCCACCCGTCGATGGACACGCGTTCCGGAACGCGTGGGCAAAGCCGCGCTCTCTGGCGACCGAGATTGTTCGACGTTCACGGATTGCGTGGCATTGCCCACCCTACAATCTACGCTGCCACAAGCTTCATCATATGCATGGCGGCGCGGCCGATAACCGCGTAGGGATGCCCAATTGTCTCGCCAACTTCATAGTGATTGTAGCCTTTTGCGACGATGAGCTGCACAGGCTTGCCGGCGGCTTGCAGCGCCTGCGCAAAATCGCGCGATTGGCGCTGGAACTCCGGCGTTTCCAATGTCCCGTGGGCGACGACGACCGGCGTGTGAATCCTGTCGATGTGGCGGATCGCCGAAAGCTCAAGTTCCATTTCGTCGGTGAACTTCACAAAACCAGAACGCTTGGACAGCCGCACTGCTTTGAGGTCGTACATGCCGCTGCCCAGTACGGCGCCTTTGAGGATGTCGAGCGGCAAGCCTTCCTTCTGCCATTCGGTGATAAGCACGCAGCCCGCGAGATGGCTTCCCGACGAACGGCTGCACATATATATGGCGTTGGCATCGCCGCCAAAGCTCGCGGCATTGCGGTAGACCCAGCCGATCGCGCGCCGGCACTGTTCAACCATCGGGAAAATATTGCCGTCCGTTTCGCGCACATTGGTGAAATCAAGCACGACAAAATTGGCCCCGGCCCGCACGTATGGTTCGGCGTAGAGCGTGAACTGCGAGGAGCGTCCGCCCCGCCAACTGCCGCCGTGAATGAAGATCATGGTCGGGGCGTTGGGACGTTTAGTCTTGTAGATGTCGAGCTTCTCGATGTCGGTCGGCCCGTAGGAAACGCGGGTCGGCTTGTCAAGCAGGCCCTGGGCGATCTCATTGTTGAACGACCGCCGTTCCTCGATGGTTTTGAAATTGAACGCATAAACGTTGTTGTCGTAGGCGTCGTCGAGTTCGGCCTGGTCCAGATTCATCCAGACGAGCGGACCTTTGGTACGCCCGGGCGGAACTTCCGGGCAGCGTTGGGCGGAAACGCTGTCGGTAGCAGCCGCTAGGGTTCCAGCCGCTGTACCGGCGATCAATGCACGACGAGTCAGTTTGCTGCGTTTGGATTCGTGATTCATCTTGGCCTCCCAATGCCACCAGTGGTTCATTGTGGCTTGTAGGATGCCTCAAATCAGGCCGTGTCGCCAAGGGCTACAAAATAAACCGGCTCAGGTCCGCGTTCTTCGCAAGATCGCCGATGTGCTGATCCACGTAAGCTGCATCGATCGTGACGCTGTCGCCGGAGCGGTCGGTGGCGGTGAACGAAATCTCATCGAGGATGCGTTCCATCACGGTTTGCAGCCGCCGCGCCCCGATGTTCTCCACACTGCCATTGACCGCGACGGCGACATCCGCAATGGCGTCGATGGCGTCCGGGGTGAATTGCAGGGTCACGCCTTCTGTGCCGAGCAGGGCGACATATTGCTTGATCAAGGAGGCTTCGGTCTCGGTCAGGATGCGGCGGAGGTCGTCGCGCGTGAGTGCCTTGAGTTCGACACGGATCGGCAATCGCCCCTGAAGTTCGGGCAGCAAGTCCGAAGGCTTGGCAATATGGAACGCGCCTGAGGCGATGAACAGGATGTGATCGGTCTTCACCGCGCCGTGCTTAGTCGAGACGGTGGTGCCTTCGATCAATGGCAGGAGATCGCGCTGGACACCCTCGCGCGAGACGTCCGCGCCGCGCAAGCCTTCGCGGCCCGAAATTTTGTCGATTTCGTCAAGAAACACGATGCCGTTTTGCTCGACGGCTTTGATGGACTCGGCCACAAGCTGATCGTTGTCGAGTAGCTTGTCGGATTCCTCGGCAATCAGGAGGTTGTGCGATTCCTCGACCGTGATGCGCCGTGTCTTGGGGCGCCCGCCGCCGAGTTTGCCGAAAATATCGCCAATCGAGATCGCGCCCATCTGGGCACCCGGCATGCCTGGGATTTCGAACATCGGCATCGAGGATGCGCCCGATTGCAATTCGATCTCGATTTCCTTGTCATTGAGCTCGCCCGCCCGCAGCTTGCGGCGAAACGAATCGCGCGTGGCTGGGCTTGCACCCGGGCCCACCAGCGCATCGAGGACGCGATCCTCAGCACCCTGTTGTGCCCGCGCCTGGACATCCTTGCGCTTGCGCTCGCGGGTCTGGCTGATGGCCACCTCGACAAGATCGCGGATGATCTGTTCGACATCGCGGCCCACATAGCCGACTTCCGTGAATTTGGTGGCCTCGACCTTTAGAAATGGCGCACCGGCGAGCCGCGCCAGGCGGCGCGAAATCTCAGTCTTGCCGACGCCGGTCGGGCCGATCATCAGGATGTTTTTCGGCATCACTTCTTCGCGCAACTTCTCGTCGAGCTGCAGGCGCCGCCAGCGGTTGCGCAACGCGATTGCGACCGCACGCTTGGCATCGGCCTGGCCGATAATAAAGCGATCAAGTTCGGATACGATTTCGCGCGGCGAGAAGTCGGTCATTTGTCTGTTCTACCTTAGAGTATTTCCCGGAAAAGTGGATACCGGTTTTCCGTCAGGAAATGCGACAACTATTGAATCTACAGCTTCTCGATCGTGACATTGCGATTGGTGTAGACGCAGATATCTGCCGCGATGTCGAGGGAACGGCGCACGATGGCCTCCGCATCGAGGGGGCCGTCGACCAGGGCACGGGCGGCCGCAAGTGCATAATTGCCGCCCGATCCAATGCCCACGACGCCCGATTCCGGTTCCAGCACATCGCCGGTGCCGGTGAGGACGAGCGATACTTGCGCATCCGCGACAATCATCATGGCTTCGAGCCGGCGCAGATAACGATCGGTGCGCCAATCCTTGGCGAGTTCGACCGCCGCCCGGGTAAGCTGACCTGGATATTGCTCGAGCTTGGATTCCAAGCGCTCGAACAAGGTAAACGCATCCGCGGTCGCGCCCGCGAACCCGCCGATGACGTCGCCTTTGCCCAGCCGCCGTACCTTTTTGGCATTGGCCTTGATGATGGTCTGACCGATGGAAACCTGGCCGTCGCCCCCGATGGCGACCGTCCCATTCTTGCGTACCGTCAATATGGTGGTGCCGTGCCAAACGGGAAGTTGCGCGGAGGATTGCTGCATGATTTGTGATCTCGTTGTTGGCCCCACATGTAGGTCGTGCAAGACCGGGACGCAATTCCCGGAAGGTTTCACGGTTGTCGCAGTGGCGAAGCCACTGGCCCCTGGTGCTGGCCCCTGATACAAGGCCGACGACTGCGAAAGGCACGAGACATGCGCAAGGCCGCCATAACCCGCACCACCAAGGAAACCGATATCCGGGTCGATGTCGATCTCGACGGTACCGGTGTATCCTCGATCGACACCGGGATCGGCTTTCTTGACCATATGCTGGACCTTCTGGCCCGTCATTCGCGCATCGACCTGACCGTCAAAGCCAAGGGTGATTTGCATATCGACCAGCACCACACCACGGAAGATGTCGGTATTGCGCTCGGCCAGGCCGTCAAGCAGGCTCTCGGGGACATGAAGGGTATCACACGCTATGCGGATGCCCATTTGCCGATGGACGAAACACTGACTCGCGTGGCAATCGATATTTCGGGCCGGCCGTTCCTGGTATTCCGGGCCGAATTCCGGCACCATAAGGTGGGCGCCTTCGACACGGAACTGGTCCGGGAATGGTTCCAGGCTTTTGCCATGAATGCGGGCATCACACTTCATGTCGAAACGCTCTATGGCACAAATGATCACCATATCGCCGAGTCGTGTTACAAGGGGTTGGCACGGGCTCTGCGCGCTGCCATTGCGATTGATTCACGTGCCGCAAACGAGATTCCCTCGACCAAGGGTGCGCTTGGCGGATAGGTGCCGAAAGCGCCGACAAGCGCGCACACGTGCGTAACTGAGGATTGCCATGGCCGTCTATACTGCTCACGAGCCGCCGCCCAACCGCGATGGAAAGCCGGCCGCGCCGGAACGATTTGAATTCGTGCGCGACGGCTTTTCATTTTGGGCTTTTCTGTTGGGGCCGTTTTGGATGCTGCGGCACCGGATGTGGTTGGCCTTCTTCGGATTTGTGGCCGTCGTGGCGGCAATCGAATTCGCATTGCGTCGGCTGGGCCTGTCCGGCGACGTGAGTGTTATTGTCGGCCTGCTGCTGGCTCTGTTGATTGGTTTTGAGGCCGGCACGCTGCGCCGCTTCACGCTTGCGCGCCGCAAATGGGAGAATGCCGGCGTGGTCGTGGGCGACGACCGCGAATCCGCCGAACGGAGGTTTTTCGATATCTGGGCAAGGCGCGAAAATCAGGCCTATGGCGTGGCCGACGAGACTTTGCGATCGCGCCTGGCTTCGGTCTCTTCACCGCTTCGTCGGCAAGCCGCTGAACCTTTCCTCATCGACCCGTTGCCGCCGGCGGAGACGCCGCGGTGACTGTTGCGATCGTCGACTATGGTTCAGGCAATCTGCATTCTGCCGCCAAAGCCTTCGAACGTGCGGCGCGGGAATCAGGACACGATCAGCCGATCGTGGTGACGAGCGACCCCGATCTTGTGGCGCGCGCCGACCGGATCGTGCTCCCTGGTGTCGGGGCGTTTGCGGATTGCCGCCGCGGCCTTGATGCAATTACCGGTATGGTCGAAGCCCTTAATGCGCGGGTGCGCCGGCAAGGCCGGCCGTTCCTCGGCATCTGCGTCGGCATGCAACTCATGGCGGAGCGCGGACGCGAATTCGAGGTCACGCAAGGGCTGGGTTGGATTGCGGGCGAAGTCGACCGCATCATGCCGTCCGATCCAGCCTTGAAAATCCCGCACATGGGCTGGAACACGCTCAATGTCGCCAAGTCGCATCCGCTGCTTCGGGACATCGCGGTCGGGGCAGAGGGGCTGCACGCCTATTTCGTGCACTCCTATCACCTCAATGTCGCCGAACGCCGCGATCTTGTTGCCGAAGCCGAATACGGCGGCGCCGTCACGGCGATCGTAGGACGCGACACGATGGTCGGGACGCAATTCCATCCCGAAAAGAGCCAGCGGCTGGGGCTCAAGCTCATCGCCAATTTTCTGGATTGGAATCCGTGATTCTCTTCCCCGCCATCGATCTCAAGGAAGGCAAAGCGGTGCGGCTCGAACAGGGCGACATGGCGCGCGCGACCGTGTTCCATCATGATCCCGCCAAGCAGGCGCAAGCCTTTGCGGCACAGGGATTTGAATATCTGCACATTGTCGACCTCGATGGCGCCTTTGCGGGCGCGCCTGTCAATGCGGCGGCGGTCGAGCGCATTCTGTCGGCCGTCGATATTCCGGTGCAACTGGGTGGCGGCTTCCGCGACATGGCGACTGTCGCGGGCTGGCTCGACAAGGGTGTTACGCGTGTCATCATCGGCACGGCCGCGGTGCGCGATCCCGCGCTGGTGCGCTATGCCGCGCGCGAATTTCCCGGCCGTGTTGCGGTGGGGCTCGACGCGCGCGACGGCAAGGTCGCAGTCGCGGGCTGGGCGGAGAATTCGGAACTCTCCGCCCTCGATATCGCGCGGCGTTTTGAAGATGCCGGGGTTAGCGCCATCATCTACACCGACATAGCGCGCGATGGATTGCTCAAGGGATTGAATCTCGATGCGACGATCGCATTGGCGGAGGCGATCAGCATTCCCGTCATTGCATCGGGCGGCCTTGCCTCGATCGATGACGTGAAGGCGATGCTGGAGCCACGCGCGCGCAAACTCGCCGGCGCCATTGCGGGACGCGCGCTCTATGACGGGCGGCTTGATGCCGGGGAGGCGCTTGCGATGATGCGTGCGGGACACCAGGGGAAGACGTGAGACTTTCGCGATCCCGGTGCCGTGGGGCGCAATCGCTTTATTGCGCCACTCGTCGCCCAGCCGCAGAATGGCTAGCGTGGTTCGCGGAAATGCAACGAAGGAAGTTCCGCTGTCGGAGGTCAAAGACGACTCGCATAACTGGTGATAGAGGAGGCGATTGAGGTTTGCGGTCGGGCCATGGCGGGTTACTGCAACTACTGCTCAACGCCAGACTGCCGCCAGGATTCCGCCGTCAGCAATTCGAGCTCTGCAAAGTAGGCCAGGTTGGCGTCGCCCGCAGGTACAGAATGGGCGTCAGCCGCCTTCAGGAGGTCGTTCATATATCCCAGCAAGACGAAGCCGATGGCGTGGACGGCATCGTGCCGGTCGAGGCCCTCGGCCATGAGCCGCCGCAATGTCCGTGCTACCGGAATTTCGTCGCCAAGTGCGATCTGGTTCTCGACGAGGGCGTGCGCCACGGCGTGCGCTTGCACATTGGGGACCTTGATCCGCGCGAAAATGTGGTACTGCCGCGCCAGAGTAATTCGCTCTTCCTCGTCGAGTGCAAGCCACTCCTGAGAATCGGGCGCCTTGAGGGGATCATATCGCTTCATGGTCTGGATCAATCCTTGATGTAGGTGCCGCGCCATTGCGGGCGCTGATCATCCCCGCACAAATCCGATAAGCAGCCTCGCCACCGCCTCGGGTTGTTCCTGCTGCACCCAATGGCCGGCCCCATCGACCACGTGGGTGCCGCGCCATTGCGTGCATGCTTTGGTCTGCATGGCCTCGAATGCCCCGGGGGTCTGGTGTCTGCCCCAATCGCTTGTTCCCGCGATGAAGCAGGCCGGCACGTCGACGGTGCGGCCCGCGAAGGTGCGGTGTTCCGCGAGCGTCCTCGGGTCGGTGCCGCGCCGCACCCGATAGCCCTGCAGCGCGCCGGTGAATCCGGTCCTGGCATATTCGGTGACATAGACACCCACTTCGGCGTCGGTCAGCCATTTACAGGCCGCGATCTCCTGCGGTGTCGGCATGAAAGGCGCGACCGTCTCGGCCATGCCCTTGGCCTTGTCCATCACGTAATAGGTCGGGATCTTTGCCATCTCCTCGGCGCTGCGCGATGCGAGCGGGTGCGGCTTGTTGCCCGGCCAATCGGCGCTCTTGTAATGGTAATAGGCGCGGAAGAACGCATGCAGCCCCTGAGGGGCGTGCAGCATGTCGTCATTGGCGCCGCGCGTGCGCTGATGGTTGTGATAATATTTTCGCGGGCGCGGCAGTTTCGCAAGTTCCGCATCAAGTTCGTCATCCGTCGGAGAAAGTTTCGGCGGAGCGGCGCCATTGGCGGTGTTGAGCACCGGCGCCGGTGCGCCCGGGAATGGCGAACTCAACAGCGCGAGTTTCGTGAAAACATCGGGTCTTATGAGCGCGGCCCAGGAGGCGACCGGGGAACCGGCATCGTGACCCGCGATGGCCGCGACCGATCTAAGCCCAAGCGCAAAGACAAGGCCGGTTGCGTCCCGCACCATGTTGAGCGGACGAAACGGATCAGGATCGGCGTCATAGGAGCCGTCCCAGCCTAGGGTCCTTCCATAGCCGCGCATTTCGGGCGCGACGACGTGAAATCCGGCTTCCGCCAGCGGCAGCATCACCTTGCGCCAGCTATAGGCAAGTTCCGGAAATCCATGGATCAGCAGCACGCAGGGGCGGCCCGGACTTTCGAATCCGGCCTCGAGAATGTGGACATCGAGGCCGTTGTTGTTGTTCACGTGACGCGACCGGATGCCGGGCGCCAGCGTGCCGTTGCCGTAAGGTGGAAGCGCGTTGATGTTCATTGCGATGTTATCTGCTCGCCCAATAGGCCGGATTGTTCTTGAAGAATTTCTTCGGGACCACACCGTATATGAGTTGCACGCTGTCGACGGCTTCGGCCACGCGGAAATCGACACCGAGGCTCGCGACCGAGTAAGCTTCCGCGACCGTGAGACCCGCATTCTTTTGCAGCAGCTCGACTGCCTCGCGCACGGCAAGCTTCATCGCCGCATTGAGATCGACGTCGAGGCCCAGCACATAATAGTTGTTGGCGTCCTCCGCCCAAGGCCCGCGCATCGATTTGCCGGCGCCCTTGTGCAGAATGAATTGCAGCGTTGCGGTCAGGGATTGTTCGAGCGCCCCGCCGTCGACTTCGCCGTCGGCCTGCACGCCGTGCGGATCGCCGGTGAAGAACAAGGCGCCTTGGTTGAAAACCGGAATATGCAGCGCCGAGCCGACGTTGAGCACTTTGAGGTCGAGATTTCCGGCCCATTTTCCCGGCGGTCCCGAACTCACGATGATGAGGTCGGGCGGTGGCGCGACTGCCATGATGCCGAGAAATGGCGACAGTGGAAGTTCGATTCCGCCAGGCAGCAGCGCGACTTTGCGCTGCTGGTCGGTTTTGATAACCCGTGGACTCGGGGTCGGGACAAGGTCGGGCAGCACGCCCGAACCCGGCCCGGTATTGTTGACCCCATAGGGGACACGGAATTCGAGATCGAGGACGCGCACTTCAAGCGAGTCGCCCGGCTCTGCGTCCTCGATATGGATGGGTCCGGTGAGCACATGCACGCCAAGTCCCTTGCCGCGTGGCACCTTCGCAAAAATATCCTTGGCGTCCTGCAGCACTTCTTCGGGCTTGATGCCGGCGCGGCCAAAGTATGTGACGGGATCGACGCCAGTTGACAGCCCCTGATGCGACATGGTGTCGATGCGCACGGTCGTTCCCGACTTGATGCGCAGCACCGGCGGCACGCGTGAGGATATGTATCCCCAGACGACTGTGTCGGGCGTCGATCCCAAAGTGACGTCCGGCTTGTTGCCGGGAGGGGCTGGTTGCGCTGCTGCGGGCGCAATCGCGCCAAGTGCCAGGGCTATAGACATATAACATGTAAGCAAACCGCAAGTTCGTGCGGACATTCGATGGACCTTTCCTGAAACCGGGTATCGTGCGGCGACTATTGCATATTTTGGATTTACGCACAGCGCACCATGTTTGAGGAAACTCAATTTCAATCCAGACGCGAAGTCATTGCGAGTAGTGTAACCGGATTCATCTCGTGTTATGGGACGATGGATATTGTCTGCTAAAGGCTGCTAAAGGGCAGATCCTCTACTAAAGCCCGAAGGATTAACCGCTTGGGCGGCGCCCGGGCCAACCCCCTATTTGAGAAATCCATGATCAGTCCGTCGTTGGAACATGACCTCAAGGCCTCCATCCGCACCATCCCGGACTATCCCAAGAAGGGGATCATGTTTCGCGACATCACGACCCTTCTCGGGGATGCACGCGCCTTCCGGCGGGCTGTCGACGAATTGGTGCAGCCCTGGGCGGGCGCCAAAATCGAAAAAGTTGCCGGCATGGAGGCGCGCGGCTTTATTCTCGGCGGCGCAGTCGCGCATCAGTTGTCGGCGGGTTTCGTGCCGATCCGCAAGAAGGGCAAGCTACCTTACAGGCGCGTGTCGATCGCCTATTCGCTGGAATATGGACTGGACGAAATGGAGGTGCACGAAGACGCGGTCGTCAAAGGTGAGCGCGTGATCCTGGTCGATGATTTGATCGCCACCGGCGGCACGGCGGAAGGCGCCGTCAAATTACTGCGTCAACTTGGCGCGGACGTGCTGGCGGCTTGTTTCGTTATCGATTTGCCGGAACTCGGGGGCGCCGACAAATTGCGTAACCTTAATGTGCCTGTCAGAACGCTGATTTCGTTCGATGGGCATTGATCCCCCCTTCCGCATGGGCACGGATTCGGGGTACCCTGAACAAAAGTCTGCCGAGGCCAAGAACCTGCAGAAGCTGTGCCTCGGTCCGCAGCACAAGGGAGGGTACGGATGTATTTTCGAAATGTGATCGGTGCAGTCGCGCAGGTCGCAAGTGTCCCCGTCATCGCGTTGCTGATCAGCGTCAGCGCCGCCCAGGCGTTCGACGCCAGCGTCTATCCCAATCTGGGCGGCCAGTGGTCGCGCGCGCCCGTGCCGGGAATGACCGGCGAGCCGCCGTTCGATCCGAGCAAGCCGCCGGGCCTGGGACAGCAGGCGCCGCTCAAGCCGGAATATCAGGCCAGGTTCGAGGCGAGCCTCAAGGAACGAGCTGCCGGCGTTCCCGGCACCTGGCCGGGGCCCTCGTGCATGCCGCCCGGCATGCCGGCCCAGATGACGGCCTATGAGCCGATGGAACTCATCGTGTTGCCGCGTCTGACGTTGATTCGCATCGATTACATCCGCGATACCAAGCGGCGCATCTTCACGGATGGGCGCGCTTGGCCGGCCCATGCGGAGCCCACCCACGACGGTTACTCCATCGGAAAATGGATCGACGAGGATCGCGACGGCAAATTTGATGTGCTCGAGATCGAGACCCGCAACTTCAAGGGGCCGCGCGCGTTCGATCTTAACGGAATGCCGATGCATGACGACAACGAAACTGTCATCAAGGAGCGGATCTATCTCGACAAGTCCAACAAGGACCTTCTGCTCAACGAGATGACCGTCACCGACAACGCGCTCACGCGGCCCTGGACGGTGAAGAAAAGCTACGTGCGTTCCGCCAACCTGAGGCCGGAGTGGCCGGAATACATGTGCGTAGAGCGAATGAACGCGATGAAAATCGGCGGCGAAACCTATCTCCTCGATAAGGACGGCTACGTAATGCCGGCCAAGCGGGGCCAGAAGGCGCCCAGCCTGAAATATTTCCCTTCTGCCAATAAGTGATGCGTACCTGGAAGAATGATCGAAGCAATAAACGGAGATCTCTCATGCGACATCAATTCCTGGCTGGTATGGCCGCGTTGACGGCGGTGCTTGCGATCGCGACGACCAGCGCACAGGCCTTCGACGAAAGCAAATATCCGGACTGGAGCGGCGCCTGGCGCCGCATCACCATACCCGGTGTCACCGGACAACCCGCATATGATCCGACCAAGCGTCTCGGCAAAGCGCAGAATGCGCCCTTGACGCCAGAGGCCATGGCTATCCTGGAGGCGAGCATCGCCGATCAGGCCAAGGGCGGGCAGGGCAATTATAAGACCTACACGTGTCTTGCGCCGGGCATGCCGCGTGCCATGACGCCCTATGGGATGATGGAATTTGTCATTACGCCTGACACGACCCATGTCCTGATCGAACACATCCACGACGCGCGCCGGATCTTCACCGACGGCCGGGACTGGCCGGCCCAGATGACGCCGACGCTGCAGGGCTATTCCATCGGCAAGTGGATCGACAGCGACGGCGATGGGCGCTTCGATACGCTTGAGGTCGAGACCCGCGGCTTCCGCGGCCCTCGCACCTTCGATGCAAGCGGCATGTCGCTGCACAGCGACAACAAGAGCATCATCAAGGAACGCATCAAGCCGGATCCGACCAATCCCGATGTGTTGCTCAATGAAATCACAACGATCGACAATTCGTTGACGCGGCCCTGGACGGTCACGAAGAAGTACGGTCGCGATACAAAGGAAACTGATCCGGCTTGGGACGAAGAGAATTGCGCGGAGGGCAATGGCCACGTTGAAATCCGCGGCCAGGGCTTCTTTCTCAGCGCTGAAGGCGACCTGATGCCCGCCAAGAAGGACCAGGCGCCGCCGGATCTGCGGAATTTCCAGGCGGGAAACTGAGGGCTTCCAGGGTTTTTAGCTTGATCCAAGACGAACATATCCCGTGCGCGGGCGACTCTCGCGCACGGCCTTTTCGCTCGAAGCACGCCGATATTTGAATTGAAAGATCGCAAAGAATAGGTTGGCGGCCAGGCGCAATTTGTTGTTTCTTTCAGAGATTGTTTTGTGAGTTTTTTCTCTGTCCGGCAGGGCAACGTCTGGTTAACGGACGTTGCACCCGCTGATCAAACGCGAGTGCTTGATTTGGCAATGTCGCCGGCTTGTTAGCCTTTCCGTGTTCCGGGGCATGAATCGGTTGACCAGACGGTCGATTCCGAACACGATCGGACGACTCTAACCCCGGAGGCGGTATGGCAAGCGATCAGGAAGGGAGCGCGTTGAGCGGCGTGTCGCGGCGCAATCTCCTTAAACAAGTCGGATTGGGTGGCGCAGCAGCGACACTGACGGCGGCACCAGTCGTCGAAAGCGCTGTGGCGCAGCCGTCTGTTACAGTGCCGACGCCGAGGCGTGAAGCGCTTGAAACGCTTACCGGCGCCGAAGCTGATATCCTCGAAGCCGTCGTGGCGCGCCTCATTCCGAGCGACGCAAATGGACCCGGCGCCACCGAGGCGCGGGCCGCCCATTACATCGACCGCGCGCTTGTTGGCGCTTTACGTTCTTCGCGTGCCGACTATGCGGCGGGCCTTGAGGCGCTCGACGCCTATGCGCAATCCAAGAAAGGCTTAGCCTTCGCCAGGCTTTCGGCGGCCGACCAGGATGCCGTGCTGACGGATATGGAGAAAAATGTCGCGACCGGTTTCACCCCGAATGCGTCGACGTTCTTCAATCTGGTCCGCACCCATACGATCCAGGGCACGTTTTGCGATCCCTATTATGGCGGCAACGCCGAATTCGTCGGCTGGGACATGATCGGCTACCCGGGCCTGCGGCTCGCCGTGAGCGCGGACGATCAGCGCCTGGGCGCACGATCGACGCCGGTTCGCCAGTCAGCTTACGATGATTCGACCTTTACGATGAAAGGCGGCAGCCATGGCCATCGACCTTAAGAAAACCGATGTCGTCATCGTCGGTCTTGGCGCGGCTGGCGGTGTCGCGGCTTTGCCGCTCGCGCGTGCGGGACTTGAAGTGATCGGACTTGAGGCCGGCACATGGCTCGGGCCCCGTGATTTCGCGCCCGATGAATTGCGCAACAATTTTCGCGGTTGGCCGCAGTCGGTGCAAAAAACCAACAATGAAATTCCAACTCATCGGCCGAACGCATCCGCGCGCTATTCGCCGCGGGCTCCATTGCATCCGATGATGAATGCGGTCGGTGGTACGACCATGCATTATTGGGGGCAGAGCTGGCGGCTCAATCCCTGGGACTTCAAGGTCGTGAGCGAGACGACGCGTCGCTATGGGGCGTCGCGCATTCCGAAGGGGTCCACAGTCGAGGATTGGCCATTCGGGCTGGAAGAACTTGAACCCTATTACGATAAGGTTGAATACGAAGTCGGTATTTCGGGCCAAGCCGGCAACATACGGGGCACCCTCGACCAACGCGGCAACATCTTCGAAGGTGCCCGCGCACGTGAATACCCGATGCCGGCGCTACGCGGGACGGAGTTCACCGATCGCATGGCCGATGTTGCCCGCAATCTCGGTTGGAATCCGTTTCCGGGACCGGCGGCAATCACGTCGCAAGCCTACGATGGCCGGCCCGGCTGCGCCTATCACGGCTTTTGCAATCGCGGCGGCTGTCATATCGAGGCCAAGAGTTCGACAGCCGTGAGCACGATTCCCAAGGCGGTCAATACCGGCCGGTTCAAGGTGGTGACGAGGGCAGCGGTCACCCGTCTCGACGTCGACGAAAAGACCGGCCGCATGAGCGGCGTTACCTATGTGAAGGATGGTGTCGAATATTTTCAGCCGGCTGCGGTCGTGCTGCTTGCTAGCTACACCTATGAGAATACGCGGTTGCTGCTGCTGTCGAAATCAAAGCCGTTCGCGAACGGACTGTCGAACAATGGCAGGCAAGTGGGCAGGCACTATAGCAGCCACCACACCGGTGCGCCGGTCGCGGCATTGTTCCCGTTCGATCTCAACAACTGGTACGGGCTGCCGGCGCAAGGCATCGCGGTCGACAATTGGGCCGACGACAACTTCGACCATTCGGGCCTGGATTTCATCGGAGGAGGAAATCTCTGGGTCTATTCCGACCGTCGGCCGATCGGTGCCGCCAGCATGAGTACCTTCGGCAGGGCGCCCGGCTGGGGCTCGCAATGGAAGTCCTTCGTCAAGCAGAATGCCGATCGCTGGAATCTTGCCTATATGCAAAAAACAACGTTGCCCTATGAGGACAATTACCTCGATCTGGATCCAACCGAAAAAGATCCGCTCGGCTTTCCGGTGTGCCGCATCACGGCCGATCACAAGGACAACGAGAAAAAGCTTGGGCTCTTCATGCAGGAAAAGATGGAGCGCTGGTTTCTGGAGGCCGGTGCCATCGCGGTGCAAAAAGGACCGAACGGCACCATGGGGCCTTCAACCCACGCCTACGGCGGCACCCGCATGGGGGACAAGCGCGAGTCCAATGTGGTCAACCGCTTTTGCTTCTCGCACGAAGTCCCGAACCTCGGCGTGCTCGGCGCGTCCGTGATGGGAACGAGTGGCGCACACAACCCAACGCTGACCGTGCAGGCGCTCGCCTGGCGTACGGCCGATCATCTCACCAGGAATTGGAAGTCGATTAGCGAGGGGTGAGGAGCAGTCAATTGATTGATCTTGGCTCAATCGCTCGCCGTAAGGCATCGGTGTAAGATCCAAATAAACTCTCAGCCGTTCAGCGCGTCGATCCCCACGGGCCTCCGGTGCCAGGCGGCAATGGCGCACCGCCCACGTCGATGGGTGGGTGTTGCGGCAGGAAAGGCTTGTCGCCATCAAGTTTCGGCTGTCCGACGTTGCCGGGGAGTTCGGCATTTTGATCTGCGGCGATGTGATCCTCTTGCGACGCCAAATCTGGTAGCGCGATCGGTCCGGGATCATGTCCGCCGGCAAATTGAACGAGCGCCGCCACGCGGCTGTCGATGGCCGGATGGGTGGCGAAGATATCGGCAAAGCCGGATCGCGGATTGTCGACGCACATTTCCATGACGGCGGAGGTGGCGCCTTCCAGTTCGCCGCGCCCCTCGATCTTGCGCAGTGCCGAGATCATGGCGTTTGGATTTTTGGTGAGTTCGACCGCGCCTGCGTCGGCAAGGAACTCGCGTTGACGCGACAGTGCAAAACGGATCACGATCGACAACAGCCAAGCGAGCGCAATAAGCGCGACTGCGATGAGGATCGCCACCAGGGCGCCGCCCTTGCCGCGGTCGCTGCTGCTATTCCGCGAACCACGCCAATTGAAGCCACCCTGGAACAGGCCTCGGAAAACCAATTCGGCGAAAAACGAAATCACGCCCGCGATGATGACCGCAATGATAAGCATGCGGACGTCGCCATTGCGGATATGTGTCAGCTCATGGCCGAGCACGGCTTCGAGTTCGGCATCGTCGAGACGCGCCATCAGGCCCGAGGTGACCGTGATCGAGTATTGCTTCTCGTTGAGACCCGACGCGAAGGCGTTGAGTGCTTCGTCCTCCATGATCTTGAGCTTCGGCATGGGAATGCCGCGCGAGATGCAGAGATTTTCCAGGAGATTGTAAAGCCGCGGCTCTTCCTGGCGCGTCACTTCGTGCCCGCCCGTGACGGTGTCGATCATCCATTGATTGTATCGGTAGGCAATGGCGATCCAGATAGCAGTTCCGACTGTCACCCACGGCAAAGCCTGAACAAAGTGGTTGCGCGCGCCTATCAACAAGCGGTCGAGCCGGGCATCGCCATAGATCGCCACTTCTGCGGCGATCGATCCCGCAAATGTCATCAGGTAGACCAGAATGAACAGCCCGATGATCAGCGCGACGGAGCGACGCTTGTTCGCTTGGATGTGGGTATAAAGGCCGTAGGACAAGACAATCCCTCGTCAGCCCGCGTTCTTGTTCAAATGAAGCCTCAAGATCAGAACTTGACCTGCGGGGCCTTGTCGAGCGTCGCCCGCTCTTCGCCGACGTCGAAGAATCCCTTGGGGGAAAAGCCGAGCGAACCCGCGAGGAGCACGGCCGGGAACTGCTGGATGCCTGTATTATATTCCTGCACCGCGTTGTTATAGAAACGGCGGGCGGCTGCCAGCTTGTTTTCGATGTCCGATAGCTCACCCTGCAACTGTTGGAAATTCGTGTTGGCTTTGAGGTCCGGATAGGCTTCGCTCAAGGCGAACAATTGTCGCAATGTGCCGCTCAGGGCATTCTCGGCGGCAGCTTGCGCCTGCACACCGCCTGACTGGGACTGGATCGCGGCGTTACGGGCCTGCACAACCGCTTCGAGCGTGCCGCGCTCGTGGCTTGCGTAGCCCTTCACGGTTTCGACCAGGTTGGGAATGAGGTCGTGGCGCTGTTTCATCTGCACGTCGATGTCAGCAAAGGCCTGATTGACCCGTTGGCGCATGGCGACAAGGCCGTTGTAGACCATGATGATCCACAGGACGAAAACGACAACGACGCCGATAATGATCCAGGTCGAAGTGGACATGAGGGCTCCTTGGTAACTTCGTGGGGCTTTCCAAATTTTCCAGGGCCTGTCCCCCGATGGACATGCCCCAAATCCAGCGAGCGCCACAACGCGCCAGCCGGTCAGCGCATCTCGGCTACATCATAGCCCATTATCTATGTCGCAGATGAGTGAATAAAGGTTCAAACCTGCGGGGGCTCTACCCATCCTACGAACGTCCGCGACCTAGACCGACCTAAACCGCTTCCCGTAGTTTCACCGCGCCTTCCAGGTCGACCGAGACCAGTTGGGAAATACCGCGCTCCGCCATGGTCACACCGAACAACCGATTCATGCGCGCCATGGTGATCGGATTGTGCGTAATAATGACAAAGCGCGTGTCGGTGGACTTGGTCATCTCGTCCAGGAGGTCACAGAAGCGCTCGATATTGTGATCGTCGAGCGGGGCATCGACTTCGTCCAGCACGCAGATCGGTGCCGGATTGGTGAGGAACACCGCAAAGATGAGTGCCATGGCGGTAAGGGCTTGCTCGCCACCGGAGAGAAGTGACAGCGAAGCGGGTTTCTTGCCGGGCGGTTTGGCAAAAATTTCGAGGCCGGCTTCGAGCGGGTCGTCGCTCTCGATCAACTGCAACTCGGCTGTGCCGCCGCTGAAGAGTTGCGTGAACAGCCGCTGGAAGTGACTGTTGACGACTTCGAAAGAGGCGAGGAGCCGCTCGCGCGCCTCCTTGTTGAGATTCTGGATGCCCTGGCGCAGTTTTTTGATGGCCTCGACAAGATCGTCACGTTCGGCGATCAGTTTGCCGTGCTGCGCTTCCACCTCTTGCAACTCTTCTTCAGCGCGAAGGTTGACGGCGCCGAGCCGCTCGCGTTCCCGGCGGATGCGCTCGAGGCGTTGCTCTACTTCGCTGACCTCGGGCAATTCGGAGTCCGGCTTGAGTTCCGCGAGTTCGGCCACAGCCGCGGGCTCGATTTCGAGCATCTCGCGGATTTCGTGCTCGACATCGGTCAGCCGTCGCTTGCCACCATCGAAGCGCTCGTCAGCGCGGGCGGCCTCGGCGCGCGCCAGTCCCATGGCTTCGAGCGCAGCACGCGCGGCGCTGTCGGCGGCAGCCTGCATGTTTTCGGCTTCGGCAAGGTGGTCGGCAGCTTCCCGGCGCGTCATTTGCGCCGCCTCGATCTCGCTAATGAGTGCTTGACGCTTTTCTGCGAAGATCGCCGGCGCATCCACAAGGCTTGCGCGTTCGGACCGGGTTTCCTCGATCCGCTCCGCCAAGGTGGTGATCTGGGAGGTTGCGCCTTCCCGGCGGGTGCTCCAATCGGCCTGCTCATTCGCGATCACGGTGAGTCGACGCGCCGCAAGTTCGGCTTCGCGTGCCAAGCCCTGTGCTTCGCCCCGAAGCTTGGCAAGCGCCACGCGCTGTTCTTCGATCTCGGCGCGAACGGTGGCAAGCTCCGCTTCAGTGTCGTGCGCGGGCGGAAGGCCTGCGAGTGCCATTTTTGCGGTTTCGAGCGCTGACGCGGCTTCGTCATGGCTTTGCGTCAAGCGCGCCTTGGCCTCGGCAAGGGCGGAAAACCGCGTCGCGACCCGGTTCGCCTCGCGTTCCACATTGGCGAGTTTGTCGCGAACCGAGACTGCTTCACGCTGCAGTTCCCGCCAGCGGTTGCGTCCGGAGGTTTCTGCTTCGGCAGCAGTATTGACTTCGGCTTCAGCGGTTTCGACTGCCTGACGCTTGGTTTCGACTTCGCTGCGCACGACTTGAAGTTCGGCATCGATGTCAGCCAGTCGGTTCTTGCCGGCGAGCCGTCGTGCGGCGCCAGTCGGCGCGTTAGCTGCAACCGAAAAACCGTCCCAGCGCCACAGATCTCCTTCGCAGGTCACCAGGCGTTGACCCGGCTTCAGCAATCCCAGGAACCTTGCCGCATCGGCACGCTCGATGACGCCGATCTGCTTGAGCCGGCGTGCGAGTTCCTTCGGCGCCATGACATGGGCAGAGAGCGGCTCAACGCCGTCGGGCAAGGGCGGGTCTGTGGGGTCGACTTCCGCGCCGGCCCAGCGCATCGGCGCTGACGCATCCACCGGCGCCTCAAGATCATCGCCGAGTGCTGCGCCAAGAGCGCCTTCAAAGCCCTTGTCGACCTTAAGATCGTCGATGACTGCGGGCCAGAGGTTCTTGGTGTCGACATGCAGCAGTTTGGCAAGCGTCTTGGCTTCGGTATCGAGCCGTTGCGCGCGGCGTTCCGATTCAGCCAGCGGCCGCCGTGTCAGATCGAGCGCTTGCCGTGCGCCCGAATGGGCGGCTTCGGCGCGCAGGACCAAGGCTTCCGCTTCCACGATGGCGTTCTGGGCGGAATCGACTGCTGCGGCGAGTTCCGCGAGATCGGAGCTTGCCTTGTTGCGTTCGTCGAGCTGCGCAAGCTCGCGTTCAACATTGGTCAATTCTGATTGCAGGCGGTTGAGACGTTCGCTACTGCCGCGCGCCACGCTTTCGAGTTGATTGCGCTCGGCTGTGAGTTCGGCGAGCCTTCCCGTCAATTCGCCAAAGGCCTTTTCGGTGCGGGCCAGGACGACATCCGCTTCGGCAACGCGCTGGTCTGCGCCAACCCGCCGCTCCGCATTGGCTTGCGTCTCGTGGCGCAATGTTTCTTCTTCGCTGGCGAGCCGTTCGATGGCGGCTCGCGCGTCGGCGGCCTGTCGCCGCTCGCGATCGATGTCCTGTTCGAGCTGAACAAGCCGCTGGTCGAGTTCGGCCATGCGGTTGCGCGCCCGCGTCTCTTCCTGATCGAGCGTTTCGCGCGCAATGATGAGGCGCTGCAGCGCAGCTGCAGCTCGTGCTTCGGCTTCTCGCAGCGGCGGGAGCGAGGCGGCCACCAACGCCTGCCGCGTGGAAGCCTCGGCCTGTTGGCCGGTGCGCTCGGCGACCAGCCTTACGCCCAGGTCGCGGACATGTTCGGCGTCACGCAATTCCGAAGTGGCGGCGACCCAGCGCAGATGAAACAACGTGGCTTCGGCCTTGCGAACCTGTGCCGCGATCCCGCGGTATCGTATTGCCTGCTTGGCCTGCTTCTTGAGCGATTCCATCTGCGCGGCGAGCTGATTGATCACATCCTCAAGTCGCAACAGGTTTTGCTCCGCCGCGCGCAGCCGCAGTTCGGCTTCGTGCCGGCGTGCATGCAGGCCGGAGATGCCGGCTGCCTCTTCCAGAACGCGGCGGCGCTGTTCGGGCTTGGCCTGGATGATTTCGCCAATCCGGCCTTGGTGTACCAAGGCCGGTGAACGCGAGCCGGTCGAGGCGTCGGCAAACAGAATATGCACGTCGCGCGCGCGCACTTCGCGGCCGTTGATACGGTATGTCGATCCCTGCTCGCGTTCGATACGGCGAGATACGTCAAGCGAATCATGCTCGTTGAATTGGGCCGGCGCCTTGCGGTGGCTGTTGTCGACCGTCATTACGACTTCGGCATTGTTGCGGGCCGGACGCGTGTTTGAGCCCGCAAAGATCACGTCGTCCATGTCGACGGCACGCAGTGATTTGTGCGACGTTTCGCCCATGACCCAGCGCAAGGCTTCGACGAGGTTCGACTTTCCGCAGCCATTCGGACCAACCACGCCGGTGAGGCCGGGCTCGATCAGAAAGTCAGTCGGCTCGACAAAAGACTTGAAGCCAAGCAGGCGTAACCGCGTGAGTTTCATGTGGACTTAATTTGGATCGAGGGATGCATCATCGTACGGACAATGAATATCGAGAGGTGATTCCGCAACAGAAACTAGGGTGTCGTCCGCGTAAAAGCTGTGTGGATTCCGGCGACCCTTCATCTCAACGCATCCCAAAAAAGCAGACGCCGGTCCCGTGTTCACGCGAGACCGGCGCCAATCGGACGATCTGGTGGTCGCTCGTCAGCTCTTGAGATAGGGCTCGATCTCTTTTTCGAGGTCCGCCAACGTGCCGTTGCCGCGGAAAAGCTTTCCGTTGATAAAAAACGTTGGGGTCGACTGAACCCCATATTGTGACGCTCCGCGCTGACGAATTTCTTCGATGCTGTCGAGCAGCTTCTGGTCCTTCAAGCAATCGTTGAAGGCTTGCTCGCTCAAGCCGGCCTGCTTGCTGATCGCCAGCAGGGGCGCCAAGGGACGTTGCACCGCCCAGTCGCGCTGTTTGCTGAATAGAACCTCTATCATCGGGAAATAGCGATCAGGCCCCGCACAACGTGCCAGCATGAAGGCGGCCGCCGCGAGCTGATCGAGCGGGAATTCGCGGAAAATGAACCGCATCTTGCCGGTTTCGATATATTTTTTCTTCAACTCCGGATAGGTTTGCGCGTGAAACGCAGCACAATGCGGACACGTCATCGACGCATATTCGATGATCGTAACGGGGGCCTTGTCGTCGCCCAGCGACATTTCAGGTAGTGGCCCCGGTGCCATCAGGTCGGCAGGAGCCTGGGCCAAAGCGGGAACCAAGGCTGGGACGGCCAATCCTGCCACAGCCAAGCCTCCCACGGCGAGACCGCCGCTCGAGGCGCCCAAAGAAAATTCGCGACGGGTGATCTTCACAGCTGGCTCCCTTATTTTGTGCGTGTTTACCGCCTTAAGTCAGCAACAATGTGGCAAGGCTGGGCCCCCCTGCCAAGGGGTTGTTTTTAATTCTATCTTTGATTGTGTTTCTCGCTCGTTTTCACCGCTGCGCCCAGGCGTGCCAGCGCGGCACGCAGCGATTCGTCGGAAATGTCCGTAAGCGTTGCCGCTACGGCGGCTTGCGCCTGCACGTCAATTTTGGGCATGGCCCGGACCTTGCGCCGGCTCAGTGGGGCCTGACGAAGGCGAATCGCGCCCACGGCCTGCCAGCCGAAGAACTGGTTGACGCGCTCCAACAGCACCCGCGACATATGTTGGATTTCGATCGAGGCGGGTCCTTCCACCCGCAGCACCAGCGTGCCGGGCTGTGGCATATCTTCGCCAAATGGTCGTGGCCATTGGATTTTTTCCGGCTCAGAGTGTGCCGCAATGTCCTCGCCCACGATGTCGGTCCAGCGCGTCACCAGTTCGGTCGAGGCAAAACCCTGTTTGGCAAAGGCATCGTTGAGGGTCGTACGCAAGGCATCCGCCAAGGCACGTACCTGTGGGTAATGGGGCTTGTCCATGACCGAGTGCTCTGTAAAACCGTTGACCATGAGGGTAGCAGCGAAGTCATTGCGGCGAAAGCGCGCTGTCGCGACAAAAAAGACCCGATCTGTTGTTCAGGCGAGCACCTTGCGAGCGAGCACGTTGTTGGCTTGGTATGATCGCCACCGCCGCGCATTGCCTTGGCGTGCCCTACCGGGCGCTCTGCCGAGTGCCCTGCCGGGCGCGTTGGCGGGCGTCACGCCTGATCCCTACCGGGTTTGGCTTTCCGAAATCATGCTGCAGCAGACGACCGTCAAAACGGTCGCGCCGTATTTTCTGCGATTCGTGGAGCGCTGGCCCGACGTGGCGGCGCTTGCAGCAGCACCACGCGACGACGTGCTGCGTCTGTGGGCGGGGCTCGGCTACTACGCGCGTGCCCGCAATCTCCACGCCTGCGCACAGGCTGTGGTAAATCATCATGCGGGACGTTTTCCACAGACCGCAGCAGAACTCATCGCACTGCCGGGCGTCGGTCCCTATACGGCAGCGGCCATCGCGGCGATTGCGTTCGATGCGCCGGCCGTGCCGGTCGACGGCAATGTCGAACGCGTAGTGACGCGGCTCTTTGCCGTCGAAACTCCGCTGCCGGGGGCGAAGCCCGAGATTGCACTGCTGGCGCATGGTCTTGCACCCACGGCGCGCCACGGCGATTTCGCCCAGGCGCTCATGGATCTCGGCGCCACCATTTGCACGCCGAAAAATCCCGCCTGCGTTTCGTGTCCCTGGACTGATGCCTGCGCGGCGCGACGCCGGGGCGACACGGAAAGATTTCCCGTCAAGACGCCAAAGCCTGCGGGCCGCTTGCGCAAAGGGGCTGCATTTGTGGTCCTGCGCCGCGACGGCAAGCTCCTGGTGCAAACGCGACCGTCGCGCGGACTGCTAGGCGGCATGACCGAAGTGCCGACGACGGCTTGGAGCCATGACTTCAATATGACGAATGCCATGAGGGAAGCGCCCAGCCTCGCGCGCACGAAACCGCAGTGGCGGCGCATTCCGGGTGTCGTGACCCACGTGTTCACGCACTTCCCGTTGGAACTCGTGGTTTTCGTGGCCAACATTCCGGCAGGCGTTCCGGCCACGATGGGCGCGCGCTGGATCGAAGTCGATGACGTCGCCAATGAGGCCCTGCCGACCGTTATGCGCAAGGTCGTAACGCATGCGCTTGAGGGAATCGTCACGATCTCCGTTGAATATGGTCGAACACCCTTCGGGCATCCTCGATTGCGATGAATTGCGGAGCGCGATCGAGTGCGGGCGTCCAGCCGGAAAATTCTCGTCCTGACCAGTAAGATGACACCGTGCCGAAACGGATCGTGCCGCGTCCGTCGGCATGTTCGTTCAAATTGACATCTGGTATTCGATCACGATCGAGAGCGGTGAACTTGGCAAACGGTCCGTTCCGCAGGATCAGGACACGCTGGTTTGTCACGGCATACAGCATGCGTCGCCGTAACCAGGCATCGAGCAGGAAGCGACCTACCACCAAGTACAACCCGATCAGCACAAACGGCACGCCCCATAACTGCATGAAAATTGGAGCGCCTGTGGCCAGCACGCTCGATTCCCAGAAAATCGAAAATCCGGCCCAAAGCAGGCTGAACGGTACCAGCAGCCAGTCGCGAGCGCCGAACACCAGTCCGTGGGCAGGCTGCCCCCACCAGACGATCTTCTCACCCTCGAGCAGACGTCCGGTCAGATCGGTTGAATCCATTGCTGCCCTACGCTGTCATGCCAATAAGGCCGGGAGTTTGACAATGTCCGTGGCGTGAATCAATAGCGGTCGTCTCGTCGGCGCCTTCGCAATTCAACAGTTGCAAATAATCAGCTTCTTGCGAAGCGCTTCTTCGCTTCTCCGGAAGGCCTCGTCGGCGCTGATCTGCGCGGGCGACCGAAATTCCCTGGCGGTCTTGCCAAGGTCAATTTCAGCGACCGAGGGCTGACGGTGGCCCACGGGCGCCTCGAACCTGACATTGAATACGGACAGGGTGTTGGTGGTATCAAAACCGCGCGCAATCGGGCCATGCTGTGCGGTGGCACCTTGCACAAAGGGTCCGCCCAAACTGAGAATTGTTGCAAACATTAAAGCTTTCACAACGATCTCCAAGGGTGTTGATGCCGGCGCGCCAGCGCCTCTGGTTGGCAAGGAGTTCGTCGTGTTCAGGAAAAAAGTTACCGCATAGCGCCGGAAGCGATTGGTGTTGCAGTGAGTGCATGGCTTTGTAGGATGGGTAGAGGAAAAGCGCGTTCTTTCTTTACGCGCTTTTCTGAAACCCATCATCGCCCCTGCAGCAAGGTGATGGGTTTCGCCGGAATAAAGTGTTTGAAGACGCGTTTTTCTGGCTCTACCCATCCTACATTCTTGTCCCATCGTCTATTTCGTTGCGCCAGTCACTCCGCTTTGATGCCGGCAGCCCGGATCACCTTGGCCCATTTCTCGCCTTCGGCGCGCATCTGCTGGCCGAACTGTTCGGGCGTGCCGCCGACCGGATCGAGTCCCAGCGAGGCGAAGCGCTCCTTCAATTCCGGCAACGCAATGATGCGCACGATCTCGCGATTGAGAAGCGTGATGATGTCTTTGCGCGTGCCCGCCGGAACCAGCACGCCGACCCAGCCGTCGCCATCGAGACCCGGATAGCCGGCTGCGGCGATCGTCGGCACATCAGGCAAAGAACCTGACGCATTCGGGCTCATGGTTGCCAGCACGCGTAATTTTCCCTCCCGCGCCAGCGGCACGGCGGTCGATAGGGAGGCAAAGCCAATAGGCGTGTGACCGGCGACCACCGACGTAATCGCGGGGCCGCTGCCGCCGAAGGGAACGTGCACGAGATCAAGACCGAGCGTCATGCGGAACTGTTCGCCCAGAAGGTGCGATGGCGTGCCGAGGCCGGGCGAGGCAAAATTGAATTTGCCCACATTGGCTTTGATATAGTCGACGAGTTCCTTCACGGTTTTCGCCGGCACCGAAGGGTGGACCGCGAGCGCCGTTGGAAAGCCGACGGCAAGCACGACGGGTTCGAAGTCCCGATACGGATCGAAGGCCACCTTCTCGAACAGCGCCGGATTTATGACGAGATTGTTGACGGTGATCAGCAAAGTGTGCCCGTCGGACGCAGCTTTGGCAGCCTGGGCGGTGCCGATATTGCTGCTCGCACCGGCGACATTCTCGACAAAGAACTGGCGGCCGAGGTTGTCCGAAAGCTTTTGTGCGATGAGGCGGGCGGCGACATCGGTCGGCCCGCCCGGTGCAAACGGGACAATGACGCGCACCGGCTTTGATGGATAGGATTGGGCCCAGGCCGCAGGCGAGACAAGGCCTGTAACAGCGGCGATTGTTGCTTGCAGGAATTGACGACGTTGCATCGTTTTTCTCTCGATCCGTAGCCCGGATGGAGGAACACAAGCGCATTTATGCGCTTTGTGGACCGTAATCCGGTGACCACCGATACACCACGACTGCTCCCGGATTACGCTTGATCACGCGCGTAGGCGCGCGATCCGCTCCATCCGGGCTACGAGCCCGCGCGTATCGAGCATGTTTGCTGTCACTATACACGGCTTTTCGGGTACAACGGATGCCGCATAATAGACCACCCACCAAGGGAACCCCGGTGATCGTTCAACGCTTCGATACCAGCGCGCGCCTGAGCCGCGTCGTCGTACACGGCGACACCGTCTACCTTGCCGGATTGACCGCCGAGAAAACAGCCGGACAAAGCGTGGCGGCACAGACAAAGGAAATCCTTGACGCGATTGATGGGCTGCTTGCGAAAGCCGGCACCGACAAGTCGAAGCTGCTGCAGGCTACGGTGTGGTTGCAGGATATCCGCACCGTCGATGAGATGAACAAGGTCTGGGACGACTGGGTGCCCGCCGGCTGTGCGCCTGCCCGCGCCTGCATCGAGGCGCGCCTGCAATCGCCAGCCAAGATGGTGGAGATCCGCGTAACGGCCGCGCGGTAATCGACGTCAATTGTTCTGTTGCACCAGCCCGCGCTCGAGCGCGTAGAGGGCGGCGCCGGCCCGGGTGCTGACGCCGATTTTGGAATAGAGGCTCTGGATATGGTTGTCGGCCGTCTTGGGCGCGATCTCGAGCTGGCGGGCCGCCTCTTTCGCCGTATGTCCGGCTGCGATCAGTCGCAGGACCTCGATCTCGCGCGGGGTCAGTCCCGCGAGCCGCTCGGTTGTTGCCCGGCGGGCGGGTTGACCGGCGCAGGTGAGGACTGCTTCGACAGCGTCAGGGCAGAGCTTTCCTTCCTTGACTGCACCGCGGAGCTTTGACGCCGCCGCTACGTCACTCAACGGAGCGCGGTAAGGCCGCGATTCCCTGGCGGTCTGGAACGCTTCGGCAGCGGCCAGGACTCGGGCCGCGGGCGAAAGGTCGTTGCCGCGGGCGTAGCGGTGGTAGCCGCTGCCGTCGAGGCGCTCATGGTGGCGCAGCACCAGCGCCGCAACGGCTTTGCCTTCTCCGCCCAATGACGCAAGTGCGCGCTCGCCATGGTAGGGATGAA
>DATGVJ010000144.1:0-27172 GCA_035300505.1 Xanthobacteraceae bacterium
TCAAACTCTTCATCCACCAGAAAATGGCTCAAGCCACCTGAGGCCAGCATGCCGATACGCTGTTCGCCCGGAAAACTCTCAATTGCTTTGCGCAGCGCCTTGCCGAATTCGTAGCAGCGCTTCGGGCGCGGCTGGTTCGGGGCGAAATAGGTGTTGAGGAATATCGGCACGGCCGCAATCGGCTTGGCAGGGTCCATGACGCGGCGGTGCACATAGGCGATGGCGTGACCTTCCCCTTCGCCCTTGGGCAGGCGCTCGGACGCTGCGAGATCGAATCCCATATCCATCAACGACTCGATGAGATGCACCGCGAGTTCGCGATGCACCGGATAGTCGCGCGGGCCCTCGTCTTCGAAAAATCCTTGCCGGTTCTGCACGTACCATTCCGGAAAGCGTTTGCGGTATTCTTCGTGCTGCTCGTTGCTGTTTTGAATCGTCGCGCCGTAATAGATTGCGAAAGCGGGCCGGCAATCTTCCTTGTAGCTTTCGTTCTGGTCGTCGCCCATGACGACCAGCGTGTCGATGCTGGCGGCGGCAAGAGCCTTGCGCAGATGCGCCATGGCGGTGCGCGCCACGTTCTGCCGCTCCACCAGGTGTTGCGGCGCCACCAAAGGGCCAAGTTTCGGATCGGCCTTCTCCAGCAGGTCCCCATAGGTGACCGGGCGACCTTCCTTGTCGCGATGCTTCATCTTCTCGTCGGTCTCGCGAAAGCGCTCCAGCGTCGCGTCGGAAGCAAGCAGCATGGGCGTATGGGACGTGCCGAGCCCGAGTACGATCTTGGCCATTTGGGATGCTTTCTGGTTATTGGCGAGTAGTGAGTAGCGAGTAGCCAGTAGGAAGCAAGGGATCCATCTTTACTATTCGCTATTCGCTACTCACTATTCGCCCCCTACAGATTCGCCCCTTACACCCGCGCATGCGCGACGCCGGGGCGCACCATCATCTCATCCTTGGCGGCATCCTTGAAAGCCTGGTCGGAGGCCAGCACCACCGAGGCTGCGCGCACGCGCTGATGGACCGGATCGGTGCCGGGCGGCATCTCGCCTTTTTCGACCAGTGCCTTGGCGGCCCGCATCAGGCGATGGCGAGCCATGATGATGCCGTTGTCGGTCGAGACCAGATTCTCCTTGGTGCGGTCGACGATCGGTCCCATCAGCTCCTGGATGCTGGAATCCTGCATCGCGAAACCGGCGACGCCGCTATAGGAGATGCCGGCTTTCTGCGCCGCGCGATCGATGAGAAAGTCATTGTCCTTGTTGGCGCGCGCCCGCCAGGTATTGCCTTCCTCGTAGATTACATGCCGTCCGGCGCCGTTCTTCATCGCGGTGACTTCTTCCGGCGTGAGATCGCGCACCGAATGGTAGTCCCAGTTCCAGACCATGCAGTTCTCGTCGTCGACCGGGACCCAGAAATGTCCGCCGGTCGGGTGATCGGCGCGCGGTGCGATCATGGTGATGCAGGGCATGATCCATTGCGTGATGCGCCAATAATATTTGCCGCCTTCGGCGTTGCGGCGCGCGCCGATCAGGAGGCCACCGGGACTTTCGGTGACTTCGAAGTGCGGCCGCATATCGCCGAGATTGTATTGGTTGCCCTTGGACCCGCGGTGCAGCGGATCGATTTCGAGTTCGCCGCGGTGCAGCCACGAGGTATGACTGGAGTCGATCCCGCCCTCGAGCGCCTGCAACCAGTTGCATTCCTGCAGGCGCTTGGAGGTGTAGGTCTGCGTGGGCTTCACAGTCGCGAATTCGAATTCCGGCAAAGCCGGCTGTCGCTCCGGCGCACCCATATAGGCCCAGAGCACGTCGCCGCGCTTCACCAGCGCATAGGATTTCAGCTTGATCTTCTGGCAGAAGCCGCTTTCCTGCGGTTCTGATGGCACGTCGATGCACTGGCCGGTCCAGTCGTATTTCCAGCCGTGATACGGGCAGCGCAATCCACTCTCTTCGTTGCGCCCGACCCACAACGAGGTCCCCCGGTGCGCGCAGAATTCATCGATCAGCGAATAGCGCCCTTGCGTGTCGCGCCAGGCGATGAGCCGTTCCGAGAGCAGCTTGACCCGCACCGGCGGGCATTCGTTCTCGGGCAATTCGCTCGCCAGCAGCGCCGGCACCCAGTAGCTGCGGAACAACTGACCCATCGGGGTTCCGGGGCCGGTCTGGGTGAGAAATTCGTTCTGTTCTTTTCTGAGCATCGGATGTCATCCTTCTGCGGGTATTTCGTCGGCCAGATGCGATTTGGCGCGGCGCCGCTCGCGCCCCTGATAGTCCGGCGCGCCGACTTCGCCAAGCCCGTGGAAGTCAATGAACTCGATGGCGTTGCCGTCGGGATCATGGAAATAAGCGTGCCGACCGGTGAAACTGCGGTGTCCCGTGTCCTCGTACAGCAGCACCTCGATGCCGCAAGCTTCGACATGCGCCAAAGCTGATTCGAAATCCTCGCCCTGGACCAGAAAGGCATGGTGGATGAGCGTGTCGCGATTCCGGTTTTGCGGCACGTGATAGCCGGCGCACGACAGCACGAAGTAGTCTTCGCCGCAACGCATGAAGACCGCCTTATCGTTGCGGCGCCAGAAGGTGCAGCCAACCACCTCCTCGTAGAACTTGCGTGCGCGATCGAGGTCGGTCACGCTCAGCGTGAAATGCAGGATCCCTGACGGCCTCACGGGCTTCGGCGAGGTGCGCCGAACGTTTGCGCCCTTGAGGGCGGGGCTCTTGAATTCGTTCATCGGTCAACCTCCCGGATCGGCAAGAAGAAACTTCGGCGCGTCGATTATATCTGCGCGTCTTCAAATTTGATCCAACAACACTACGCAGATTGCCGGCTCTACAATCCGCGTGACAATGATATTCTGGAGGCATATTCCCACCAATGACACGCATATTGCCATCAACGAGAGAAGCAGGAATGTCGTATCTGGGCTTGCAGACGGATTTGGTCTCTTTCAAGGGGCATAACGGCGACACCAGCGAGGCCTATTACGCGCGCCCGACGAAGCCAGGCAAGATACCTGGGGTGGTGGTGATCATGCACCTGCCCGGATGGGACGAGTGGATCATCGAAGTCGCGCGCAAATTCGCGCACCATGGTTATGCGGCTATCTCGCCCAATCTCTATTCCCGTAACGGCCCCGGCAGCCCGGACGACGTCGGGGCGCGGGTGCGGGCAGCTGGTGGCGTTCCGGATGTCCAGGTCGTCGGCGATGTCGCGGGGTCGATGGCTTATTTGCGCGCGCAACCCAATTCCAACGGCAAGGTCGGCCTGATCGGCTTTTGTTCCGGCGGCCGCCACGCTTACCTCGCTGCCTGCAGCCTGCCTGGTGTCGATGCCCTGGTGGATTGCTGGGGCGGCAATGTGGTGGTCGATGACCCCAAGGCGCTCAATGCGAAGCGGCCGTTGGCACCAATCGATCTCACCGAAAAGCTGGACTGTCCAATGCTCGGCATTTTCGGAAATGATGACCACAACCCCACCCGCGACCAGGTCAACCGCACCGAAGAGCGCCTCAAGAGCCTGGCCAGGAACTACGAGTTCCACCGCTACGACGGCTGCGGCCACGCGTTCTTCAACACCATGCGCGTGTCACACCGGCCCGAACAGGCGATCGACGGCTGGGAAAAGGTGTTCGCGTTTTATCACAAGCATCTGGGCTGACCATGTCCACTCCTGGCAATCTCACTCCTGAGCAACAACATGTATTCGACCACGTCGAGCGCAACGCCGGCGCGATAGCGCAGCTCGGCGACAATATTTTCTATTTCGGCGAACTCGGCATGCAGGAATTCGAGACGGCGAAACTCATGACCGGTCTCCTGCAGACGGGCGGTTTCAAGCTCGAGCGTGGCATATCGGGATTTCCGACCGGCTTCTGCGCCACCTACGGTTCCGGCCATCCGGTGGTCGCGATCCACACCGAATACGACAGCTGTCCGGACAATTCTCAAAGCCCCGGCGTGCCGGCGCAGCAATTCATTGTCGAAGGCGCGCCCGGCCATTGCGAGGGCCATAACGTCAACGCAGCCGTGCTGGTCGGCACCGCGCTCGCGGCGAAGAGCGCGATGGAGAAGTTCGGCTTCAAGGGCACGCTCAAAGTGTTTGGCGGTCCGGCCGAAGAACAGCTCGTGAGCCGTCCCTATCTGGTGCGCGATGGCTGGTTCGACGATGTCGATGTCGCCTTCCACGATCATATCGGGGGGGAGTTCTCGTCGGGCTACGGCCTGCTGCAATCAGCGTTGATTTCGGCCACGTTCACGTTTCATGGACAAACCGCCCATGCCGGCACGTCGCCCTGGAACGGCCGTGATGCGCTCGATGGCGTGGTGCTGATGGATGCCGGCATGGCGCAGTACCGCGAACATATGCGACCGACGATGCGTGCCCATCGCGTGATCACCAACGGGGGCGATCAACCGAACGTTATTCCACGAACCGCCACCATCTGGTGGTTCTTTCGCGACGGCACTGCGGAGGGCGCGCAAGCCCTTTTCGAACAGGCGAAGAAGATCGCGCAAGGTGCAGCCATGATGACCAACACGACCTGCACGGTCGATGTGTTGAGCGCCGTCTGGCCTTTGCGGTGCAACCGAACACTTGCGGAGCTCGTTCAGCGCAACATCGAAGTCGTCGGCATGCCGGCGTGGAGCGAGGAGGAAGACAAGCTTGCACGGCAGTTGCAGGAGAATGCCAAGGTCAAGGTCGTCGGCCTCAAACGTGACATCAAGGGACTCAAAGCAGAAGCTGAACAGAGGACGTCGGCGAACGACGCCGGCGACGTCTCCTGGAAAGTTCCGATGGTGAAATTCTATTTTCCATCGAATGTTCCCAATATCAATTTCCACCATTGGGCGGCCGGCGTCGCGCTGGCCACGTCCATCGCGCACAAAGGTGCGGTGGTGGGCGCCAAGGTGTTCGCCGCTGCCGTGATCGAGTGCTTTGCCAATCCCGCCGTGGTCGAGGAAGCCAAGCGCACCTTCAAGGAAGAGTTGGGTGGAGTTGAGTACAAATCGATGCTGCCACCTGATCAGAAGCCGCCGATCGAACTCAATCGCGCCGTCATGGAGAAATTCCGCCCCGCGATGGAAAAGCATTATCTCGCGGAGACACCGGAGTTTCGCTAGTGCCCATCTATATCAACGAAAATGACGTCACGGAATTTCTCGACATGCCGAGCGCCGTCGCGGCGCTGCGTGATGCCTTTTCGGCGCGGGCGCGGGAAGAGGCCAATATCGTGCCGCGCACACGCTGGGCCTTCGAGGACCGGCGGCTCAATGTCATGGGCGGGGGCATCGCGACCCAGCATCGCTATGCGCTCAAAGCCTATGGATCGTCAGCGTTTCATGTGCTGCTCTATTCGATGCGAGGGTTGCTGGCGATCATCGAGGCCAATGTGCTCGGCCAGATTCGCACGGGCGCCGCGACGGGCGTAGCGACCGAATTGATGGCGCGGCCCGAAGGAAAGCGCGTCGCCCTCCTTGGCACCGGCCGGCAAGCGCGCGCGCAGGCGCTGGCGCTCAGCGCGGTCGGCATGCTGTCGCAACTTTTTGTGTTTGCCCGCACGCGCGACAAGCTCGAGGCCTTCTGCGCAAAGCTTGTCCACGAATTGGCCGCCCCGGTGAGTGTGAGTGCATTGTTATCGGCTGAAGCGGCGGTCGCGAACGCCGACATCGTAGTTGCGGCCACCAATTCGGCAACGCCGGTCGTCATGAATTCCTGGGTCCGGCCCGGTACGCATGTCGTGGGCATGGGGGCCAATGCAGCCAATCGCCGGGAGATCGATGCCGAGATCATCCTGCGGGCCTCGTTGGTGGTGACCGACGACATCCCCCAGGCCAAGCTTGAGGCCGGCGAATTCATCGATCTCGCCAAGGCGGGCCGTCTCGATTGGAGCACTGTGAAGCCCTTGCACGAAATCATTGCTGGTCCGCACCTTGCGCGCGATCCGGCCGCCATTACGGTGTTCAAATCGCTGGGCGTCGGGCTCGAAGACGTGGCGGTCGCCTCCGTGGTCTACGACCGGGCGATCGCGTCGGGGCGATTCAAACCGCTTTGACGGCGCCCCGATAGCTTGCGAAAATAGCGCCCGGAATGAATTTCAGGAGAAGGCACGATGGGGTTTCGCCCGCCGACCTACGAAGACATTGTCAATTCCAAATATTCGTCCGCGATGCCGGCACAAACCGTGCTGCCGCAGACCGAGACACGCAACTATTTCCAGGCGATCGACAACCTGATCAAGGTCTATGCGATCCGTCCGAGCGACAGCGTTCTTTTCCTGACCGATCCGCTGCTCGACCGGCGCATCGTTGATGCGATTTCCGGCATCGCCAATTCGCGCGGCGTATTTCCACGGGAATTCATGGCGCCAACCACGCAGCTGGACGACTGTCCACCTGAAGCGGTGGCGCTGGTCGAACAGGCGACCTTCGTGATTTCGACCTGGTTCTGCTCGGTCAATGCGCCGCTGTTCATCAGGCTGCGCAGGGAAAAAGGTCAGCGCTGGGTCAAGATCACTTATTTCCGCAATCTTGATCTGTTACATACCCCGCAGGCGCGTTTTCCCGTCGATCTCGTCGGCGAGATCATTCGCGCAACGGCCCGGATGTATCCGAAGGATCGCAACTTCGACATGACATTTTCCGATCCGCGCGGCACTGAACTGTTCATCAAATTCACGCCCGACATGGTCAAGAACCTGCACGAGGACAACCGCTGGCGTGGCAGGGACCGTGCCGATGAAGACGGTTGTTATGTGCACCACCTGCCGACGCATGGCCCGAACATCTACGGCCGCACCTGCTTTCGGCGCGACAAGAACGCGCATCCCGACATGGGCGGCATTGTCTATCCGCAATGGGCGATCGGTTTCGAAAAGCCGTTCCGCGACAAGGTCGGTATCGAATACCGGGATGGTGTTGTCGTCAAAGTGCATGGCAGTTCGATGGATGCCGAGATCATGCGCGACATGCTGGTCGGTGTGAATGCGACGCTGCATGAGCTTGGCTGCGGTTTCAATCCGAAATATCCACGCTTCAAGGCCTATCCGGCCGGGTCCAATGCGCCCGGCGCGCTGCACTTCGGTACCGATTCCGATCGCCCGAGCGACTTCATGCACCGGCAGGTGCCGCGCTGGGAGGAGCCGCACACGCATCAGGATTGTGTGGTATTCGACATGACCGTGAAGGTCGGCAGCACGACGCTGATCGACAACGGCTTCCTCATGGCGCTGCGCGATCCGCAGGTTGTCAAGGAGGCTGGCAAGTACGGCGATCCGGTGGAACTCTTGGAAAGTTTTGTGGAGTGATGATGCACTTCGTAGCCCGGATGGAGGGCCACAAGCGCACTTTCGCGCTTGTGGCGCGCAATCCGGGGACCGCCGTTGGTCCAGGACCGCTCCCGGATTGCGCTTGATCACACGCGCAAGCGCGTGCGATCCGCTCCATCCGGGCTACGGTATGAGAAACCTTGGAGGTAGCCATGCTGCAGCGTTTTCTCATCGTCGTCACAATTGCGGTGCTGGCGGCCACGCCGGCCTCGGCGCAGTTCTACAAAGACAAGACGCTGACGCTCCTCGTCAACTATGCGGCGGGAGGCAATGCCGACACCGAAGCGCGGGTCTATCAACGTCACTTGGCGAAACACATTCCTGGCCGGCCGAACGTCATCATTCGCAATGTCGCGGGCGCCGGTGGCGCCACTGCCATGAACCACCTCGGCCTCGGCATAGGGCTGCAGGCCGATGGCCTGACGGTGGGCTATTTCACCATGAGCGCGACCTCGACCATCATCGATGATCCCGTGCTCAAGATCAAAACCACCGATTTCATTCCGATCGTGGCAGCGCGTGGCTGGAACATCGTCTATGCACGGCGGGACATCGTCCCGGGCGGCTACACCAAACCTGAAGATTTCCAGCGCGCCACCAATATCTATGCGGGCGGCTATAGCCGCGCGACATCACACGATACGCGGTTGCGGCTGGCGCTCGAAATCATGGAAAAGCCCTACACGATGGTGACTGGATTCCCGGGCACCGGGCAGATCAACAAGGCGATGTTGCAGAACGAGGTGAACTTTACGGGAAGTTCGCTGCCGGGCTTTCAGACCCAGGCGATCCCGCAGATCATCAACTCCGGCGTTGGCGTCGTGTTGTACCACCTTCCCGTGATCGGTCCAGACGGCCAGCCTCAGGGCAATCCGGTGCTCGAAAAGCGCGGCATAATCACGTTCTATCAGTTCTATCGGGAGGCCTTCGGCAAAGAGCCTGGCGGCGCAAAATATGATGCGCTATTCCTGATGAACGACATCAGCACCAAGATGCAGCGTGGCATTTTCCTGCCCAGGGGGTCCCCGATGGCGGCCGCGACAGTGTTGCGCCAGGCGTTCCACGCTCTCGAAAAGGACAATGATTTCATCGAAGACTTCAAGAAAATCACGGGCGATGAGGCGGATCACGTGCCGGCCGATGAAATAGACCGTATCTTCGAGCGGATCCGTCGGGTAAACCCCGACGTCAAGCGCGTGCTCAAAGAGTCCGTTGGCAGCGAGGGTTGAATTGACAGCGATGTGGTGCGCAGCGGGCGCAGATGACGGTCATGCGCGTTTGCGGACCTGACCCATCATGAAACTCCCGGCAGAGTGGCACACGCACGTCCGCGGCGACCTCAGCGGAGGCGGCGTATCGGCAGCCGTCGCGACACCCCTTGCGATGGGCTACGGAATGTTTGCTTTCGTAGCGCTCGGCGAAAACTATTTCGCGACTGGAGCATTGGCCGGCCTCTATACGGCCTTTGCCGTGGCAATCGCGTGTGTTGCGCTCGGTGACAACACAACGACCATATACGCACCACGGATCACTTCGACATTTTTTCTGGGACTATTGATTTTCGGTCTTGTTCATTCCGAAACACCGGCGATCCGGGACGGCGGAATTCCTCTGACGCTGGCCATCACCTTTTCGGTTGTGCTGCTGGCGGGGCTTTTCCAGGCAATTCTCGGCCTGCTGCGCCTCGGTACGCTTGTCAAATTTGCGCCTCAGCCCGTAATGGCCGGATTCCAAAATGCGGCAGCCATGCTCATGATTCTCGTGCAGCTCGGCAATATCAGCGGATTTGACCGCTACATACCGTTTACGGAATTATTTTATCATCTCTCGGAGATCAAGCCGCTGAGCCTCGTCATTGGCGTGTTGACATTCTTGGCGATGTGGAATTTTCGTCGTCTGACTGGAAGGATTCCATCGGTTCTAGGCGGCATCGCGATCGGCAGCGTACTTTACTATGCCTGCCGTGCCGCCGATTTGGGCAACTATCTCGGTCCTGTAATTGTCGTCGAACCGCCTGCCGTCATGGGATTGACGGCATTTCCGTATTTCGGAGATCTCGCCAAGTCTACCGACCTCATTGGACTGGCGCCCATGATTGTGGTTGCGGCCCTCGCACTGGCGATCATCGCATCGATCGATGCGATGTTGTGCGCAAAGCTGTCAACTCCGCTCGGCGAACGAGGGCCTGACGGCGACCAGCTGCTCATACGTCTTGGCGCTGGCAACGTAGTGGCTGCGTGTCTTGGCGGGATTACGAGCGGCCTCAACCTCGGGGCAACGGGTACCAACCGCACTTTCGGTGCCAAAACGTCGCTGTCAGTTCTCGTCAACGCATTTGTGATCCTCGTTGCTTGCACGCTTTTGTTTCCCTTCGCGACCTATATGCCGCGGGTGGTGCTGTCTGCAGTCATCATGGTGATAGCGGTTCAGCATATTGACGTGTGGACGATACGGCTTGCGCGGGGGGTCGTTTCCGGCGACACGCCGTTTCGCGGCGCTGCGGTGCTGGAACTCCTTGTGATTTTGGCTGTGGCGGCCGTTTCCATGTTGACCAATATCGTGGTGGCGGTTTTCGCCGGGGTCGCCATGGCGATCGTGATGTTTGCCGTCAGCATGAGCCGTTCGATTGTTCGCCGGGCCTACCGATGTGATGCGGTACGGTCGCGCAAGGCGCGTACCACCCATGAACGGAATGCCCTGCAAAACACCGCAAATACGGTCGTCGTGATGGAGTTACAAGGTGCGCTGTTCTTTGGAACGAGCGAACGGTTGGCCAACGAAATTGACGAAAGCGCGCTTGATCCCACCCGCTTCGTCATTCTTGATTTTCGACGGATCAGCGAAATCGACAGTACGGGTGCACACTGCTCGATATCGATGCGCGACTTGCGAGCGCGGGCGCGCAGCTTTTACTTTCGGTCTCGCCAGGATCGCGCACTTTGTCGCGTCTCGGCGATTTTGGCGTCGTGGAGGCCGTCACGGCTTCACGACTTTTCTCCGACCTCGATCGGGCCATCGAATATGCGGAAGATGCGTTGTTGAATTCGTTGCCCGTGGCGCCGCCAAGTTCAAATCTGCCATTTCAGGCGAGTCTATTTGAGAACTTCAGTCGCGATGACATTGAATTCGTGCTTCCGGTTCTCATCCCCGTCTCCTTCGGGCGTGGCGCAGTGATCTATCGCGAAGGTGACCCGGGCGACGAGATGCTTCTCATTATTGAAGGATCAGCCAGTGCGGTGCTGGACGCGCCGCATGGCGCGATGTTGCGGCTCGCGACTTATGGGCCGGGCACGGTGCTTGGTGAAATGTCGATCGTTGACGGAGACCGAAGGTCTGCGTCGGTTGTTGCCGACGACGCCGTCAAGGGTTTCGTGTTGACGCGGGACAATTTCAAGACACTGACCGAAAAAGCGCCTGAACTCGCCATCAAGCTTCTGGTCAACATCAGTCGCGAATTGAGCGCGCGCCTGCGGGTCGCCAACCGGACGATTCAGCAGCTCGAAACGTGACGATCGGTCTACCCCGTCGGCGAATAGGGCTCGACGTAGTTGCTCGTTCTCAGCATATGTTCCGCCACCTCATCGCGGGTCGGGAACCAGACCATCTCGTCGTGCTGGCGGATGTAGCGGATCATCTTCTCGAACGCATTGGCCATATACGGCCGCCCGCCCAGTTCCGCATGGACGAGCGCGTCGATGCGGCCGGGCTTGCCGCGCCGCGCCTCTTCGAGCACGAAATCGAACCCGTCCTTGAATTGCTGGAATGCCATTTCGCCCGATGACGCGCCGCCATTCCAGGCGCGCCAGTCGTTGAAGAACCAGTGCTTCGGCACGATCACCATGCGTTTTCCGTCGACCTCGACCACATAGGGGAGATCATCATCGCACTGGTCGCCGCACCAAGTGTAGCCCTCGTCGGCCAGTATGCCGAGCGTCTCGCGCGTGTGATGTCCGTCCGGGCTCACCCAGCCGACCGGCTGTTTGCCGGTGACGTTCCGCACGATGCGATTGACCTCGCGGATTTCCTTGCGCTGCTCGTCCGGCGACAGGTCGGTCATCTGGATGTCGTTGGTGGTGCCATGACCCGCGATTTCGTTGCCGGCTTGATGCAAGGCCTTTACGGCCTCCGGCCATTTCTGCACCGCAAGCCCGTTGACGTCGACCGTCGCCGGCACCTTGTTGCGTTCCAGCACTTCGAGAATGCGCCATATGCCGGCATTGCCGCCGTAGTTCGCATGCGAAAGCGAAACGAGATTGACCTCCAGGCCCTTCGCCTTCTTGAAATGTCCCCCGCGTGTGAAGGCTTCAAACGCGACGGTGAGCGTGGCGCAGATCTTTTTGCCATCGGGCCATTCGGTTTGGGGGCGTCTTGCGGGGCGCATGAACAGTCTCGTTCTCAATACTGCGGGGCACCCAAATGGGTTCGTTTTGGCCAAAACGGTCGGCTTCGTGTGGGAGTCCTCGGCCAACAATTCAATATATCGGCGGATGCTGATAAGACAACACTATCTGTTGATGATGCATGAGGCCGGACCGCTGGTCGCGTTGCCCCCCGGATGCCGGCAGCACGCATAGCCCGTGACACAAAAATGCGCCCGGCCGGGCGGCGGGCGCAATTCGACACAACCATTTCGCCAATAAGCGATCCGGAGCGCGCAGTCAAAGAAATATATTGTGCGATCTTGTGCGATCCTGTGCGAAGCGGGGGTCTGACCTAGCGTGTCGACATTATCCGGATAATTTCAGCGATGTCTTTCCGGTAATTGGATTTGATTGTTGCTTGATGTGAAGACTTGGCGCTTCTACTTTTCGAAGGTGTTTCAAACCAAATCCCAGATTCGGGGTCTGACCCATTGTTCCGACGCTGACGAAGGATTCCGAGAGTTGTGAGTCGATGGCCTCGAGGCTGGCTCGGTCTGTTCCCTCTCCCCTTTGGGGGCGGCAAAGCCGCCGAGAGGGTTAACATGAAAGTACCGCCTCTCGGTTGCGCCCCGGCGCTTTCATCCGGCGGGGTGGCAACCGCTGCCATGATCGTTAGGGTGAGGGGCTCAAACCCACGTGGCTGCCCCTCACCCCAACCTCTCTCCGCAAAGAGCGGGGAGAGGGAGCGCACCGAGTTCGTCGCGATGACCATGACTCGCACTCACGATTCACTCACACCACAAAATATCCTCCCGTGATCGCATCGTGATAGAACTGCGCAGCGGCAGGAGTTATGCCGACTGGGAGTCCTGGTTCGGGCTTCGTATAGGTGTGCACACCGGCGCCGAAGCGCGTGACGTGCACGCGCGGCGCAGGCTCCATGGCACGGAACATCGGGATGATGACCTCGCGATAGACTTCCGGCGAGTGGTCGCGACTGTCCTTGGCGATGACGAATAGAAACGGCGGCACGGGTTTGACGCCGGCGCGCGACAGCGGACGCGCGTAGCCGAGATAGCGCGCGACCAGCCGATCGGTTTCCTCAGGACTCATCTTGAGCCGCGTGGCGGCGGCGCGCGCCGCCTGTTCGAGCGCGCCGACGATATTGTGCGTGATCATGTACTCGGCCTTGAACTGTGGACGCTTCCTGGCGACGTCCCAGGCCTCCAACACTTCCTCCATGAGCCAGGGCAGGCGCATCAGCGCCTGCGGGCCTTCCTGGCCGAGCGCTTCCGAGCCGCGGTAGCGTGCCAGGTCACGCCAGGTGCGGATGTAGAGATCGTTGAACGGGTCCTTCCAGGACTCCGCGCTCTTGGGCGCCACCGCCTGGTAACCTTCAATCTTGCCGACGTGGCCACCCCATTGATGCTTCTTCTCGTTGATGAAGCCGAATGTGGAATTTTCGATCGCAATCACGCCCGCAATGTTGGCCACGCGCTGGGACAACATCGACACATAGGGACCGCCGGTCGAGTGGCCGTGCACGTAGATGGAGAATTCACCAGCCGGAAAGTGACGCCGGCACGCCTCTTTCATGCCTTCTTCGAACGCCACCGGCCATGACGCCATTCTGTCGTAGAAGCGCGTGCCGAGTTTGGCGCGAGCGGAAGTGCGCGTACCGTATTTCATGCGCTTGCCGGCGTCCTTCACCAACACGTATTGGTCCGGGGTGACATATTCGCCGCGCAGCCAGATCGGCGTGCGCACACTGCCGTCCGGTTTCATCGTGTCGCCCGGCCAATCGCGGCTTTCATCGTCGAGATAGAGCCGGCCCGGAAACGTCATGGTGACGACTTTGAAGCCGAATTTCTCCGCAAACAGCAGCGCAAAACGTTCCATCGATTTGTAGTCACCGGCGCCACCGTGGAGCAGAAAGATGCCGACCCTTTTTCCATCGGCACCCCGAGCAATCCCCATGTCCGGTTGTGGCACATAGACCCGTACACCGATGTCCCAATCGAGCCCGAGCGCTGATAAGCGAAAGATATCTTCTGCCTGCAGCACGGCTCCCGCCGGCCGCGCCAGCACGTCATCGGAGGCCGCCACGACCTGCTCGCGGGACCAAGTGTCTGGCGCTCGCCAGTCCGGTTGTGACTGTTGCCTCTCGGCCGACATTAATTTCTCTCCATGATTTCTGGTGTTGTTTGCTTCCGGTTCGTGCAGTTGTTGCGCATGCAACGAGTTTGCTGGAGGAGGTTGATGGTAGTGAAATTCGTCAAGGTAAACGCCGCCAATTAATCTCTTTATGAGAGCTGAGTATCAGGATCGGAGCGGCAATTCTATCCGTCGGTATCATACGCTAGGCATCTTGTGCCATTGACGCCGGGTAATCCAGGACCACATACTTTTCTCACATGCGCAGGTGTCTTACGATGGACCAGATTACCGAATCATCGAAAGCGGCAATTACCGAAGCGCCAAGCTTTGTCCAGCGCCGATCCCGCAAATGGCCCCTTTGGATAGGCTTGCTCATACTGGTGGCTGCAGGGGCCGTGGTCTGGTGGCAAAGACCGCAGCCTGAATTAAGGCCGGCAAACGACAGACGCAACGCTGTACCGATGTCGATCGTGCCCGCGACCGTCGAGAAGGGCAATATCAATGTCATCCTCGACGCCCTCGGAACAGTAACGTCCATCGGCACCGTCACCGTCAGGACGCAAATCAGCGGACAATTGATCAAGGTGGCCTTCAAAGAGGGCCAGGATGTCAAGAAGGGCGATTTGCTTGCTGAGATCGACTCCCGACCCTACGAAGCAGTCCTGGCGCAGACCAAAGGGCAGTTGGCCCGGGATGAAGCGATACTGAAAGGTGCGCAAGTCGATCTTGTTCGCTATCGGGGGCTGGCGGCGCAAAAGGCCGTGCCGAGCCAGACGCTCGATCAGCAAATCGCCCTCGTCGCCCAGTATGAAGGCACGGTTGAAGCCGACCGGGCTCAAGTTCAATCCGCCGAAGTCAACGTTCAATACTGTCACATCCTGGCGCCCGTGGATGGCCGCATAGGTTTGCGCCAGGTCGACCAGGGAAATTACATCACGCCAGGCGATGCAAATGGAATTGTCGTTATTACACAACTCGAGCCAATAAGCGTGTTGTTCACGCTGCCCGAAGATGAGCTGGCAGCCATCGCCAAACGCCTGCGGGCTGGAGCCGTGTTGACTGTTACCGCTTACGATCGAGCGGGTGCGAACAAGATCGCCGACGGCGAATTGCAGACGTTTGACAGTCAAATCGACGCTACGACAGGGACCATCAAATTAAGAGCGCAGTTCGAGAATGAAAACCGTAGCCTGTATCCAAACCAATTTGTCAATATCCGGCTGTTGGTAGACGAGCACAAAGACGTCGCGATCTTGCCGGCGTCAGCGGTGCAACGCGGCATACCGGGCACTTACGTTTATCTGATCAATTCAGACGATACCGTTATGGTGAACAAGATTGTTCTCGGCATAACCGAGGGAGAGCGGGTGGAAGTCCTGTCTGGACTGAGCCCCGGTGACCGGATCGTCAGCGATGGTGCCGACAAGCTTCGCGATGGGGCAAAGATAGCTTTGCGGTCCGAGAACCAGCCCGGCGCGCCGGCTCAACCTGGCCCGGAGAACGCCAAGGCGAAGCGTTCCGGGAAGGGCAAGGCGCCATGAGCCCTTCACGTCCTTTCATTCTACGGCCGGTGGCAACTACGCTTTTGATGGTTGCAATCATGCTGTCCGGCGCGCTGGCTTTCCAGTTCCTGCCCGTCGCCGCCCTTCCGCAAGTCGATTATCCAACGATCCAGGTCCAGACTTTTTACCCGGGCGCGAGCCCGGATGTGATGACGTCATCCGTAACCGCGCCGCTAGAGGTTCAACTCGGGCAGATTCCGAACCTCAACCAGATGAATTCAGTGAGCTCCGCCGGCGCATCGGTCATTACGCTCCAGTTCAACCTGACAATCACACTCGATGTTGCGGAGCAGGAGGTGCAGGCGGCGATCAATGCGGCGGGCAACCTGTTGCCATCCGATCTTCCGGCGCCGCCAATCTACGCCAAGGTCAATCCGGCAGACGCCCCAATTCTAACCCTCGGCCTTACCTCAAAGACAATTCCGCTGCGCCAAGTACAGGATCTCGCCAATACGCGGCTCGCACAGAAGATATCGCAACTTCCCGGGGTCGGCCTCGTCACGCTGAGCGGGGGACAGAGACCGGCAGTACGTATCCAGGCAGACCCTCGTCGGCTTGCGGCCAATGGCCTCAATATCGACGATCTTCGTACGACGCTGGGAAACGCAAACGTCAATACGCCCAAGGGAAATTTCGACGGACCGACGCGCGCTTATACGCTGAACGCCAACGATCAGTTGAAGAGCGCGGAAGAATACAAGGCGCTCATTGTGGCCTACAAGAATGGTTCGCCGGTGCGGCTTCGCGATGTAGCCGATGTAATCGATAGCACCGAGAACAACAAGCTTGCCGCCTGGATGAACGCGACGCCGGCCATCATCGTCAACATTCAGCGGCAACCTGGCGCCAACGTCATCGAAGTGGTGGACCGCATCAAGTCGCTATTGCCGCAATTGCAGGCGTCTTTGCCTAACGCGATCGACGTCGCGGTGTTGACTGATCGAACGCTGACCATTCGCGCTTCGGTACGCGATGTTGAATTTGAATTGACGCTCGCGGTTGTGCTGGTCGTGATGGTGATTTTCGTGTTCCTGCGCAGCACGCGCGCCACGATTATTCCTAGTCTTTCGGTGCCATTATCGCTCGTCGGCACGCTCGGCATCATGTATCTGTTTGGCTTTAGCCTCAACAATCTCTCCCTGATGGCGCTCACGATCTCAACGGGATTTGTCGTCGACGACGCCATCGTCGTGATCGAGAATATCGCTCGCTATATCGAGCATGGCGACACACCGCTTGATGCCGCCCTCAAGGGCTCGAAGCAGATTGGATTTACCATCATCTCACTGACGGTATCCCTGATCGCAGTGCTGATTCCACTGCTGTTCATGGGCGACGTCGTGGGCCGGTTGTTCCGTGAATTCGCGATCACACTATCGGCCACCATCTTGATCTCTGGTGTCGTGGCTTTAACTCTGGTGCCGATGGCCTGTGCGAAATTGCTGACGCCAGCCTCCGATATCCGGGAGAATATCTTTCAACGCGCGAGCCGGGACTTTTTCGATTGGATCATCCGCGGTTATGCGCGCATGCTGACCATTGTGCTCGATCGCCAGCCGCTGGTGCTGATGATTGCATTGGCGACCCTGGGACTGACCGCGTGGCTTTATGTCGTGATTCCAAAAGGCTTCTTCCCTGTTCAGGATACCGGCGTCATTCAAGCCATCACCGAAGCGCCACAGTCGATTTCCTTCAGCGCAATGGCGGAGCGGCAGCAGGCAATGGCGGCGCTCGTTCTCAAGGATCCCGATGTGGAGAGCCTGTCGTCGTTCATCGGCGTCGATGGTATCAACACAACACTCAATACCGGGCGTATTCTGATCAACCTCAAGCCTCACGAGGAGCGCGGGGCTGACATCTCTACGATCATCCAGCGGCTGAAGGACAACGCAGCATCGCTGCCCGGAATCACGCTCTACATGCAGCCCGTGCAGGATTTGACGATCGAAGGAACGGTCAGCCGGACGCAATTTCAGTTCATGCTCCAGGATGCCAATGGTGATGAACTCGCGGAGTGGGCGCCTAAGCTGGTCGACAAGCTGAATACGTTGCCGCAACTTGCGGATGTCGCCAGCGACCTGTCGCAAAGCGGCCTTTCGGTCTTCGTTAAGATCGACCGGGATCAGGCGGCGCGATTCGGTATTACACCGGCGACGGTCGATAACGCGCTATACGATTCCTTCGGACAGCGGATCGTCTCGACGATATTCACGACCTCCAATCAATATCGGGTCATCCTCGAGGCTGATCCGTCACTCCAGACTTCGATCCGGTCGCTGTCGTCGATCTACCTGCCGTCGTCGACGGGTGGCGCTCCGGTGCCGTTGTCGGTGGTCGCAAAAGTAAGCGTCGCCACTGCGCCGCTTCAGATCACGCACATGGGCCAATTCCCGGCCACCACGGTTTCATTCAACCTGGCGCCAGGGGCTTCTCTTGGTGACGCAGTCACGGCGGTCGGCCAGGCCCAGCAGGAAATCGGTCTGCCGATCAGCGTCATTACGACCTTTCAAGGGGCGGCACGTGCATTCAGGGCTTCGCTCAGCAATCAATTGTTACTGATCCTGGCGGCGATTGTTACCGTTTATATCGTACTGGGGATGCTCTACGAGAGCTTTATCCATCCCATCACGATCCTGTCGACATTGCCTTCGGCTGGCATCGGTGCATTGCTCGCCCTGATGGCCGCGGGCCAGGACCTCACGATTGTCGCTATAATCGGCATCATTCTGTTGATCGGCATCGTCAAGAAGAACGCGATCATGATGATCGATTTCGCGCTCGATGCCCAGCGCAACGAAGGCAAATCGCCGCGTGACGCAATCTATCAGGCATGCCTGCTGCGCTTCCGTCCGATCCTGATGACCACCATGGCGGCGGTGCTGGGTGCACTGCCGCTGATGGTTGGTACCGGCGTCGGATCGGAACTCCGGCATCCGCTAGGTATCTCCATCGTCGGCGGCCTGCTGGTCAGCCAGGTTTTGACGCTTTTCACGACACCCGTGATCTACCTTTGGTTCGATCGGCTCGCAGCCCGCTTTCACGTCATTCCGCAGGATGCCCTCGACACCCGGCCGGATGCCACACCATGAACATGTCGGCCCCCTTCATCCGTCGCCCGGTTGCAACGACGCTTCTGACGATCGGCATTTTCGCAACCGGTCTGGTGGCGTTCCGACAGCTTCCGGTGTCGCCGCTGCCGCAAGTCGACTATCCCGTCATATCGGTGCGAGCCATTTTGCCGGGCGCGAGCCCGGAAGTCGTCGCGACCACGGTGGCAAGCCCACTTGAGCGGCACCTCGGGCAGATCGCCAACGTGACCGAGATGACCTCTTCCAGCACCGTCGGTGGCGCCCGCATCACCCTGCAGTTTGGCCTCGATCGCGACATCGACGGTGCCGCCCGGGATGTTCAGGCCGCAATCAACGCGGCACGTGTCGATTTGCCAGCCAGCCTCCGGTCGAATCCAACTTATCGGAAGGTCAATCCGGCCGACGCACCGATCCTGATTCTGGCGCTCACATCCGACACCTTGTCGCAGGGCGATCTTTATGACGCCGCAAGCACCGTGCTGGCTCAGAAACTTTCGCAGGTTGCAGGCATCGGCGAAGTCACCGTTGGCGGCAGTTCGCTCCCGGCTGTTCGAGTGGAACTCAACCCGCAGGCGCTCTACAAGTACGGCATCGGTTTGGAAGATGTGCGGGCGGCGCTTGGCGCCGCAAATGCTCACAGTCCAAAGGGCGCAATCGACGTCGGCGACCAGCGCTATCAAATCTACGCCAACGACCAAGCCAATCGGGCAGCGGCCTATCGTTCACTGATCATCGCCTATCGCAACGGCGCCGCGGTACGCCTGTCGGATGTCGGCGAGGTCGTGGATTCCGTGGAGAACATCCGAAATGCCGGCATCGCCAACGGCAAGCGAGCGGTTCTGATCATTTTAAATCGGTCGCCCAATGCCAATATCATAGAAACCGTCGATCGCGTACGGGCGTTGCTCCCCACATTGCAGGCCTCTATTTCGCCGGCCATCGATATCGGAATCGCGGTCGATCGTTCGACAACGATCAGGGCGTCATTGAAGGAGGTCGCGAACACTTTGATGATTGCCATTGGGCTTGTGATCCTTGTTGTCTTTGCATTCCTGCGCGAGGCAAGAGCGACGGTGATCCCGATCGTGGCGGTGCCGGTGTCGCTGGTTGGCACGCTTGCAGCCATGTATCTGTTCGGTTACAGCCTCGACAACCTATCCTTGATGGCGCTCACCATTGCGACCGGCTTCGTCGTCGACGACGCGATCATCATGCTGGAGAATATTTCCCGCCATATTGCATCGGGACTGTCGCCGACGAAGGCGGCGATCAAGGGCGCCAGCGAAGTCGGCTTCACCGTTCTGTCGATGAGCATTTCGCTCATTGCTGTCTTCATTCCGATCCTTGTGATGGGCGGGCTGCTTGGCCGGCTTTTTCGAGAATTCGCCGTAACGCTGTCAGCCGCGATCCTGATTTCGCTGGCCATCTCGCTTACCACGACTCCGATGATGTGCGCGATGCTATTGCGGGGCGAACGAGAGCGCCCACATGGCCGGATCTATTACATGAGCGAGCGCATCTTCGAAGGCATGCTGAACGGCTACCGTACGACGCTCTCTTGGACGCTGCGTCACCCTCAATTGATTTTGCTGGTACTGCTGGCGACTCTTTGTCTCAATGGATATCTCTACGTTACAATACCCAAAGGATTTTTTCCTCAGCAGGATACGGGGCGAATTACTGGTTCGATCCAGGCGGACCAGGCGATATCCTTTCAGCTCATGTCGCAAAAACTGACACAATTTATTTCGATCGTCAAAAATGATCCTGCAGTCGACACCGCCGTGGGTTTCACGGGCGGGGGACAGACCAATTCCGGTTTCGTTTTTGTCTCGCTGAAGCCGCTTGCCGAACGCCAGATCTCGGCGGACCAGGTTATCGCACGGCTGCGGCGCGAATTGGCTGTCGTGCCGGGCGCGACGTTGTTCTTGCAAGCGGTGCAGGACATCCGCACCGGCGGCCGGCAGGGCAATGCTCAATACCAGTATACGCTGCAGGGCAATACTTTCACTGATCTCCTCGAATGGGCCCCCAGGCTTGCGGCCGCATTGCAGGCCGAGCCGAAACTCACCGACGTCAATACGGATCAGCAGAACAAAGGGCTTGAAACAAATGTCGTGATCGACCGCGATACCGCTGCCCGTCTTGGTGTCACCGTCAGTCAGATCGACAATACTTTGTATGATGCTTTCGGGCAGCGTCAGGTCTCGACAATCTATGTGGCACGGAACCAATATCACGTTGTCATGGAGGTTGCGCCCCGATACTGGCAGAATCCAGAGACGCTGAAACAGGTTTTCGTCAGTACGTCCGGCGGTTCCGTCGGTGGGTCGCAGGCGACCAACGCCGTGGCTGGTACATTTGCCGCAACTGGGCGAACGACAGCGGCGGCGGCCGTCGCCGCCGATGCGGCGCGAAATCAGGCGACCAACGCGATCGGCAGTACCGGGAAGACCCCGGCCTCCACCGGATCGGCAGTCAGTACGAACGCGGAGACGATGGTACCGCTTGCGGCAGTGACAAAGTTCGCTCCCGGCAGTACGCCGCTTGCGGTCAATCATCAGGGCCTGTTCGTTGCGACCACGATCTCTTTCAATCTTGCGCCGGGTGTCGCCTTGGGCGACGCAGTGACAATAATTGACGCTGCGAAGAATAGGATCGGCGTCCCCGCCTCGATCAACGGCAGCTTTCAGGGTACGGCCCGCGTCTTTCAGGATTCGCTTGCAAATCAGCCATTGCTCATCCTGGCGGCGCTCGTAGCGGTCTACATCGTGCTAGGCATGCTCTATGAAAGTTACGTCCATCCGTTGACGATTCTGTCGACACTGCCGTCTGCCGGCGTCGGGGCTCTGCTCGCCCTGAACGCCTTCCATACCGAATTCAGCATCATGGCGCTGATCGGAATCATCCTGCTGATCGGCATCGTGAAAAAGAACGCCATCATGATGATTGACTTTGCGCTAGACGCCGAGCGTTCACGGGGACTGTCGGCTCACGAGGCAATATTCGAAGCCTGCCTGCTTCGCTTCCGGCCGATCATGATGACGACAGCGGCGGCGCTGTTCGGCGCCGTGCCGCTTGCAATCGGACTGGGCGAGGGAAGCGAACTGCGACAACCGCTGGGCATCGCGATCGTCGGAGGTTTGATCTTAAGTCAGTTGCTCACACTCTACACGACCCCGGTCATCTATCTGTATCTTGATCGATTCCGTCTTTGGTGCCAACGCCTGCGCATGCCGGCCAGGCGCCAGCCGCCATTGGTGGATATCCAGAGGTGACCAGATGCCGGGTCAAGTGAACAGTAATTTTATGGCCTCCTGTATCTGATTCGTCGCGGTATCGACGAACCCGCCATAGCTCGTCTCCCCTTGGGCCGCGGCTTTCAAAATGCACTCCGCAAGATATATCTTCGTTGTAAGCGTCGCATATCTTGACGGCACTTTTTTCATCACGTCGTCCAGAGCCGTTCGCATGACACGAACCATTTGAGAGTTGAACTGTGGCATGGCTCCCACCTGATCACATCAATCGATCTCGTCTATCGACAGACTTGTTGGCTTTTTTTTGCTGCAGCTTTTTGCTGCAACCAAATGCTCCTTCCTATCAGCCATTTTGATTGACATCGGTGCATGCACCGTCACATTAATTTTTGGCAATGTGCGCGTAGGCATGCGCGCAATCACATTACGGTTTGTCCATGTGAAAGTCAGGGCCATCTCTGATACCAAGGTGTTAGGTTGGTGCCGATCGGCAATACGGCAGCGACAATTCTTCATATCAATGTGCAATGGAGATTTAATTCTGTTTGGATTAGTTCGTTAAGCTCGATCCATTGTTCAAAGGCAAGCCGTATGTTCGCCTGAGCGCTACCGATAAACCTCAACTTTCTCGCGGTGGAGGCATGCAATGCAACAAACTGGTGTCATCGGGGCAAAAAGTTCCGCCAGTGTCGTGGCAATGTCTCCGAAACGCAGCCGAAAGCCGGCGCGTTTTCGTTGGGCCGCAATTTTGGGTTCCGGCATCCTATTGGCCGTTGTCGGCGGGAGCTTTTTTTATTGGACGCAGGTTGTTTCCGCCGGAAAGGCCCCGCCTGGCCAATCCAAGCAGGTGGCGGATCCGGTCCCCGTTAGTGTCGCATCGGTTGCAACGCAGGATGTGCCGATCAATCTCACTGGTCTCGGGACTGTGCAGGCGACCTTTACGGTCGGCATACACTCCCAGATCGATGGCAAACTGCGGGATGTGCTGTTCACGGAAGGACAGCGCGTCAACAAAGGTGATCTGCTTGCCAAGATCGACCCGCGCCTGTTCCAGGCGGCGCTGGATCAGGCCACAGCAAAGAAGGCGCAAGACGTCGCCACGCTGGCGGGGCTCGAAAAGGACCTCGTCCGCTTCAACACTCTCGGCGCCAAAGGGTTCGATACCCAGCAGAACATCGACAACCAGCAAGCCAAGGTCGGTACGACCAAGGCATTGATCGCAGCGGATGACGCTGCGATTGAAACAGCGCAGACCCAGCTTGATTACACCGACATCAGGGCGCCCAGCGACGGGCGTATGGGAGTTCGGTATGTTGATCCAGGCAATCTGGTCCGCGCCTCCGATCCAGGATCAATAGCTACCCTTGTACAAACCCAACCGACGGCGGTTATTTTCACCTTACCGGCGCATACGCTCGACGACGTGCGGACGGCTCAGACGCGCGGCAGTGTTCAGGTGGTTGCCTTCAACCAAGACAACCAGCGCATGCTGGGCGTCGGCACACTGGCAACAATCGACAACGTGATCGACCAGGCGACTGCCACCTACCGCATCAAGGCAACATTCGCCAATGAAGACGAGAAGCTGTGGCCAGGTCAGTTCGTCAACGCACGGCTGCTTGTCGATACCCGCAACCACTCACTGGTGATTCCCAATTTGGCGGTTCAGCGCGGTCCGCGCGGTCTCTTCGCCTGGGTCGTGACTGAGAAAAATACAGCAGTTGCGCGACCCATCGAGGTAGGCCCTTCGGTCGGCGACATCACCATTGTGACGTCGGGCCTCGCCGAAGGCGAGCGGGTCGTGACCAATGGACAGTTCAAATTGAAAATCGACTCTTTGGTCAGCGTTGAGAACAGCCGTCCCGCCAAAGGGTAGACCGAATCATGAATATGTCTGAACTGTTCATCCGCCGGCCCATCGCCACCACGCTGGTTATGGCGGCAATGGGGTTTGTCGGCATTGCGGCTTACCCGTTCCTGCCAGTCGCCCCGTTGCCACAGGTCGACTTCCCGACGATTCAGGTTTCCGCGACATGGCAGGGCGCGAGCGCCAACACGATGGCGACATCGGTTGCCGCTCCATTGGAAAGGCAATTCGCGCAGATTCCCGGCGTATCGCAACTGACTTCCCTGAGCGCGCTTGGCGCCACGACGATCGTCATTCAATTCGATCTCAACCGAAACATCGATTCGGCTGCGCAGGACGTTCAGGCAGCCATCACGGTTGCGGGCAAGACGCTGCCGCAATCGATGACGACTCCTCCGAGCTACAAAAAAGTCAATCCGGCCGATTCGCCCATTCTCATGCTGTCGCTGAGGTCAGACACAATTCCGGTAACCATTGTCGACGACTACGCCGATCAATTTCTCGCACAACAGATTTCGCAGGTGCCCGGCGTGGCCCAGGTGTCGATCTTCGGCGACCAGACCCCCTCAATCCGGGTGCAAATCGACCCGGCGAAACTTGCCGGTAACGGCATCACGTTGGAAGAAATCCGGTCGGCGCTTGTAAGTTCCACGACAAATATTGCCAAGGGCACCATCAATACACCGGCAGCCAGTTTCACGATTGCGACGAACGACCAGATCGCGGAGGCAGAGCCGTTCAACGATGTGATCCTCGCATACCGCAACGGGGCCCCCATCCGGGTTCGCGATGTCGGCCAAGCCATTTCGGCGCCGGTGGATCGCAATATTGCCGCCTACCAGAACAACAAGGAGGGCATAGTACTCGCCATATTCAAGCAGCCGGGCGCCAATGTCGTCGACACCGTCGACCAGATCAAGGCGCAGCTGCCGCAGCTCACCAGCAGGATCCCACCGGCGATCGAGGTTCGGACCGTTCTTGACCGGACTACGACCATCCGGGCCTCGGTCGCGGACGTAGAGTTCACACTCGGTCTCACCATCGTGCTGGTGGTGCTGGTGATCCTGCTGTTTCTGCGCAATTTCTGGGCAACACTCATTCCCAGCGTCACGGTCCCGCTGGCGCTGACCGGCTCGGCCGCCGCAATGTATCTGCTCAATTTCAGCCTCGATAATCTCTCGCTGATGGCACTGACAATCGCGGTCGGCTTCGTGGTCGATGACGCCATCGTGGTGGTTGAGAACATCTATCGCCACATCGAGGACGGCGCATCTCCCATGGAGGCGGCGCTCAAGGGTTCCGGTGAAATCGGGTTCACTGTGCTTTCGATCTCGCTGTCGCTCATCGCGGTGTTCATTCCGCTGTTGCTCATGGGCGGCATCATCGGTCGCCTGTTCCGTGAATTCGCACTTACAGTGACGGCCTCGATTGCCGTGTCGGCGTTCGTGTCGTTGACCCTCGCGCCAATGATGTGCGCGCGTTTCATGCACCGCGAGAACGACGACCATGGGCGCCTCTATCGCGTCATCGAGTCTGGCTTCAACGGCATGCTCTACTTCTATCGACGCACCCTGGATGTCGTGCTTCGCCACCAGGCAATCACGCTCGGCGTGTTCTTCGCCACGATGGCATTGACCCTGCTCATGGTCATTGAAATCCCCAAAGGATTTTTTCCGATTCAGGATACGGGGTTGATTTCGACTTTCATCGAGTCCGGTCAGAATTCGACGCCCCAGGACATGATGCGCTTATCGCAAGACGTCGGTAAGGTGATGATGAACGATCCGGACGTCGCAGATGTGGCCATCTATGTGGGCAGCAGTGGTGGGGCCCAGACCGCCAACACAAGCCGGGGATTTGTCGTGCTCAAGCCGCGCGATGAGCGGCAGCTGACGGCCTCACAAATCATCGATCGTCTGCGGCCGCAACTCGCCAAAGTCGAAGGTGTGACAGCGTTCCTTCAGCCCGCGCAGGACATTACTGTGGGTGGCCGGATCGCGCGGGCAAGCTTCCAGTACACCTTGCAGGATTCGGACATGCCGGAACTCATTGCATGGTCGGACAAGATGCTCGAAAGGATGCGAACGTTGCCGCAGCTGGCCGACGTCGCGAGCGATCTTCTCGCCAGTGCTCCACAGCTCAAGATCACCATCAACCGTGATCAAGCCTCGCGCTTCGGAATTTCGCCGCAACTCGTCGATGACACTCTCAATGACGCATTCGGTCAGCGCCAGATCACCCAATACTTTACACAGCTCAAGACGTACTTTCTCATTCTTGAAGTCCTGCCCGACCTGCAGCGCGACATTGCGACGCTCGAACGTCTCTACCTGAAATCGCCATTGACAGGCGCAACAGTACCATTGTCGACGCTGGTGGACGTCGACTCGAGCCAGGTCGGCGCGCTTTCAGTGGCGCACCAGGGCCAGTTTCCGGCTGTGACTCTGACGTTCAACCTGCGGCCGGGAGTTGCACTCGGCGAAGCGGTCGATGCCATCAATCAGGCCGCGCTCGACATCCACATGCCCCCATCCGTCTTGCCGACCTTTCAGGGCAATGCACAAGCGTTCAAGGCGTCATTGTCGAGCGAACCGATCCTCATCGCCGCGGCTTTGATCGTCGTCTACATCATTCTCGGCATCCTCTACGAAAGCTTCATTCACCCGCTGACCATCCTTTCGACGCTGCCTTCCGCCGGAATCGGCGCGCTGCTTGCGCTGCGGATGGGAAACATGGATTTGTCCGTGATCGGCATCATCGGGATCATATTGCTGATCGGCATCGTCAAGAAAAACGGCATCATGCTGGTCGACTTTGCCATAGCGGGGGAGCGTGACCGCCAACTGCCGCCGCTCGCCGCCATCCGGGAAGCCTGCCTGATGCGTTTCCGCCCGATCCTGATGACGACAGCGGCCGCGATGCTGGCGGGTGTGCCGCTCGCGATCGGCAACGGAACCGGCTCGGAAATGCGCCAGCCGCTCGGCTATGCCATGGTCGGTGGCCTCGCACTGAGCCAAATCCTGACCCTTTATACGACACCGGTCGTGTATCTCTATCTGGATCGTCTGCAAAACTGGCTTTTCAAAACCAGAACCGATCGGGACGTTCAGGTTGAAGCTGACCACGCAGTCGCTGCGGAGTGATGAACACTGAGGTGGTGCCGAACATGTGCATTCGGCGCCACGCCAAGAGATTCAAACTACGCCGATATGGCAGAGCTAAGAGGGGGCGTGAAGAAGAGCCACAGGAGCACACAATGCGAAAATCTTTCATGCTCGCGACCCTTTTTGTTTTCGAGCCGGGCCTGGGTCTGACGTTGGCCGACGCAAGCCCATGTGCTGAGGAAATAGACGGGATCGAACGTATCGTTCAGCGATCAAACGTTAGCCCAGTGGCTCAGCAGACGATCGATGCACAATTGCATCATCAGCCAACACCTCAACTTGTCGCACACGCTGCCGAAATAGCACGAGCGGAGATCAGCGAATTGTTGGCTCGGGCTCGGAAAGTCGATGCGGAAAATGACGCTGTCGAGTGCATGCATGTTGTTTCACG
>DATGVJ010000145.1:0-15157 GCA_035300505.1 Xanthobacteraceae bacterium
CAGCGGGATTTCGAACAGGCGCAGACCGCTTTGGTCACCGCGCAGAATGATGTCCGTACTGCCGAAACGGGGCTGGAAGCGGTCCGAAACCGGCTTCGCATTTTGGGCAAGACCGACGAAGAAATTACGACCTTCGAACAGACCGGCAGGATCAATCCGGAAACACCGATCTATTCCCCGATATCGGGCACTGTCGTCAGCCGCAAGGTGGGGCCCGGCCAATATATCAATACGGCGACGAGCAGCGACGCAAGCTTTGTCATCGGCGATCTCTCGACGGTGTGGCTGATCGCCTACGTGCGCGAGACCGACTCTGCGAAAATCCAAACCGGCCAACAGATCAGCTTTACGCTCATCGGAAGACCGGGCGAAGTTTACCGGGGAAACATCAAATACGTCGCCACCACGATAGATCCGAATTCGCGGCGGCTCATGATTCGCACGACCATCAACAATCCAGTCGGATCCTTGAGACCGGAAATGTATGCCAGCGTCAGCATATTTACCGATGAAGGGGACTCCTGGCCGGCTGTTCCGCGTGATGCGGTCATCTACGAAGGCGCCGCCGCCCATGTTTGGGTATCGATTGAAAATCAATCGATCGAGCGGCGGCTGATCAGGCCAGGCTTGATCGATGGCACAATGATCCAGGTGCTGGAAGGATTGCGACCAGACGAGAAAGTGATCTCCAAAGGTAGCCTGTTCATAGATCGCGCCGCCACGCGCGCCTAGAGCATTTCCCGCAATGGCCGAATCGGAAAATTCACATCCGCTGTGTTTGATAACGATGATGTTCAAACATTGCACCGAAAGATAAAATACCGCCATGCCTGATGTAATTCCTTTGAACGATTTGATGCGTGCCAATGCTCCAATTCGCTCTGAGCTTGATCGCGAGATAGGGCGCGTCCTCGATAGTGGTTGGTTTCTGAGGGGGCGACAAGTCGAGTCCTTCGAAGAGGAATGGGCTGACTATTGCGGTCAAAAGTTCTGCATCACGTGCAATAGCGGCACGGACGCTCTCACATTGGCTGCGGCGGCATTGGATATTTCGGAGACCAGCGTGCAGAGCAATACGTCAGCCCTGACCCCGATTGGGCTTCACCGCGGCGGTGCCAGGATCAGGATCGTCGATGTTCTCGACGATGGCCGGACCGGCCCGGAGTTGAAAAATGCGGTTCCGGTGTTGCTTTTCGGCCGCGCACCATCCGCTGCGGAGGCCCGCCATCGCATTTTCGACGCAGCACATGCCCATGGCTGGCGTCCATTCGCGCACGCAACAGCATGCTGGAGTTTCTATCCGACCAAGACTTTGGGCGGCCTGGGCGACGGTGGGGCCGTCACGACCAATGATCCAGCGGCAGCCGGCCTGATGCGGGATCTTTGCGGCCGCGACGACCGTTTCAAAGATGGGCGGCAGATAACTTCTCGGATGGACGAAATCCAGGCCGCGGTCCTTCGCATCAAATTGAAATATCTTCCGTCGTGGCTCGAACAACGGCGCGAGATCGCAATGCGCTATCGCGCGCTCCTGCCGCCTTGCGCTCAGCTTATAGCGGATTCTCGCGACGACCTGCATCATCTGCTCGTTATTCGCGTCGAACAGCGGGATCAATTGCAGGCCTACCTGTCGTCGCACGGGGTGGAGACCAAGGTCCATTTTCCCAAGCCGCTTCACCAGTTGGACGGCCCGTGGTCGGATCAATTCCGGCAACTGCCGACAGCCGAACGATGGTGCCGATCGATTCTGACATTGCCCTGCTTTCCGGGATTGAAGGAGACCGAGATCGCGTACGTTGCGGATCTGATCGCTGGTTTTTACGAAAGTTCTGCCCGTCATCAAGAGAGAAATCCCGTGACAAATGGAATGGCGCCGCAAGGACTACCTTGTCCCGCCGGCAAAACTTTGAGTTTCGATGGATTTTCAGACGCCCCCTGTCAGCCCTCCCTTCGCACCGCGGACGCTCAATACTATAGATACAAGCTTACCGAGAGAGGCGTAGCCAAATAATAGTCGCAATGATTATGACCAACACCGCGATGAGCGCTGGAAGAGCGAGTGCGCGCCAATCGTACCGATTCTTGAGTGAACGCTGTTTGCGTTCATTGTCACGATCACGCGAATTCATCTCGTTCCTATGATCAATGCAAACACAACACGTTGCCGCTCCAATCCCGACGGGCAATTCGGACCGCGGCACGGCCCGCTGGCAGCTTGGGTAAAAGGCTACACCAGCTTTGCGATGAGGAGGAAGGGGCCACTGTGACGCAGGCCAGGATGCACGCCCATTCCATGAGTATCCATTCGTTCAAGAATAAAACAGCGGCATACACGCATGCGCCATCGTTGCTTCCTTTAAGTTGAAACAAAATAATTGGCGGAATTTCACCCAAGGAATCCCCGAAATCGGCAATTATCCGCCGAGTTTAAGTGATCCAGCTACGACGAGAGAGGTTTGTCGGCAACACAATGCATTATGCAGATACGATAAATTCCGGTATCGCAAAACATTAAAGCGGCTATGCTTAATCGATGTGCACGATCGAAGAAGCCATGGATGAGAAAATGAATCTCACGGTTCGCGGGTCGAAAGCGAACGGACTGCAGTCCCCTTCTGCGATTTGTGCCATTGTCACTGTCTCACTTGAGGGATATTGATGAAGGCGATTGCGAACCATGAAGTAAGTAAAGCCAAACGCATTCTTGTGGCAGTTGAGGATATCACCACCGCACACACAATCGCGTTTTGGCTTACGCAAGCAGGACACCACGTCATCGGCATTGCAAAGACTGTGCAAGAGGCGACGGCCTACAGTTATAGATTGCCCGATGCTGCCCTGTTGGACATGGTTCTGAGTGGCAAGCTTATTTGGAAGGTAGCCGAGCGTCTTGCCGAACGGCGCGTGCCGTTACTGTTACTCACGGGTGCCAACGAAGCCATCATAACGCCGGCACGCTGGCAGCGTGTACCCCTGCTCAGTAAACCAATCACCTTCGGCACATTGATCGCACGTACGGATCGACTGTTACGGGGTGACCTGGATCCTTGAATGGTTTACCTAGCCGTGGCTTATGACCTGAAGGTCGCCTACGGCGGAGCCGCCTAAAGGCGGGACTCCAAACGGGAAGCGTCCATTGGTCAACCAACGAAACTTGCCTGGATCAATGTTCAAACCGTTCCGCGCAGTTCTCGAGACCGGCGGCGGCCGAGCAGAATGTGAACCAGCGCCAAAATCGGCAGTGCAAATCCAAACCCAATGTGGACAAGGCTGGCCCAGGTTCGAAGCGATTCTGAACCCAGATAGTAAAGCCCAAAAGCGGTTACGATAAGCAGCGCATTGGATCCCGCAATCACCATCCCTGAATTGCGATTACGATTGCTGCGCCAGGCACGCAGGATGTGCAGAGGAACAAGAGCCCCGAACAACATCAGGATACCCATCGCGGCACCGCCATGGAGCATCAATAGATTGGCGGCGATAGGCTGCCACATCTCGGCGTCGGGACCGGTCTTGAGCGCGTCCGCAACAAGCCATGCAGCGCCGGTGACAAACAGCGCCGAAAGAAATCCGTAGAGGGTTCTACGAAATACAGGATCAAGCCGCAAAGCGTTCTTCCTCATGCCAAGTGGACGTCGCGCAGGTGCTGCCATCCGCCAGCACCAGCATGGCGCTCGCACCATACCGATCGAGCAGCGGCGTCGCATCCGCGCCTTGGATCATGACAACCTTTGTCAGGCCATCCGCCACGACACAAGTGGGAGCCGCTACCGTGGCGCCGGCGGCTGCCGTGACGGGTTCTTGGGTATGTGGATCAATGATGGCGCAATTGGCGATACCCGATGCCTGGAACAGGTCGATGCGACCACCGCTGGATGCGAGCGCGCCATCCATCACGCGCACTGAACAAAGCAAACGTTGGGGATTGGACGGGTTTCGGATGTAAACTGTCTGCGGCTGCGGACCAAACGCCGCGAGATCGCCACCGGCATTTACCAGTCCTTGCGTCATACCCTTGTGTCGCAACACGTCCAGAGCCCGGTCAACTGCAAAACCTTTGGCGATCCCGCCAAGGTCGATTTTGACGCAAGGTTGCCGAAAACGGACCTGGAATCCGGGAAGAAGTTCGATCGCATCTTCGATTCGACGCGATGCCGAATCTTGGACCTGATGTTGGACCTGATATTGTCTTGCGTCGGGAAGCAAGCCCAAGGCCTGCAATGCCGGAGCGACGTTGATATCAAAGACGCCTGCTGAATGTCGATTCAAGCGGACGGCGATTTCCAGGACTTCGAATGTCCATGCATCGACAGTGACAGGATTTGTGCCGGCTTCGCGATTGAGACGAGAGAGATCGCTCGCCGGATCATGAAAGCTCATCAACCGATGAACCCGCGCGACCGCCTCAAATGCTTCTTCGACGGCCACCTCCAATTCCGCCAATGACCCGACCGCCAATAACGCATCGGCCAATGACACGTGTGAGGCCGTAATCTCGACAAAAGTGCCGAGCAGCGGCCTTGCACGTCGCACGCTATCGGGCGCGGCTTCCATAGGCCGCCAAAACTCTCTTCACGCCTTCGGTCACGTGGTTGGAGGAAAGCGTCGCGCCGGAAATATTGCGGATGTCGCGGTCTACCTTGAGGGCGCTGCCGCTCGTTTTGCCGACGAACTGGGACAGCCAGCTGTTTTCCTTGACTTCGCCACCGTAGGATTCCCGATATTGCAGAATCTCCACGCGCTGGACCCGCCCTCCAGTGTCGAGAGCGACCGCATAGTCGATGTACAGGTGCTTTCCGATGACGTGGTCGACGACAAATACCCCTAGAACCTGGCTTCCGGCCTGAGCTTTCCAGGCGCGGCCATCTATGGCTGCGAAACTCGTCGCCGATGGAAAAGCTTGCTTTTGAGCTTGCGCGATCGAGAGGTATTGAACCGCGCCAGCCGGCGACGCCATCGACGCAACGACTGCGGCTGGCGCTGTCAATCGAATCCAGGAAGTCATTCAATCCTCTCAGTGGTTAGAGTTGACGCTTTGCAGCGCCGTTTAAGACCGCGCGGTTGAGCCGGCGGTGCATCAGAAGAAAAAGCCCAGTCCGCCGAGAAACGAATCGGATTGAGCCCCGGCCGGATCGCGATTGATGACCTTCTGGTACGTCGCCTTCAGGACAAGTTTTGGGGATGGGAAAACCGCAATGCCCAAAGTGTGGAATTGCAGTTGGCCAGCCCCTGTCGGCGTGTTCGCGTCGGTTCCAGCAAACCCGCTGGTCTGCAGGTTCTCGTAGGTGTAGCGGTAGAACGGCACGGCCTCCCATTCGCTGTTGAGGATTGTGCCAAGCGGAAAATGGTACGCGATCTCGCCAGAAGCCGCATACATCGTCTTGCCGACATTGTTGGTAGGATCGGTGTCGTTGTTGGCGCGCATGTTCTCCGGTTTTCCCAGGAATACCTGGGCATATTCGCCGCGCAGTTCCAAACCGGTGTCCGGAACGCGGTAGCGGAACTCGGCATCAAAAATCCCGAGACTTGCCCGGCCCAGCGTGTTGCCGAAATCCCCAAATGCACCGCGCGGGGTCACATTCGGAGAAAAGTAGCCGCTCACGCTGCCCGCGAATCCGGGCAGAAAGGACGGCCGAAAGTCCAGTTTTCCGGCGTAGGCCATCGTGTTGCTGAGCTGCCGGAAATCGCCGACCACGGGCCGGGAATCGTGCAGCGCACTGAGGCCGGTAATGCCCGGCGCATAGCCACCCGGAAGGAGAAGGACCCCGTTGGCATCGGACCGCAAATCGAAGCCGCTACCGAAGTCCTCAATGCTCGTGCTGATCTGGACTTGGTAGCTCAGGCCATCCATAAGCCTGCCGTAGATACTCGACGACGGCACCATGAAGGTCGACGGAATAAGACCGTTGTAAATCTCCGGGCGGTTGACGCTATAGAACTGGGTCGGCTCGTGGCGCTGGTTGATGAAGCCGATCGGCACCAGATCGATGCCTGGGGCGCGCCAATTGAATTGATCCGCAATTTTGAAATCGACGAACATCTGCTCGATCTCGGCCGAGCCATGCCGCTTGTCGTCAGCATCGAAAGCAATCCCGCCGTGTTCTAACTCGATTTCAGCATTGAAGATGATGTTGGGGGTGATCGCATAGGTCGGCAGCAATACCAGCCGATGCGCATCGAAGCCGTTTTGCCATTTGCCGCCCGCGTCGGGGTTGCGGAATGCCCCATATTTGACTTCCCCATAGGCCCCAAAAGCGAGCCCCTCCACCGGCGAATCAAGCAGACCAAGGATGGGCTTTTTGGGCTGCATGCCCGGGTCGGCTGGTGCTTTGGGCGATGCTTGACCCGCTGCTTTGGCCGGTGCTTGACTTGTTGTTTTGCCCGGTGTTTCCCCCGCTGCTTGGGCTCGCACCCCGGGTTCAAGTGCCCCCGTGCGAGGCGCAGCGGGTTTCGCAGCGGGAACTGGCTCGGCCGGTTGCTGTTTCTTGAGCTGGCCTTCCAGCGACTTGATGCGCTGTTCCATGGCCTGAAGTTTTTGCAACAGCGCTTCTGTCGATGTCTGTGCACCAGATGGGGACGACGCATCTTCCGCCGCACCAGCAGTGCCGTTGCTTGCGGTCAATATCGAAGCCGCCGCGATCAAGGCCGGAAAAACCCGACGGCGTTTTGTGCCCCCAACACACACACCTGTTCGAATAGACATTGTCAGCCCCCTTCACATCGGACCTCGCCCGCACCGCAGACTTCGTCCGGAAAGCGGGTCGCATCCTGATCTTGCCGATGGAAGTATGAGGGCGCCTATTCTTGCGTGTCAATAAATATATACAATATTAGAATTCATGTAATTCTAAACTACTTGCTCGGTGCATAGATGAGTTTCTTCTTTTACATTATAATAATAATAAACTAGATAATTCACCCCGAATATTCTTGTGATTATCTGCGGCAAATTCGTTGCAGCGCTGGGCGATCGATGCAAGTCGGAGTCCGCTGCATACGCGGGCTGGGCGAAACGAACGCAGCGTGCGAAAAGATCGGTTATCGCGAAACCGGACTGAATCTGTTGGCAGAACGGCTGAAGTGATAAGGATGACAGACTACGAAATTTGGACAGGCGGCGGATCATGATTTTTGACAGAGTCCCGGGTACGAGCAAGATATTCGCCACTCTCCGCAATGGCAATCAGACCGACAGATTCGAATGCGTGCCCTCCATTTGCGCCAATCCAACATGTCAATGTCTGTCCGTCGATTTGACATTCGTTGCCCAGGAGCCGAAGGGCGATCAGGCGCGTCGCCAGAAGACCCAACCAAAGACATCCCTCGATCTCGTAAACAATAAAGTATTGGCCGAGTTTCAGCGGACGGCGTCACCGGAAGATATCGATTTCAGCGAGCGCCTCGTTGCTGAAATGGACCCGCAAGATTTCAGCCTGCTTACACTGTTGTTTCACACATATAAGAACCGGTACACCGAGGAGGCAGAGGCGGACACCATTGAACCGGATTTTGATTTCAACGAAATCGAATCGGCGTCAATAACGCAAGGCTATAACGTTATCCTTCCATTCGGAGACCGCTTGCAGGTTGCCGTTGATGGCGTCGAGCACCTGCTTCTCGATGGTCACTGCGTGCGCACGGATTGTGACTGCACCGAGACCTACATCGAGGTCACGCCGATCATGCCCGATGGAACCTTCGGCGAGCACGCCGGAACGATTCACTTGGATCACGCAATTCGGCAATGGAGAAGGGCCGCCAAGGACGATACCCCCTGTGATGTACCGGCATGGCGGCAGCGGATCGAGACTGCAATCCCGGATTTTTATGCGAAACTTTCGCAACGACAAGCGAGGCTGAGGACCATCTATGCCCACTGTCGGAAACGGCATTTGAAGCAACGCTTGGCGACGACGCGAAAAACGAAGACCGCGCTGCCCAAGAAAGTCGGCAGGAACGATTTATGCCCATGCGGCAGTGGGAAAAAGTACAAGAATTGCTGCATGAATGTCGCAGTGTCGGCCGCCCGCCGTGGGAAATAAGCGCCAGTGCTCCCCGTCACGTCGATGCAAACAAATCATCAATATCCGCCTCCGTCAGGTCAAGCGCGGAGCCCGCATCCGGATTGAATAGTCCGACCGCGAGATTGCGCTTCAAATTTTTGGTCCACCAAAGTGAACCGCCCCTGTCAGGACAGCGGCGTCTTTTCGCTATGTTTCCGACGAGCCTTCCATGCATGAAAGGCGTCCGACGTTTTTTCCACGGCCGAGCGGCGATGGCTAGCCATCGCCTCGAGTGCGTCAAATCGCTTTTCGCCGTAGATTTTCACCAGCGATGGAGGAAAAAATAGCGAGACCTTCTCGATCAGCCCTTCGAAGCCGTGCGATGCGAGATACGCCATCACATATGCGAAGGTGTAGCTCCAGACCCCTTCGGGAAAGATGGCAGTGACAAGGAAGGGGATCCCGAAAAGTGTAATAAACTCCTCAATGCCTTCTTTGTCGTACGCGATGACGCATAGTGCGACGATTGCCGGCACCAGGACGGCAACACGAATCATCCACGACTCGTGCCATCTCCTTCGCAGCGACCCAAGCAACTTTTCACACCATTTACGGATGGCAAATCTGACCGTCCGCATGGGTTGTTTGCAGAAACCGGGCAGAAGCAGGAACAATATCCTGAACATCTGACGGCGTACGACGCGCAGCACGATCTTCCAGAGAAACATCGGCCCTACGCGTAGAGCAAATACTCCGACGCCTGTGAGCCAACCGTACCACTCATCGTCGAACCACCAGTATCCCGCCGCACCAAGAAGCACGAACAGGACGACGACCAGAGTAATTCTCATTTCGTCCCTTTGAAACCCTCACTCCCGCCCCATCACATCCGCGCCAATTCCCTGCCGTTTCAACTCCGCCTCCCCCTCCGCCACAAGGCGCGCGGTCGCGGGCTCGATCACGCGCGCGAGCTCATCGATGAGTTGCTGCTTGGAGAGGCCGGGTGCAACGGGATCGAGAATTTCAACGACGATCGTGCCCGGATAGCGGCGAAATGACCGGCGTGGCCAGAACAGTCCTGAATTGAGCGCGACCGGCAGGCAGGCAACGCCGGTTTCCCCATAGAGATGCGCCACGCCGAATTTATAGGCGGGCTCAGCGCCCGGCGCCCGGCGCGTGCCTTCGGGGAAAATAAGGATCTGCCGGCCGCGATTGAGTTCCTGGCGTGCGCTGTTCGTCATGTCGGCCAGCGCCTGGGCGCGCTTGCCGCGACTGACGGGAATCATGCCGGCCTTCCACGCATACCAGCCGTAAAACGGAATCCACATCAGTTCGCGCTTGAGAATGAAGGCCGGGTCGGCAAACAGCGTGATCAATGCGAACGTTTCCCACAACGACTGATGCTTGGACGCAATCAGCAGCGCGCCGGTCGGGATTTTTTCGATACCGCGAAATTCGCAAGCAACGCCGCACACGACCCGTAACAGCCAGAAATTCGTATGCGCCCAGAATTTCATGACGGCGACAATCGCCTGATGCGGCATCGCCAAGGTCGGAATCGCGGCAACGAAGTGTACCAGGAGATTGAGATAGAAAAGCGCATTGAAAGCAATCGAGCGAATGAGCACCATTGGAACGTGAGCCTATTGAATCGAGTCCAGAGTCTTGTTGACCGCACGACGGGAGGCGAGCGCGGTTACGACCGCGATCAGGAGGGCCTGCAGCAGCAGTACCACATAGCCTCCGATCCCGATCGAGAATGAGCCGAACAGCGCCCCGAACTGGTCGCCCGCCGCCGTGCCGGAGGACCGCTTGGTCAAAAGCTCAGCGATCGCAAACAACGTCAGGGCGGCGCCGCCGCCGATCAATCCGCCGCGCAGCCCAAGCCCAAGGAAATGGCGCTGAAAATGGCCGCCGATGAAACTGCTCTTGGCGCCCACGAAATGCAGAACCTCGATCACCGGCCGGTTCGTGGCCATCGCGGCGCGGGTTGCGAATGTCACCGAAAATACCGTGGCGGCCAGCATCAGGATCAGGACACTAAGACCACCGAGGACGGCCGCGCCCGCCATGGCGCGCATGCGATCGACAAAGCCGCGATGGTCGTCAAGGCTCGCGCCCGGGATGGCTGCAAGCTGGGCGCGTAGCGCATTGGTATCAAGCACGGCCGCGGAAGCGATCCGCACCACGACAATGCGCGGTATAGGCAGGTCGCTCAAGTTCAGGCCGGTGCCCAACCAGGGTTCGAGCAGGCGTGTAGACTCGTCCCTGGAATAGGGGCGAACGTCGGCCACGCCGGCAAATCGTCGCGCCATGTCGGCCGCGCGCGTCACATCGGCCTCGGTGTCGCGGCCGGAGGTCGGACGAACCTGAATGGTGATCTCGCGCGCCACCTCCGATTGCCAATCGCTGGCAGCGGACCGCACCAGCATCACGGCGCCTGTCGTTATCGAAGCCAGGAACGTCATGATCGCCACCACGGCGACCAGGGCCCGCCCCGAAATGGTGGAATTGGGCACGATCGGCGAATCGAACGTCGGCAGCAATTCCTCTGCGTCGGCGGGGGCGGCCTCCTCGATCTCGTCGGGATTGACGGCGGGGTCAATCGTAGACATGCAAACGCCCCCCATGGAGGACGAGCCGGCGGGCATCGAACTGGTCCATCAGCGCAATATCATGGGTCGCGATGACGACGGACGTGCCGGATTTGTTAAGCTCCGCGAACAGGCGCAACAGGCGTTGCGCCAGGTTGGGATCGACATTGCCGGTCGGTTCGTCCGCCAGCAGGAGCTGCGGGCGGGCAATGACGGCACGCGCGATGGCAGCGCGCTGCTTTTCTCCACCGGAGAGAACCGGCGGCAACGACCACATGCGGTCGCCAAGCCCCACCCAGCGCAAGAGTTCCACGACCTCATGGCGAAAGGTCGATTCCTCGTGGCCGATCACGCGCAGCGGCAGCGCAACGTTTTCATAGGTCGTCATGTGGTCGAGCAGGCGAAAATCCTGAAACACGACACCGATGCGGCGACGTAATGTCGCAAGTGCATCCTTGCTCAGGGTCGCGACATCATGGTCGAACAGCGTGATCAGCCCCCGGGTCGGTTTCAACGAGAGGAACAAGAGCCGCATCAGCGAGGTTTTGCCCGCTCCCGAGGGTCCGGTCAAAAACTGGAACGAATGCGGCTCAATGCGAAAGTCGACGTCGCGCAGGATTTCCGCGCCCAACCCATAGCGCAAGCCGACGTTCTCGAATCGAACCACGTGCCTCTCCGCGGCCTGTGAGCGAGGCCCCCTGTTCCGTTATAGCAGCGTAAAGCCTTGCGAATCTGCCCCAATTCGCACTGAGCCCACATTGGCCCCGACCAACGACGGATCAATCACGCGGCTATCGTGATAAAGTGCCCCACGTCCCTAAGCCGTTGAATATGTGATATTTTTGCGGCGAAAGCGAGGCCGAGGTGGGGTTTCTCCGCACGCGCACGTGTCCGGGGCGCAGCGCAGCATGACGTGCTGAGTGTCGCACTGCAGTGCGCCTGCGACGCGCTCATCACCTATGGCAGTTGTGTCCGAACGTTCCAAACCTTCGCTTATGGTTTCCGATCCGTTAACGAACCCTTGGTAGGGTTCTCGACCAAGTTCATTTTCGCGGAAACGCCCATGCTGATCACCTGCAACAATTGCACGACCTCCTATGAGATCGAGCCCTGCTCATTTGGCCTGACCGGTCGTTCAGTGCGTTGCGTAAAATGCGGCCACGAGTGGTTCGCCGCCAACATGACGGCGCTTGGAGCCATCGCCAAAATTCATCGCGTCGAACTCGGTCTTCCCCCGGAACCGCTCGTTGAAGAGCCGCGCGTGCATTCGCCGGAGAATTCCGTGATCGAAGCCACCAATGCGGACCTGCCGCTTCAACAAGCGCCGTCCATCGCGGTCGACATCGACGCAACCGAGTGGCGGCCGACCGCATCGGATAAGTCCCGCGGCAGAGTTACTGCAGCCGCCGCTGTTCGAGACCTGGACCTGAGCGAATTAGCACATGCCAAAGATGCGGTGGTATCCGCAGACGCGAATGCGCCGGCGCAGCCAGAACCTGTGGTTCAACCGCGGGAGAACGCAGTGCGACCACGTCACGTCGCCAAACCAGTCACCGTCGCGCGTTCAAACAGCAAAAAACCAAAACACAGTTGGCGCCAGAATATCGGTCTCTTTCTGTCGATCGTCGTTCTCATTGTGGTCCATACGGCGCTTGTCTGGTGGCGCACGGAAGTCGTCCGCGTGCTGCCCCAGACCGCAGCGCTCTATGCGGCGGTCGGATTGCCCGTCAATCTGCGCGGCCTCGAATTCGCCGACGTGCAAACTACAAGCAATCTGCAAGACGGCACTGGGCTATTGGTTGTCGAAGGCTCGATCGTCAATTCGACATCGCGAAGAATCAATGTGGCTCGCCTCTTGTTCTCGGTGCGCGACCAGCGCGGCCTTGAAATCTACAATTGGACCGCGGCAGCGCCCAAGCCCACGCTCGACCCTGGCGAGAGGCTGCCGTTCCGCTCCCGGCTTGCGGCTCCGCCACCGGAAACGCATCGGGTGGTCGTACGTTTCCGCAATCGGCACGACTTGGTTGCCGGACTGAATTGAGGGCTGCAGCATGGCGCGCATCCTGATCGCAGAAGACGAAGAAAATCTTCGATCGCTTGTCGCCCGCGCGCTTGCGCTCGACGGCCATGACATCGTAACCGCAAACGATGGCGCGGAGGCGCTCGACCTATTGGGGCGCGAAGACAGCAGGTTTGAACTGCTGTTGACCGACATCCGCATGCCGGTCATGGACGGTATCGCTCTGGCGCTTGCCGCCGGCCGCGAACACCCGGACTTGGGCATCCTGCTCATGACAGGCTATGCGGATCAACGCGAGCGGGCCGCAGGCCTCGATGCGCTCATCCACGACGTCATCGCCAAGCCGTTCTCGCTTGGCCTGATCCGCAATGCCGTCAACGAGGCCCTGGTCGCGACGCGACGGCAGGCGCATTGATTCGGAATCCGGTGCATTGCGCCGCAGAACTCGTGTAGCGCAATACGCTTTGGCGCACCGAACGCGCGCCGCCGCTATTGCGCCCTACAGGACCTGATCTCGCGGAAATCGTAGCAACGATTGTTTCGTAGGATCTGATATCCCCGTCAACGGCTCCGGACGTAGTTATTTAGCACCGCACTGCTTTAGCAGTGCGGTCTGGCGGTGGTTGGATCGTGCAGAGTAATTGCTCACGCCCCTATGGTGTAGGGGCGCGGTAAAAGCGTGCGGCAAATTGACTCGGTGGTCAAGAAGGCTCTGGCTTTGTAGCTGCGAATATGAGTCCACACATGGATGACTCCGCCGCCTGATTTGACCCTTCTCGATAGCGCCGGGAAAGACGCGCTGATTCTGGCGTTGATTGAACGCCTGAATGACCTGACGGCGCGTTTGGAGATTTTGGAGGCTGATAACACTGCGTTTCGGGCCGAGAATCCGGCGCTTCGGGCCGAGAACGCGGAGCTGCGCGCCAAGCTTAATCTGCCGCCGAAGAAACCGGATAATTCGAGCACACCCCCGTCGCGCGGACAGAAGGGAAGCGAAGGAGAGCAACGCAAGCCCAAGGGCAAGCCGCACGCCGGGGCGCATCGGGAATTGCATCCGCACCCTACCCGGCGTTGCGATGTTGCGGCATCGGTCTGCCAGCATTGTCAGACCGATGTCTCGGGCGTCGAACAGACAGCGGTTCATGCCTACGATCGCATAGAGCTTCCTGAGATCAAACCTGACGTGATACGTGTCACGTTGCTGGGCGGCATGTGCCCGTGCTGCGACAAGCCATTCAAGGCCACGCCGCCGGCCGGGCTTGAACCCGGCTCGCCGTTCGGCCCGAACCTGCGCGCGTTTGCGATCTATCTGCGCGTGACCCATGCGATTTCGTTCGAGCGGCTTGTTCGTCTGTTCTCCGATCTGCTCGGGGTCGAAATCAGCGAAGGCGCGCTCGTCAAGATGCTGGCCGACAGCCAAGAAGCCTTCGCCAAGCAGACCAGCCGCATCCGCGCCACGCTTCTTGCCGGCACCATTCTGGCCTCGGACGAGACCAGCGCGCGTGTCGGCAAGCGAAACTGGTGGACCTGGGTGTTCCATCATGGCGATGCTTGCTGCTTTGTCACTCATCGTAACCGCAGCAAGGTCGTGGTGTCGGAATTCCTCGGCGACTGCCGCCCGGACTTCTGGATATCCGATCGGTTCGGTGCTCAGATGGGGTGGGCCAAGCGCGACCATCAGTTCTGCCTCGCCCATCTTATCCGCGATGCCAAATACGCAATCGATGCCGGCGATACGACCTTCGCACCGCGGTTTCACGAACTCCTCCAGCGCGCCTGCGGCATCGCCGGGCGTCGGCCAAATCTGGCCGACAGCACACTGCGAAACTACGCGCGCAAACTGGATGCCGACCTCGATGCGCTCCTCCGGATCAAGCCCAGCCATGCCGAGGGAAAAAAATTCCAGGCCACCATCAAAGCATGCCGGCAACACCTGTTCGTCTTCATGAAGAACCGCGCCATCCCACCCACCAACAACGGCTCAGAGCAGGCGATCAGGCCTTGTGTCACATTTCGCAAGGTTACAAACTGCTTCCGATCCGAATGGGGCGCCAAACTCTACGCCAACATCCGATCCGTCCTCGAAACCGCAAGGCGCCGAACCATCGGGGCTCTCCAGGCCGTCCGATTGACCCTCGACGACAAACCCCTGCTAAATACAGGGTGAGCAATTACAATCGATCTGCGGTTCGGTCAGCTTCCCTGCTTTCGTCCTCGGCCATGACCCGGGCAGGCGGATCATCTGTGTTAGCTATGCCGAAGGGCTCGCGCGCAAGCACGCCAATGATTGCCGCGCGCTCATGCGCTCGGCCCTGTATCAGCGCCTGTTCCCCAAAACCCGGATCAGCGCGGCCAAGGACAGTGAATTAGAGTTCGCGACCACGCTCGGGGGAAACCGGCTCTCGACCTCGGTCGGGGGCACCCTCACCGGCCGCGGCGGCAACCTCATCGTCATCGACGATCCGCTCAAGCCCCAGGACGCTTATTCGGAGGTAGCGCGCGATAGCACCAAACAGTGGTACGCGAACACACTGCTTAGC
>DATGVJ010000146.1:0-5236 GCA_035300505.1 Xanthobacteraceae bacterium
ACCATTCCGATTCTCTTCATCTCCGGCTTAAACCCGGTCCAACTTGGACTTGCGTCGAGCCTTAGCTCCCCGGGCGGCAATACTACCGGCGTCAACATGCGCGGGGCCGAAATGGGAGAGAAGCGCCTGGAATGGCTCCTCCGGCTGTTGCCCACGGTCGGCACAGTTGCCGCAGTTGTCAATCCCAAGTCGACTTCGGGAATGATATCCAAAATTGAACTGGACGGCATGGTTGAGGCGGGCCGCGGTTTAGGCATCAAACTGATTGGGCTTGAAGCCAGCACTGAAAGCGATCTTGAAAAGGTGTTTGCCGCCGCAGTTCAGGCGGGAGCAGGCGCACTTTCGATCAACGGCGACCCTCTTTTCACACCTCGGCGCGCGCAAATCATCGCGCTCGCAGCGCGCCACCGTCTCCCCACTATTTATCCATGGCGTGAATATGTCGAGGATGGCGGCCTGATGAGTTATGGCCCCAGCCTCTCCTGGGCCTATAGGCAGCTTGGCAATTATGCAAGCCGCATCCTCAAGGGCGCGCAGCCGAGCGAACTGCCTGTCCAGGAGCCAATGAAGTTTGATTTTCTCGTCAACCTTAAAACCGCAAAAACCCTGGGCCTTACGATACCAAAGATTGTGCTCGCAGGCGCCACCGAGATCATCGAGTGATTTTCGCGCTCCCACCGGCAACTGCAGTTTCTACAATTGGGTCACCCGGTTGTTTCTTTGGCTGACCTCTCCGGAAACTCATGGCCGGGGTGATTGAATCACCCATCTTCTAGAACGCGTCAAAACCGGATATGGACGGGATCTGGACCCTGATCCCCAATGCGGCCGATAAGCCTTGCGTCATGACGGTCGGTAAATCGGGAGGAAGCCACGTCCTGATTGCGCATAACAAGTCGCTAGTATATTTTCCAATTGAAATAATTTAGTACACAGGACGAAGGATATTCAGATTCGGGGACACTGGGCATGATCGACATCACAAATCTGAACCCCGGCCCTGCGGTCGGCATCGGTTATCGCGCGGCCATCGGTGAGTGGACGCTCAAGAACCTGCAGCATTTCGATGTCCTCGAGATCACCGTCGATCACTGCCTAAGCAGCGGCCAATTCACGGCCTCGGCGATCTACGACCTGGTCGGCCGGATACCCATGACGGCGCATGGCATCGGACTGTCGATCGGAACCGACGTGCCGCTCGACCTGGCCTATCTGGACAAGGTCGCGACAATCGTCGAGCGGCTCCAGGCTCCGGCCTATAGCGAGCATCTTGCCTTCACGCGCGCGCCCGGCCGCGATCTTGCCAACCTGCTGCCCGTACCCAAAACGGAAGCGGTAGCCGAATCGATCATTGCAAAAGTCCGAACAGTCCAGTCGCGGATTTCCGTTCCATTCCTGTTGGAGAATATCACCTATCTGTTCGAATGGCCGGATTCCGAAATGTCGGACGCCGCGTTTCTCAATCTGATCTGCGGCGAGACCGGCGCGGGACTGCTGCTTGACATTGAAAACCTGTATGTGAATGCGCAGAATCATCGCTTCGATCCCTGCAAATTCCTGGACGCCCTGCCGGCCGGCCTGGTGAAGGAAGTCCACTTGGCGGGCGGCGTCACGGTAAGCCAGAATTATCTGGACCGTCCCGTCCTCGCCGACAGCCACTCCCATCCGGTGCCGGACGGCGCCCTCGATCTACTCGACAATACGCTCGCCCGGCAGACACCCGATGCCATCGTGCTTGAGCGCGACGACCGCCTGCATGCCGGCGACGAAATCCTTGATGATCTTAAGCGCATCCGCAACCGGATTGCCGGTCAACATATCGGAAATGCCCATGGTCGAACGGCTGTTGGATCGGCAAGTTAGCCTGCTCGAATATCTCACGAGCAGCGGCGCCATCTACGGCGCAAGCGGTGCCGCGGTTGCGGATCAGGCCCCACCGGGATTTGATCCCGGGATGCTACGCCTCGAGGCATGCTTTTCGCACGAAAAGCGCATGGACAAGATCCAATCGGTATTTCCCCAGACATTCCGGTTGCTGGGGGACGCCCGGGCCGGGATCGTCCGTGATTTTGCTGCGACTTTTCCGCCGGTCGATATCAGTCGCCTCGCCAACGCCCGTCAGTTCCACGAATTCCTCCGCGCCCGTTGGCAGGAAAGCCTCCCGGAGCCGCCGCATCTCCGAGATGTCGCAGCCTGCGAGTTTGCATTTGCCATGGCCCGCGCCCCATCACCTGTCGACGAAGAATTACCGCCGGCAGGGCGTCCGGCGCGCGGCGCCATCCGGCGGCATCCCGGCATCATCCTCTTGAGTTGCGAATACGATGTGCGGCCGGTGTTTGAAGCACAAGGCCAGGATCAAAGCCAAGATCAAAGCCGAGATCCAGCGCGAGCCGCTCTCTCGATCAGGCGTGAGACACTGCTCGCAATTTTCCTGCCGCCGGGTGAACAGCATCCGCAGACGTTCGAAATCCTTCCCGTCGTTTTCGATCTGCTTGCGGTTCTTGAAGATTGGACAGTCCCCTCCGAGTTCGTCCTGGGGCCCGAATCCGATGAGCTTATTCGCGAACTTGCAGACAGCGCACTGATCGAGGTGCGCCTGTGAGAGTTTGTGTCATCGGGAAGTTTCCGCCCATCCAGGGCGGCGTCAGCATGCGGACTTATTGGAGCGCGCATGGCCTCGCGGCGCGCGGCCATGAGGTTCATGTCTTCACCAATGCGAAGGAGGTGCGGGCGCCGTACCGGATGCACATGCGCGCGGAAGATTGGAAGCGCTGCGAGGAGACATATGAATCGGGTTCGGTGGTGCTGCATTGGACCGATCCCGTGGACCGCTCGCAGACCCACATCCCAATGGCCAGCCCGTTCGTGACCAAGCTCGCAGCCACTGCGGCGCGAGCACATCGCGAGCGCCCGTTTGACGTCATCTATTCGCACTACCTGGAGCCCTATGGCGTGGCCGGTCACCTCGTTGCGCAAATGACTGGCCTGCCGCACGTCGCGCGCATGGCAGGAAGCGATGCCGGACGCCTCTGGCACCATCCGCAATTCGAGGAACTCTACGATCACGTGCTTCGTTCGGCCGAACTCGTCGTCACCATCGGTTCGGTGGCGGAACGCGCCATGGCACGTGGCGTTGCGGCAAAGCACATTGTCCCGGGCGGCGGATTCGAAGTGTCGGCCGATTTGTTTACTCCCGAAGGGCCCAAGCTCGACATTGCCACATTACGAGACGAAATCGCGCAGGACCCGGAGACTCGCGATTTGCTGTGGGGGGAGTTTGATGCAAACCGACCTTATTTCGGCGTGTATGGCAAGCTCGGCGAAAGGAAGGGATCGTTCACGCTTCTCGCCGCATTGCACCAGCTCAAGCGCCGCGGGTCTGAAGTCGGTCTTGTGGCACTGGCGCATGGGCCGTTTTCGGTTGAACAGGCATTTCGCTCGCAGGCAATCGAATTGGGTCTCGGCGACCGCATTCTCCAACTTCCATTTCTACCCCACTGGCGAGTGCCGGAATTCTTGCGCGGCTGCCTGGCGGTGTGCTGCCTCGAGCAGGACTTTCCGATCGGAGTTCACGCTCCGATCATCCCGCGAGAGGTGCTGATGTCCGGAACCTGCCTGGTCGGTTCGACGGAAGTCATTCGAAAGCTTCCTTCGTATTGGCAACTGCCGCACGGCTATGGATGTGTCGCAATTGAAGACGTGAACGACGTCGAAACGTTGAGCGAGCAGTTGGCCGCAATCGTGCAGGACCCAACGACGGCTGCTGAGATCGGAGCGCGAGGCCGCGCCTTCGCATGCGATGTGCAGAGCAACATGTCCTTTGCCCTTAGGCTGGAGCGCATCCTCGAATCCGCAGTCGCGCGTGTGCGACCGCCCAACAAGACCCGCCAAACTGAAGGAGCGCTGTCAAACGGCCAGAGCGCTCGATTTCCGCTTACTTATCTGGCGGCGATCGAGCTTGCTGAAATCAGCAATCGGCCTGAACACGCGCAGTTGACTTGCGCCGAACAAACAGCCGATCTCATTTGGGCGCGCCAAGTGTTGGACGCGATTGAATCTTGTACGACGGGTGTTGACACAAGTCTCAAACGGCTGACCCAAGCAGTCCAAATCGAGATTGCCATTGCAACGACGGAAGATGAGGCCGACAAAACTCCCGTTCCGGAAGGTTTTGACCCGCTTTTCCGATTGCGCCTGAATCGTTGGGCAATGCGTGAGGACACTCTGCCTGACTTGGTGGCCGTCACGCACCCCCAACTGCATATTGTAGAATTCGATTTCGATGTCTCGGCGTTCCTCGGCGCGCAAACCATTGCGGCGCTCCCCGCTGTTGCAACGCCGTGCCGGAGCCATATCGCGGCGTTTGGACGATCCAATGGCGAGCGGCGGGATCCGCTCTTCATCGATGAGGTGACGGCGCGGATTTTGCGCCTCAGCGATGGGACGCGAACGACTTCGGAGATTGTCGAAGAGTTGGGACAGGAAATTGAGACGCTGGCCACTGACGGCGGACTTGGCTGGATTCGACACTTGTTTATTCTCGACTTGCTATCGCTGCGAGATACTCGGATCGTGTCCGCCGTTGAGGTCGAATGTTGAATGCCCGGATTTCAGTTTACGGCTTTCAACAGTTCACGCACATGCGCAACCACGTCAGTCGGCGTATCGACGGCCTCGCGAATGACGCATCGATTGGGCGATACCATTTGGGCGGCCGCGTCACTATGAATTTGCAGCTATGCCGGCGGCCGCGAGAATGCGTCACGCAGCAAATGTCACGCTGCGAACGTCGAGAAGCAAAAGTACAAGGCCGCCCTTCGGCGGCCTTGGCTTCAACACGTTAAGCGACCCTCTAATCGTCGACAAGATTGGTGCCCCTGAGCTGCGACACCATCTTGACGCCATTTAGGTGGGTTCGTTGATCAACGCTTCGCGCTTGGAGTTTCGCAGAATTTTCTCGCGCTTCAAATTTCGCAGAATATCCTCGCGCTTGAAGTTCCGTAAAATATCTTCGCGGCCAATCAGGCTCGCCCGCTCCACGAAGGACAGGGCCTTGATTTCGGCAAGGCGCAGAACCTTCCTTTCGACGAAGGACAGGCCCTTCCGTTCGTCGATGACGCGGGTCTTCCTGACGTTGTCAACCAAAGAAGGGGCTTTGACCGCACGAACCAGCGTGACGTGCTCCGCATTGGCGTCACGGAGGTCGAGGGATGTTACCGCCAAAGCCACAACAGCG
>DATGVJ010000147.1:0-2989 GCA_035300505.1 Xanthobacteraceae bacterium
CACCAGCAGCAGGATGTTGATCAGAAACAGGATGACGTATTTGTTGTCGGATATCGACAGAAAGAACGCCGTCATTTTCGCCGGCATTTGCGTCAGCGCCATGATGTAGCCGACGCTCGAGGCGCAGGCGATCAGCGTCAGTACCATTGCGACGGTGCGCAGCGTGCGGTGCAGCAGGACGGGCAGGTCGCGCCAGCGATAGTCCCGGTAGATGAACATGGTCACGAAAAACGCCCAGATGCAGGCGACCGCGCCGGCTTCGATCGCAGTGAAGATGCCGCCGAGAATACCGCCGAGAATGATGACCAGCGTCACCATGCCCCAGGCTGCATCGATCGTGATCTTCAGCGCGTCCTTTGCCGCCACGGTCTGGCCATGGGGATGCTTGTCGCGGTAGGCGATGGCCAGGCAAAGAATGATCAGCGAAAAGCCGAGCAGCAGCCCGGGGAAAACACCGGCCATGAACAGGGCGCTGATCGAAATCGTGCCGCCGGTCGCCAGCGAATACAGCACCGCATTATGGCTCGGCGGCACCAGCAAAGCCTGAACCGAGGCGGTGATGGTGAGGTTGGTCGCGAACACCCGTGGATAGCCGGCCTTTTCCATTTGCGGGATCATCACCGAGCCGATCGCGGAGGTATCCGCGACGGCGGAACCTGAAATGCCGCTCAGGAAGGTCGTCGCCAGTACGTTGACGATGGAAAGGCCGCCGCGCACCCGGGTAAATCCCACCAGAACGTCGGCAAACGCAACCAGCCGGCGCGCCATGCCGCCTTCCGCCATGATCGCGCCCGCCAGCACGAAAAACGGGATCGTCAGCATCGCTACCTTGCTGACGCCGTCGGAGATTTTCAGCATCACCGCTTCCAGCGGAATGCCGATCGACCAGGCGCCGGCGATCGCCGCAAGCGCCAGCGAATAGGCGATCGGCATGCCGATGAGAAAGCAGACCAGCATGGTCGCGAGCAGAATGAAGATATCCATGCTTTGGCTCCTGCCGGATCAGTCGAACGGCACAGCTTCGGAAGTGCGAGACAGCGGATCGGGGGGCGCCCCGAGGAAAATGCGCTCGACGATGAACAGCAGCAGGCAGACCCCACCGACCGGAATCGGCAAGTAGGTGACGCCGACCGACAGGAACGGGAAATCCGCGATGGTATTGTGCCAGGTCACTTCGACCAGCCGGCCGCCCCAGCCGATCATGAAGGCCGCGATCAGCGCCATCAGAACCTGAACGATGAGATCGAGCAGCCTGCGGTATATGGCCGGCAACTGGTCCGCGAAGTAGGAAACGTTCATGTGCAGGTTGAGCCGATATCCGGCGGCCGCGCCGATGAAGGTGAGCACGATGGTCAGCAGCACCGCGAGCGGCTCGGGCCAGGACGCGGCGCTGTTGAGCACGTAACGCGTGAACACCGCCCACGGGATGACTGCCGAAATCAACACCAGCGCAGTGCAGCCGACGACGACGCAAGCAAGGTAGAGATAGTCCATCGCTCGGCGAAACAGTCTGGCCATTTCCTTTAAGATTCCCTATTGCCGGTCAATCGCGGGCGCCTGCGACGCGTGCGCGGCATCGCAAGCCTTCGCGAAACGCTTCAGCCGATGTCCTGAATGCGTTTGATCATGTCCTGGTATTTCGGACCGTATTTGTCCCACACCGGCTTGACCGCATTCTGGAATGGCGCCTTGTCGGCAATTTCAACAATCTCACAGCCTGCGGCTTTTGCCTTTTCCATCGCTTGCTGCTCGTACTTTTTCCAGAGTTCGCGTTCTTCCATTTGCGCCTCGCGGGCAAACTTCTTGATCAGGCTCTGGTCGTCGGCCGAAACCGCGCTCCATGCTTTCTTGGAGAAAACCAGCACTTCGGGAATGATCAGGTGTTCGGTCAGGGAGTAGTATTTTGCCGCGGTATAGTGATTGCTGAAGACATAGCTCGGCGGATTGTTCTCGGCGCCGTCGATCACGCCGGTCTGCAACGCGCTGAAGACCTGATCATAGCCCATCGCAACGCCATTGCCGCCAAGGGCGTTCATCATGTCGACGAAAATCGGGTTGCCGATGACGCGGATTTTCAGACCCTTGAGGTCTTCGACCGATTTGATGGGCCTCTTGGTATTGTAGAGGCTGCGTGCGCCGGAATTCATCCAGCACAGCGCGACCAGCCCGGCATTGGCGTTCGCGGTAATTTTATCGAGCAGCTCCTGACCGATCGGCCCGTCCATCATCTTTTCAGAATGCGCCGTGCTCTTGAACAGGAACGGCATGTTGACGACATTGATATCGTCGACGATCGGCCCCATGGATCCGACGCTGACACGCAACATCTGGATGGCGCCGATCTGCGTCTGCTCGATGGTCTCCTTCTCGCCGCCGAGCTGCATCGACGGATACATCTGGACCGAGAGCCGCCCGTTGGTGGCGGCCTCGAGCTTCTTGCCTAGATTCTCGGTCGCCACCACGGTGGGATAGCCGGGGGGCTGAACGTCAGACGCCTTGAAAACCATTTTTGCTTGCGCGCGCACAGGCGATAGCGGCGTCAAAGTCGCCAGTGCCCCAAAACCGGCGCTCAACTTCATGAAATCTCGGCGTTTCATCAGAATGCTCCTCCCAAGAGTGTTGTCATTTTGTCTTCGTCCGATCCGATATCCGCTGCGCGGCTTTTTTTACGACCGTATCCCTTTGCTAGCTTCGCGTGTCGAAAAACTCCGGATTGATGTTCTGAGTGACGGAGATATTGTCGAGAAGACTTTCGAGATGAATTTCCATTGCGGTTCTTGCGCCTGAGGCATCGTGAGCCGCGATGGCGCTCAGAATGGCCTCATGCTCCGCAATCACGCGCGCGATCCGTCCTTGCTGCGGCAGCGTCAGCCGGCGATAGCGATCGACGTTTACCTTCACCTGCTGGATCAGCGTCCAAATTCCGGGATATCCGGCGACTTCCGCAATCGTCGCGTGAAACATTTCATCCGCGCGATGGAAGGCGTCA